>JBIOKB010000010.1:0-28703 GCA_044451405.1 Candidatus Babeliales bacterium
ACCACATACTCAACACCTGATTGTACACACGCATCAAAAAAGACGTGCAAATAATCGGGTTGTGGTGTTGTTAAACTCATGGGAAATCGTTGGCCGTTAATCATGTTATATACCGTACTTACCAGTGCCGTGTTATATCCCGATGAACGAAGCACATGTTCAAGCACAAAAGAGCTGGTAGTTTTACCCTTGGTGCCGGTAATGCCAATGATCTTAAGTTTGCGTGCTGGATAATTAAGCGCTCGTGCACTTAACGTAGCAAGAGCTAAGCGCGTATTTGTAACTCGTTCAATGCGAGTATTATGAGCACTAATTGCATGCTCAATAGGTAATGGGAGAACTACATCATGCTCAAGCACAATGGTAGTAGCCCCTTTTTCAAGGGCAGTAAGAATGTAATTAACGCCATCGTGATTGTAGCCTTTGATAACCACAAACGTTGAATTAGGCCCTACATGATCAGTGTGACAGGTGACCGGGAATATTGTAGGAAGTGTTGTAATACGTTGCATGGTATACCCTCATTCAGCATGCTGTTCATATGAACGTAACCCAGAACGAATCACAGGTAATAGATAGAGAATGCCAAACAAATTGATTGCAAGCATGCACGCAATAAAAATATCACTCATCGCCCACAGTAAATGAACTTCCATGAGTACTCCCGCTACTGCTACTGCACAATAGGCAAGTGCAAACAATCGCGCATACTGCTGACCAAACAAAAATTGCCATGCTTCACGGGTAATATACGCAAATACAACCATAACCCCAATACCAAAGCTCACCGATAAAAAGCTGACCATCCAACCAGCAAAAGCCCCAAATACCGTTTCATACACAGCAATAGTTAATGCGGTGCTGGTTAATCCACTATCCCACAAACCACTTGCAATAATACAGAGCGAGATAATAAAACAACCAAGCGTACTAATAAAAGTACTCAACATGGACATGACACCGATCTTAACTGCTTGATTGCTCCCGGTTGAACCAAATAATATGGCAGCAGTACCAAGACCAGATTCGGTTGCAAAAATAGAACGCAAAATACCAAAACGCATTGCTTGTTGTACCGTAAAACCAAGAACACCACCGGCAAGTGCTAGCGGATGAAAAGCACTCGTAATAATAAGATTAAGCGCTCCGGGTAATGCATGGGCATGGTAAATAAGTACCACTACTGTTGAACCAAAAAAGAGCACCACTTTAAAAGGCACTATTTTAGCCGAAAGACGTACAATACGCCCCGCACCACCACTGACTACGTACCAGACAAACGCAAGTAACACGAGCGCAATAGCCGTTGGTGATATTCCCCACGTTTTTACTAAACTAATCCGAATTGAGTTTGTTTGCAGTGCGTTGCCCATCAAAAAGCCAAGACACAAGCAGCAGACAGCATATATATAACTGAGCACACGACCTCCAGTAATACTGCGTAAATAGAGCATTGGTCCGCCAAGACCAACTTGAGTAGTTTTACTACCGTAATAAATACTCAAATACACTTCCGCCAACCGTACTGACATAAGTAAAAATCCAGCAGCAAGCACCCAAAAGGCTGCCCCAGGGCCACCTGAATAAATAGCTGTTGCCATACCAGCAATACTGCCATTACCTAAATTAGCACTTAATGTATTAATAAATGCTTGCAGCGGTGTCATTGAATCTGCACTCTGCTGCTCTGTTGGTTGTACTGGAAAAAGAACGTAACTCCATGCGCGCAAAAAGTAGCGAAACTGTGCAAAGTTGAGCGCACTAGTACAGATAAGACCAACAGCAAGTACGTATATAATAAGAATCCAGCTACCAGTCCACGCACTGATAGCATGTATGCAATGTTCAAAAGTCATGTAAATCCTTGATATCTAGATTAGGTTTGATTGGAAGCTTTAAAATCTTGTACGCCTTTTATGATAATGGGCAACAAGTAGAGCACACCAAAGAGGTTGATCGCAAGCATGCCGGCAGTCATGATATCAATGAGTAACCACATCGAACAGACATTAAAAAAGACACCAATAAAAGCGGTAAGGCAGTACATTACTTTAAATACCAAACGCATCAGTTTAGTATCACCAACTAAGTACAACCATGCTTCTTCGGTAATGTAGGCAAATGCTACTAACACACCCATACCAAACGTAATAGATAAGAAACTGACCACCCAACCACCAAGCCAGCCAAATACGGTATTAAATGATGCAATAGTAAGTGCAGTACTAGTTAATCCACTATCCCACACACCACTGGCAACAATACACAGGGCAATCATAAAACAAACGAGCGTACTAATAAACGTACTCAACATGGATAAAATACCATCTTTTACGGGCTCTTTGCTTCCGGTAGCACCAAATAAAATAGCTGCGGTACCAAGGCCTGATTCTGTTGCTAACACCGTACGTAAAATGCCGTACCGCATTGCTTGTTGTATACCAAAACCTAAGGCGCCACCTGCAAGTGCTACTGGACTAAATGCACTTTTGATGATCAAAGAAAGCGCACTGCCAATTGATTGATAATGGTACGCAAGTACGATGATACTTGAGCCAAAAAAGATGCCAACTTTTAATGGAACAATGGCTTCTGATGCTTTTACAATACGGGCTGAACCACCACTAACCACAAATAAAATGAAGAGGGTTGCTATAACTGCCGTTACTACGTACGGAACTCCCCATGTTGTTGCAACACTCAATCCAATAGAATTGGTCTGCATCGCATTACCGGTAATAATACTTAATAAGAAACAGAAAATTGCATACAAAAACGCAAGCACGCGCCCACCAACAACACTACGTAAATAGAGCATTGGCCCACCAAGTCCACCTTGACCCTTGTCCGCTGGATTTTTAGCAAAAGCAGAAAAATAGGTACTCAGGTACACTTCTGCAAAACGAACTGACATCATAATAAGCCCCATAGCAACTACCCAAAATGCAGCTCCTGGGCCTCCTGAGTAGACCGCAGCTGCCATACCAGCAACACTGCCGTTACCTAAATTAGCACTGAGCGTATTAATAAATGCTTGGATGGGACTCATTGTTCCCTGGGTGGTACGCGTAGCCGGGAACAACATATATTTCCAGGCTTGCATGAAATAACGAATTTGAATGAAGCTGAGCGCAACCGTACACACGATACCTGCACCGACGGCAAATATAATGAGTGGCCAACCACTTATCCAAGAATGTAATATCTGGATGAGTATCTCAACGTTCATAAAAACTCCTTATAGTCCGCAGAGGGACTTTTACACGATTTGTATATACACTAGCGGTACAGTATACTTATTTTATGACTTATTTAAACCTTTATACACCTCAAAAAATTACCCTATGAAATGCTTTGCTCTTGATGTTGGCGATGTATGGACCGGAAGCGCAATTTCTGATGCTGCCGGCTTTTTTGCTCGACCATATCAAACGATACGCACCACAGACCTTATTCCCTTCTTAACTGAACTTCTGAATAAAGAACCGATCACGCATATTGCTGTTGGTCATCCAAAAACATTGCGTGGCACCAGTTCTGACCAGACAAAAAAAGTCGAAACACTATTTAAAGAGCTGCAAAATCATTTTAAAACGGTAACGTGGATTCTATGGGATGAACGTTTAAGCAGTAAACAGGCGCAAACCCTTAAACATGCAAAAACAAAACAAGAAAAAATAGATTCCCATTCTGTTGCCGCCGCATTTATTTTATCTACCTATCTTGAATTTAGAGCTCTACAAGCCAATCAAGAGTCACCTTCATGACCCATCATTGACGAACCAAGGAATGATGTCCTATATTTTTAAAAAAGGCGTTTGATCTTTGAAGCATATGGGTATTGATATTCTCCCTGACGTGCACCTACTCTTAAAAAAAGGAGAGGATTGGTTCATGAAGTGTAAAAAATGTGGCGGCCTTATGGTATTACAATCATTTTTTGATCACTTTTTAAATTTCGATGGGTGGAAATGCTTAAATTGTGGTAAAGTTATTTTAAAGAAAGATAAAAGTATTGAGTTTGATGCTTTTAGTATATTTTACCAACAATCTAAATGTAAAAATCGCAGCTAACATTCATGACATATTTGGCCATTCAAAACACCTATGATCAGGTTCAAATCGGCTTATGCAAAAACCAAACCATCATAGCACGCACCACTATCGATAAAATTCATGCAAACGCACAGTGCATTCCTGCACTTGATGTCCTATTATCTGAACACAATCTCATCGTCTCCGATCTCACCTACATTATTACCAATTGTGGCCCTGGACCTTTTACCACACTCCGTGTTGTGCTTGCTACCATTAATGGCATACACTACGCATCACAGATACCGCTTGTTGGCATTGATTCCCTTGATGCCATAATCGAAGAATATCGCAATCCAGCTTACATAAATGTTGCTCTCTTAAACGCATTCAATCAGGATGTGTATTATGCCATTGCAGATACCAATGGGATACGCAAGGGATGTCAAAATATCTCGCACTTCATTGCAGAACTCGCACACATCTACCCGCAACAACCTATCCAATTTGTGGGTAATGGGGCACTGTTGCACCAAGAACATATCCTCAATGCTTTTGGCTCATACGCCATTATGCCAACACCTATGCCTGAAACCTGCTCTCTTGATCAGATTCACCGCATGGGGGTAAAGAAATGGCACGAAGGCAAGGGGCAAAGAACTCCATTAACCCCGCACTATCTTAAGAGTGCTCATCCCAAACTTTAAAATCTATTCTTGGGCTCGAGCTTCGCACATCTTTTTTCGAGGGCGTCACGCTCAGCTCGCGCATCCCACTTTTTATCTCCATATAATAGTCCAACACTGGCACTAAAAACTAATAACAACCCTAATAACAGATGAACTCCCGATTTCTCACGCTTCATACGTTCCCTTTCTTAACCGTATAAAAAATAAGGTAAAGGAAGGGGGTCGTCCAAATCAATACCTCCTACCCTTTAATGGGAAAAAGGCTATTTTTACCCTGAATTTACCCCCTTAGGACATGATAAATTGCCTATTTGACATATCAATAAAAAAGTGTAGTATAATAAATAAACTCATAAATAGGAGTGTTTTTCATGTTGTCAGTAAGACGGTATATGATAGTAGGATTAATAGCGGCAACCATAAGCTGCATGCAAACCAATGCCATGGGGTGCTTATGTCAATGCACCTGCAAACCCCCTGCCCGTGTCACTGTTACCGTTATACAGCAACAAGGACAACAAACATCCCCCTCCGTTTATCCGGGCCTGGTGCGTCAGAACGCACTACTTGAAGCTCGGGAAACTTCGGCGGACAGGCAGGCAGCTCCTGCACCGCAAGAGATGGAAGAACCTCACAGAGAACAATCTCAAGAATCGCAGTTCCCAGGACAACCAATGCAGTTGGATAGTATTCCTGAAGCACCCGAAAACGAAGAAATTCCTGGCAGCGTACCCCAAGCATAGACGTATTAAATTAATGGAATAAAAATGAAAAAATTATATATAACCCTGGTGCGCCCATGCGCACTATTTTTTGCCCTTCTCGTAGGACTCGCAGCAACACAGAGTAATGCATGCGATTGTTCATGTTTGTTTAGATGTTTGGGTGAACAGGATCAAGTTCAACAGATAACAATCAACGTAGCACCTACCGCGCAAGCGATGCCTGCACCTGCTGTACAAATACCCAAACTTGAACTAGAAAAACCTCAACGCCATAAACTTGATGAAGCGCGAGAACCTCAACAAGGCTATGAGCTTAAAGCTGATACACGCGCACCCGCACGGCAACCGCATAAACCTCAGTCAGTTAATGTACTTGAAAAAGTAAGGCAGTTACCACCTTCTCCTTCGCCAACATTAACACTAACACGCAAGCAACTCTCTCGAATTAAAAAACCTTCACAGGCACAGGCAGTCCAGTACTTACCTGCCCAATCAGTCACTATTTCTATATCTCCGGCATTCAAAGCGCATATAATTGAACCTCAAGAACAGGACCCTAAACGCATCCTGCTTGATGCTATTAAAGGGAGAGATAGAGAAACAGCGCTTCAACTTCTTGATTCAGGGGCATTAACCAAAGAACAATTAACTGCACGTAGTAAATATGGTAAAACTCCCATCCTCTACGCAATACGCCATGAATACTGGGATGTAGCTACAAAATTGGTACAGTTAAATGTAGAAATACCTGAATTCGAAACTATAAGAACCGTCGTAATCCCAGATGAAGAGCCTGAAAAATATAGACGCTGTCTGATAGGATACGCTTCACTATGTTTTGCATCTCTTAACTAGGAGAAAAACAAGGCTTCTACAAAATCACTCGCGCAACGACGATCGCAAAGCCCCCACGGCCACCACTAATGCATCCTGCGCACGCAAAATAGTTGGCGTCAGCTTGCAAAATATAACCTTGTTTTGCACAAGCAACTCTTTTTCTTCTGCCGTTAAATCCCCTTCAGGGCCAATCATAATCCCCACGTGTGCTGGTTTATCAGCATGTAGGGTGTTCAATACCTCTAATAATGGTTTGCCCGTAGGATCACAAAAAATGGTAGGGTGAGTACTCAGATGTTGTACAACGTCGTTAAAATCCCGTATCTCATCTAAGACAGGAAACACAACATTTTTCGATTGTTCAGCTGCAGCAATCATACACGCACGCGCATGATCGAGCTCTTTACTTGAATAAACCCGGTGCACTTTGTGGGTTTTAATAAGCTGAACCTGCGTTGCGCCTAATTCTACACAGGCATACAACGCTTGCTCTAACGCTTCTTTTTTAAGCAATGGTACATAACAGGTTATTTCTGGCTTAATTATGCGATTTTGCTTTATCTGTTCAACAACTACACTCACGTTCTTTTTATCTATCTGCACTACGCGCACTTGCGCGTGCTGCTTTCTATCAAACAAAATACAGGTTTCACCAACTGCTAAGCGCAGTACCCGTGCTATGCGATGCACAAGAGGGGGATCATTGAGGTCAACGTGCATACCCGCTTTTCCAAACAACGTTGAGCAGGGTTCGTAAAACAGCGCAAATTGGTGCGCTTCAGTTGCTATCTTTTTCTTCATGCTCATCCTGTGAACCTGACAATGCACTTAACTGATGCATAATATACTGCTTAACGTATATGCAGTTTATTAAAATAGCGGTACCAATTTTCTTCAACCAAAATTCTGCCGTTGATACCGGTTTTATTTCCGGTGCTTCCTGCGTAGGATTTTGACGCTCATCATCCAATAATGCATCAACAGAATCCATGCCCGCCGTTTCAGATACCACTACAGATTGCTCTGTTTTATTACTCTCCTGAGCATGCAACGTATTTAAAGACGTTACCAATAATAAAAGACAAAATATTCGTTTCATGAGACCCCTAATAATAACATGATAAGATCTATAGTATAAACCATTAGCCCCAGAAAATAAAAGTGCTATGCTCACTCCTATATTAAGGAGTTTTCATGAAGCATACACCCCCTACCGCACTGGTTATTCTTGATGGCTTTGGCTATCGGACAGAAAAAGAAGGCAACGCCATAGCGCTCGCCCACACACCACATCTTGATCAATGGTTCTCTGAGTATCCACACACCATACTACAAGCCTCTGGCCCTGCCGTAGGCCTATTTCCTGGCATGATGGGCAATTCTGAAGTTGGTCACTTAACTATAGGCGCAGGGCGTGTTATTGAGCAACCAGTGGTAACCATTCATACTGCTATTGCCAATAAATCATTATTCAAAAATGAGCAGCTCATAAGCACATTAAAAAAAGTAGCGCAGCAGCAAAGTGCACTGCACATCATGGGGTTACTCTCTGATGCAGGCGTGCATAGTGATGTTGAACATCTGTATGCCTTTTTGGATGCTGCCCATCAACACAACGTTAAACATGTATACATTCACGCATTTTTAGATGGCCGTGATACGCCACCACAATCAGCAGCAATCTATTTAGAACAACTTGAAAATGCTATTACTGCCTTTGGCTACGGATCGTTAGGCTCTATCCATGGCCGTTTTTATGCCATGGATCGTGATGGTAATTGGGATCGCACGCAAAAAAGTTATCTGGTGTTAACAACAGTACAGGATACCATACCTGCGCCCTGGCAAGATGTGTTGGAAAAACAGTATAAACAGGGCGTCACTGACGAATTTATTATCCCTACCCAAATTGATCCTACCAGCACTATCCAAGCCGGCGATGCCGTTATATTTTTTAACCTACGCCCTGACCGCGCTCGCCAGTTAACCAGCTGTTTTGTTGAGCAATCGTTTAATCACTTTCCAAGAACGCACATTCCCCTTACCAGCTTTATTACGCCCGTTGCATACAGCCCTACATTAAACACTACCGTACTGTTTCCCACTCAGCCCATTCACCCAACACTCAAGGAGCTGTTATCAAAAGCAGGTAAAACACTATTCTCCATTGCTGAAACGGAAAAATATGCCCATGTCACCTATTTTTTTGGTGGCGGCACTGAAAAGCCGTTTCCTCATGAAACGCAGATGCTCATTCCCTCTATTAAAGCGCGCAATTATGTAGAGCATCCTGAGATGTCAGCACCACAGATTACTGATGCGGTGATAACATCACTGCAGAACAACCCTGCTGATTTTTATTTAATTAATTACGCTAACGCTGATATGGTTGGCCACTCGGGAAATGTAGAAGCTACTATTAAAGCAATTGAATGCTTAGATCGTGAATTAGGGAGATTATATAAAGCTCTTGTACAAGAACGTAATGGCACGCTGTATATCACGGCTGATCATGGCAATGCTGAGCAGATGATTGATGCGGTTACTCACCAGCCACACACTCGGCATACTACCAATCCCGTGCCATTTATTGTAATTAAAATGGGAGCTGCACCTAAGGTACAGCTCCCATTAAAAGAATTATCCGATATCGCTGCGTTTATTTTACAAGATATCCATGTGATCATACGTCCATGATGGTCTTTGTGAATCAGCTGTCTGTACCGCAGAAACAGGCTTATCTTTAGACGCTTTCGATTTTTGAGCTTCTTCAAATTTACGTGTTAAATCGTGATCTGCTTTAGTTCCATAACGCTCTCTGTGAGTTAATTTATCTCGTGATCTTGCAGCCATTTCTTCGAGCATCTCTATATCTGGTTTATCTTTACCTGATGCATCTGTCCACTCGTGTTTACTTGCTCCAGGTACTCTATTGATTTGAATACCCAATGCTTCACGTGCTCTACCACGTCTAAACACTCTACCTTCATACACAGGCTCTATACCCTTATCAGCCGCCATAATTTGGTTTTTGATAAGACGAATATCAGCATCACTAACATTATGACTCACGTGTATATCTTCATGAGTACTGATAGGCAATGCAAGAGCTAGTTTTTTAAGAGGTGACGTTATCCACAAACTCTTATCTACTGCTATATGTTCGATTACGAGATGACCATCTTTTGTATCATACATTACACATGCCAAGGGATTATCATTACTTTCTCCCTTGTTCTTCACTATCTCAATATTATACGTAGAAGAGTTTTTGATAGAGGTAGCTATGTCTCCTGCTGATGTTTTAGTTAATGCAGCCAATCGCTTACTTAACCCATCAGAAAGTGTCTCCCGTGGAGTTATAGATAAATATCTAAGTTGTGCGTTTTTTTGTTTGTACTGCAGCATTAATAATGCTGCTGCAAATGCCGCTATCCCCGCAACAATCGCTGTACTTGTTTTCTGATTCCCCTTAATCCAATTCCACACATTTGGAAATTGAAACGCGTGTGCTGCTTGATTTGCAGCCAATGACATTACGCACACAAGTGCGATTTTTTTGTATACAGAATTCATCATAATTCCCTTTACCCCTAATGGTGTGCTATGCACACTTTGAATTAAATAAAAATACCTTATTTTAAACACTTTTCTTAGTGTATTACAGCTAGAAAAATAATCAACTGGTGAAGCAATAACACGATCAGACCCCTTATCCCTGCCAATCCACCTTTTTAATCGCATAGTGAATAAACCCATCCTCCAGGTCCCGGCCGGTCTCTACAAACCCAATACGGATATAGAGCTTCTGGGCTGAGGTATTATCCACCCGAGTTACCAAGCGGACTACCGTAGCCCCCCGGTTGTTAAAAAAGTCGTTTATAGCGTATTTAATGAGTGGTTCCCCATAGCGTTTGCCCCTAAAATCAGGGTTGATGGCTAAAAAGAGGATTTTCCCTTCATAGAAGTTGAGCATGTAATAGGTAATAAAGCCTATGAGCGTATCATGCTCCCGAAGCACTTTAATACTCATTTTGCCATAGTATCTCGGTTCATACTCGTTAGGTGAATGAGTTTTGAGCACAAAATCGATATTCTCGGGAATATATTCTCGGTTACTTAACCAGTACCAATCATCTTTAAAAATTTTTTTTACTGCATCTGCATCACGCGCTTCATTAAAATCACAAATAGGACCTGTTTCACGCGCATGCGTAGCATAATATGCAAGACCTGCACCAACCATGATGGAAACAACGGCGAGTGCTGCTTTAATCCGTGACATCGATCTGTTTTGCATAATCATAGAGTAGTATCCTTTAGGCATTACAATAAATTAACTTTATATAATACAAGACCGTGCGCTGGTGCATTTGTCAAGGTTTGATGCGGTTGCAATTGAGTAAGTACATCACGCAATAGCTGTGGCGTTATCATTGGGTGTGATGCTGCATCAAGGCTTGCGCCCACAATGCGCCGCACCATATGGTGTAAAAATTTCTTACCGATCACTTTAATTTGATACACGTTATAGCGCTTGAGATAGGTTAGATTAATAGCATCGATGGTTCTGATAGTATCATCACCACGCTCATCACCCGTTGAGAATGAGCGAAAATTGTGCGTGCCAACAAATACAGAAAGTGCTTGTTGTAAGCGATCAAGGCAGACAGTTTTGTGATAATACCAGCCATAGTTGCTTACCCACGGGAGCGGCCGCTCGAGAAAAAAATGATAGAGGTAAATTTTTTCAGATACTTCATGCAACCGAAACAGATCTTTATCAACTTCTTGCAAAGAACGGATAAGAATAGTACCGGGAAGCGCATTATTCCATGCATGCATAATACGATGTGCATCAGCAAAAGGATCACAATCAAAACTTGCAATTTGACCCAGTGCATGTACACCAGCATCGGTACGGGAAACCGCTCGCATAGAAATAGATTTTCCAAACACACGCGCAAAGGTATGCTCTAAAACGCCAGCAACGGTTGGTAACCCTTCTTGGACTTGCCATCCATGATAAGGGGTACCATCATATGCAATTAAAGTCTTATAGCGCGTCATGGGTATGCTTATTATTTAGCAGTACCAACACCACGGAGTGTGTATTTACGCAGACGAATGTGTTGTGGGGTCACTTCAATAACCTCATCAGGGCGAATCCATTCAATACAGCGCTCAAAATCCATAAGACGTGGCGGAGATAATTTAATAGCATCATCAGTTCCTGATGCACGCATGTTAGTTAATTTTTTACCTTTGCATGGATTAACTTCCATATCATGATCACGACTATTTTCACCAACAATCATGCCTTTATATACTTCATCACCCGGTTTTACAAAGAGCGTTCCCCGTTCTTGTAAGTTATCAAGCGCATATCCAGTAACTGAGCCGCCTTCCATAGAAACCATGGCACCTTTAGTGCGGGTCGGAATATCGCCTTTGTATGGTTGATAGCTGTGGAAGTTCATGTTTGCAATACCCGTCCCCCGTGTATCACTCAAAAATTGGCTTCTAAAGCCTAGAAGTGAACGGGACGGCACTTCAAATTCTAAACGTAACCGGCCATCAGCATACGGAGATAAATTTTTCATTTCCGCTTTACGTTTACCAACATTTTCCATAACAACACCTTGGTATTCAGACGGAATATCGATAACTAAATATTCAATAGGTTCATACTGCGTACCATTGATAGTTTTATAAATAACCTGTGGTGCTGAAATTTGCATTTCAAAACCTTCACGGCGCATTGTTTCAACAAGGACGCCAATGTGCAATTGACCACGCCCAGATACTTTAAATACATCGGCTGAATCGGTCATTTCAACTTTTAATGCAACGTTTGTTTTTAACTCTTTTTCAAGACGGTCTCGAATTTGTCGCGATGTTAATAATTTTCCATCACGTCCATTAAACGGTGAATCGTTAACCGCTAAATACACAGACAATGTTGGTTCATCAATTTTAACATATGAATGTGGTAATGAGTAACCAACTTCACAGAGCGTCGTGTTGATAGTAACGGGCTCATCGAACCCAGCAATAGCAACAATATCACCAAACGATGCTTCTTGTGTTTCTATCCGCTCAAGCCCTTGGAATTTGTAAATTTTAGTAACCTTCATTGGCTTGCTGACATAGTCATCTTTGCAGCAGATAAACGATTGGCCAAATTTTATTGAACCACTAAATACACGGCCTACCGCTATGATACCTAAGAAATCTGAGCGATCTAAGTTGGTGGTTAAAAATTGTAAATGTTCTTCTTGTTCAACCGGTGCTGGCACCATATCAATAATCGCAGCAAATAATGGCTTTAAGTCACCTGAACGCAGTGATGAATCCATTGATGCATAACCACCGCGTGATGAAGCATAGAGCACAGGAAAATCAAGTTGATCCGAATTTGCCGCTAAATCTAAAAAGAGATCGTGAATCGCATTTTCAGTACGTTCAATATCAGCGTCTTTACGATCAACTTTATTAATTACCACAATTGGTTTTAAATTAAGCTGCAATGCTTTACGAAGCACAAATCGAGTGCCGGGAAGAACCCCTTCAGCCGCATCAACAAGTAACAGGAATCCTTCAACCATTTGCAAGGTACGTTCTACTTCGCCACCAAAATCTGCGTGTCCAGGAGTATCAACAATGTTAATGATAAATTCACCGTACGTAATACCGGTATTTTTTGCTAAAATAGTAATCCCGCGTTCACGCTCTAGATCATTTGAGTCCATAACACGATCAGCACCTTCTGCTTTAATCGTCCCTGATTGACGCAGCAACTGATCAACCATGGTTGTTTTTCCATGGTCTACGTGAGCGATAATGGCAATATTTCTAATATTTGAACGTGTTTTATTCATGGATTCCTATTCTTCTTATTTAAACTTTACTGAGCATTCAACTTTTTATAAAACTGCTCAAATTTTTCACCAAATTCACGAAGTTCTTGAGTAATATTATCAGGCAATATTACCTCTTGATTCATCAAGTCATCTATGTGCGCTAAATGCTCTTTTAAATCTTTTTCTAACTCTTCTTTTTTAAAGGTGACTTTTTCTCCTTTAATCAAAAGAGTCGTCGGTATTTTTTGCGTAAGCACAACCTTTATACATAGTGCCGTTTTAACACATTCTTCTAATTCTTGTTGTTGAAGCATAAGATCAGCTCCCCATGCACAACCAGAAACACTGATCATCAAACTGAACAATACTGCGTATAATTTATTCATAAATAACTCTTGTATAAAACGTGTTGTAAAAAGGAGCCCGTATGAAACATTCCATACGGGCTATAGTTTCTTGCTATGTACCCAAGTACGAGCTATCGCATTTTTTACTGCGAACCATTTTTGTGTTCACCATCAAGAGCTTTAGCTTTTTCTTGAGCCCTTTGCTCTTCTAATTGCCTAAAACGCGGGTCTTCAGAAGCTATTATCGCAAGCTTAGCCCAATATTCTGGTTCTAGACCACCCGGACATCCTGGCACTGAGCGTGGACTTGGAGAAAAGCGTGGTCGCGATGTACCTCTATCAGTATGCGATGGATTCGGGCTTTGCGGCGGTGTACTTGCAGGCGATCCGCTACTAGGGAAAATAACCACTTCAGCTTCAACACCCTTTTCCATACCATACAATCCAGCACCACTTACTATTCCAGCTGCAATCATACTACTACAGAAAAGAGTCTTCATAGGTTATCCTCGTGTGGCTACATAGGGTAATAAAGCCATCGTACGCGCACGTCTGATCATTTCAGACAGCTTGCGTTGATGCAAACAACAATTTCCTGAGATACGTGAAGGTAAAATTTTACCGCGCTCAGTTAAAAAGACGCGCAAAAATGAAGCGTTTTTGTAATCGATGTTACGTTCTTGTGATGGCACGCCACAAAAGCGGCAATGCTTTTTGCCCCCTGCTCCCTGCTTACGGAATCTTTTTTTAACAAGACGGGCACTAATTTTTAATTTGATTTTCTTAGTCATGATTATGCTTCCTCTTCAACTGATTCATCGTCACTTTCAACATCCTTGGCACCCCGCTGGAACCCACCACGCGCATCACCGCGCTCTTTTGAAAATGGGCTTGCTTCTTTAGCTGGTGCTTCTTCAACAGAAAGCGGTCGCTCATATTCCAATGATTGGTTTTTATCCAACACGATAATCATGTGACGCATAACCACATCATTAAACTTGATGGCAAACAGACTTTTCAATTCTTCAAGGACCGGAGCCGACGCTTGCGCTGTTTCAAAACGAGCAAGGAAATATATCCCATAATCATTCTTTTTAATCGGATAGGAAAGCCGGTACTTACCCCATTTATCAAATGAGATAGTAGATGCTTTTGCAGTCTTTACAACGCTGTCAAAATCGGTCTCAAGACGTTTGATTTCATCTTGAGTTATTTCAGGAACGGCAAGCACTAATGCTTCGTAACGAACCATAGTTGAGAAACTCCTTAACAGGTGGAACTAATCGGAAGTGTTTTTAAACACTATAACGGCGCACTATGCCCGTTATTTAGCTGACCCATAACCAATGAAATTGGCGATGGCATAGAAATACATTTCTATAGAAAACAAATATAGCAGAAAAGCCAGGGTTTACCAGCTTTTCTGCTATGTAATTTATAGCTGTTTTAGCGGTTTTTACGCTAGCCCATCCTGGTGTGCATGCGCACACTTCTTTGCTCTTACTTCGAAGTAAAACCTCAGGAAGTGTTAAGCTTCGGAGGGTTACGCCGCAAAGAGACTGAATAAGTGCAAGCTCTGTTACGCTAAGCGTTGTTGGCGTTGGATAACGCGGCCGATAATTCTAAAATGATCTTTACCACGTACGAGTGCTATTGGAGGTTGCTTATGGTTAACCGATTCAAGCACAATAAAATCTTCAGTATAGGTAACCTGCATAATAGCCTTAATTGCCGTATCGTTACCATATTCTACTGCTGCGATATCACCTGAACGGGTCCACACTTCAGGAGAGATAATTAAGTAATCCCCTTTTACAAAAGTTGGCGCCATAAGGTTATTTTCTACACACAGTGCAAACATAGAACCATCATTACTATTTAATGCTGGAACAAATATATCTTTGTAACCGGTAGTAATTTGCATCAATTGGTTATTATATGGTGATGGATTAGAGGGAATTTCTCCGACAACCGGCACAATTTGAACCTTTAAATCAACGTCTGATTTTTCTGGCATGCTAACATTGCTATCAATATTATCAGTACGTTGACGACGTTGTGCAAATAAATCGATGGGGCTCAATTCAAAGGCGTTTGCCAATTTTCTTAATGAATCTTCATTCCAACGACGAGTTCCATTTTTAATATGGGTCAAATAGCTTTCTGACATACCCGTTTTTTCCGCTAAAACCTTCGTGGTCCAGCCTTTTTCTCGTAATAATTCTTTAACGCGCAATGCGGTTGAAGGTGATAGTGACATAGAGAGCTCCTCTTGGTATCTTACCTAGTAAGGTTAAAATTACTGCCTTATTTCTAATTGTACTCATATCCACTTTCATGTCAAATGGAAAAGATTGTCGATGATTTTAGGCTCAAAACATGCAAATGTACAGGGAAAAATTACCAAAAATCAGTTTGAGCTGGCCTCTTGGGCGCATAATAGGGTTATTTGTGGCCTGGATGAAGTAGGAAGAGGATGCCTGGCAGGTCCGGTAGTCACGGCAGCAGTTATCATGCCTCCCCATACAACAAGCCGCCTTTTAAAAGATTCAAAGCTCCTTACTGAACCTGAACGGCTTAAGGCCTATGCCTGGATTAAGCGCCATTGCTGGTACGGAATTGGGGTCACTCATCATCGGCTCATTGATACTCTCAATATTCGCCAGGCTACCTTAGTAGCTATGAAACGGGCTCTTTTACATGCCTTAAGTGCATGCCCCCTTGAAGTTGCCTCTATTGTGGTTGATGCTCTACCCCTTAATCTTACCGATACCGGGTATTCCTCTATTCCAGTTCACTATTTCCCTGAAGCAGAGCGCAAATCATCCTCAGTTGCAGCCGCTTCTATTGTTGCTAAAATTCACCGAGACGCCCTGGTATCAACCTTAGATGCCATCATCCCCGGATATCAGTTTGCCAACCATAAGGGATATAGCACCCTGGAGCATATGACTTGTCTTGCCACTATCGGTCCCTCAATCGTACATCGCACCAGTTTTCTATCTGCTACTGTAATGCCCATAAACCCACAGGATCTTACCCATGAACACCAAGAACAACAAAGCATTTGCTGAAGTTATTGAAAGCTCATTAACCGGCTTTTTAGCACAAAGTTGGCAATGGGATCAATTTCCACGCTTTGGTTCATTAATTACCGTCACTACTTCTACACGTACGGTGATTGGTATTGTACATCAGATACAAACAGGGTCCATGGATCCCATCCGTTACCCCTTTCCGTACCAAAAAACAGAAGAAGAGCTCCTGAATGAACAACCCCAAATATTTGAATTTCTTAAAACAACCTTTTCTTGCTTAACCGTAGCCTATCTTGAAGATGGCACCATGCGCTATATGCTTGCTCCTGAACCGGTTAAAATTCATGCATTTGTAAGCCCTGCATCAGAGGACATCAGTAAACAGTTTTTTTATAACAATCAGTATCTTCATGTTCTGTTTGGCTTATCACACCAGATTTTTAATCTTGATGAGTTGTTGCTTGCCCTTATAAAACATCAGACAACACTCGGCACCATACCTGCTTCAAGAATTGCCCACTTTATGGAGACGTTTTCCTTGCTTACGGGTAATGATTACCGCAGATTAAAACTCTTTTTGCAACGAGTAGAGCCACTCATTTAACCTGGCTATTTCAAAAATCGATCATTTTTTGAAATAAGGATCACGCTTATTTCAAAAAACAGGCAAATTTTGAAATAACAACCTGAGAAGTTCCTTCTTATTTCAAAAAACAGACAATTCTTGAAATAAGATGCCAAAAAAACTATTCTTATTTCAAAAAACACTGAATTCTTGAAATAGCAACCTGAAAGGGGCAAAAAAAAATGCATATAATACGTAAAACAGGAGACTATGAAAAGATAGGATCTCTAAACCACTTTATCCCGTCCCCGCTCCCTCCATCAAATCCGCCTCTTCAATTAACCTCTACAATTATTGATTTGTATGGTAAAGCCATGCACCAATTAGGGAGATTGAATGAAATGGCGCAACGCATTCCTGATAGCAATCGATTTTTAAAAGCATATGTTACTAAAGAAGCACTTTTATCATCTGAAATTGAGGGAATACACACCACTCTTATTGATGTATTTAGTGTGGAACAAAATTTAGAAAAACCTAATAAAGATACGCAGCTCGTGCTTAACTATAGCAATGCACTGTACCACTCATTAGAGCTCATTCAGGAATTGCCTATCAGTTCACGCGTACTTCGCCAAGCACACGACATACTTCTTTCAGGAGGCGAGGGAGATAAAATGTCGCCTGGTGAATTTAGAAAACAATCGGTGCGGGTCGGCAATCTCGTTCCACCACCCGCTCCTGCTGTTCCCCAATTAATGGGCGATTTAGAACAATTTATTAACACAGACACGTCGATTCCACCCTTGATTAAAGCTGGGCTTGCTCACGTACAATTTGAAACGATCCATCCATTTCTCGATGGGAATGGGAGAATAGGTAGACTTCTTATTATTTTGATGCTGATTAATGATAACATCATTAGCAAACCGCTGTTATACCCTTCGTATTTTTTTAAAAAGCATCACGCAGAATACTACAAACGCTTAGATGAAGTACGCGTATCTGGCAATTTTGAAGAGTGGATACTTTATTATTTACAAGCAATTGCTGAATCGGCACATGATGCATGGCTGCGCGCAACTGATATCGAAGCACTAGAAACAGCCATTGAAAAACAAATCATATCGCATAATTTTATTGCAAAAACCCGTGAAGATGCGCTCAACTTTTTAAAATTGCTATTTCAGAATCCAATTATTGGGGTTAATGGAGCTGCAGCCGTCCTTAACAGAAGTTACAACACCGCAAATAAGTTGATTCATACATTTATTGATTTGAAAATACTGCAACCATCTTCTAGAACAAAGCGGGACAAGATTTATATTTTTGATCCATATCTGAAATTATTAAATAAAAATTATAGGTCTAAATAACACTTCCAAATACAAAATCTACTGTTACACTGATTTTATACACACAATGGTTCAAACACAGGTTCATTTTCCATGTTCTCTTTTATCAAAAATCAGCTACACAAAATCTATTCCCAAGTTACTTCAAAGCTAACTTCTCTTTTTTCACGTTCATCCATTGATGCCCAAACACTCAAAGAGCTTGAAGAGCTGTTAATTCAAGCAGACACTGGTGTACCAACTACCCGCACCATCTTAGCCTCACTCAAAAAACAAGTTGCCGATGGCACCATTGCAAAAGGGACTGATTTGCACCAGGCACTGCGCATCCAACTGAATGCACTGCTCACAAATACGAAAGCAGTGCCAATAAACATGACAGACAAGCTTGTCTATCTCTTAGTTGGCATTAACGGCAGTGGCAAAACAACGTTTGCCAGTAAGTTAGCCTACAAATACGCACACGAAGGCAAAAGAGTATTGCTCGTAGCAGCCGACACTTTCCGCGCTGCAGCTACACAACAGCTTGCTACATGGGCTGAACGTACCAACACGGCACTTGTTGTCGGAACTCCCGGGCAAGATCCTGCGTCTGTAGTGTTTGCTGGTTGTGAGCGCTTTATGGCCGCACCGTTTGATGTACTCATTATTGATACGGCAGGACGCTTGCAAACAAAAGTTAATTTGATGAAAGAGCTCGAAAAAATTAAAAAAAATATTGTACGTTTGTTGCCGCACGCATCTATCTGCACCGTACTCACTATTGATGCAATGCTTGGTCAAAATTCTCTTGAACAAGCACGCTTATTTCATGAAAGCACCAACCTTGATGGCATCGTGCTTACCAAAATGGATGGCACTGGCAAAGGGGGCATTGTATTTGCTATTGTACAAGAACTACACATTCCTATTATATACCTATCGTTTGGCGAACAGATGGAACAGTGTAAACTATTTAATGCAACTGAATATGTAGATGAATTATTAGGAAAATAAAAGGTGTAATGAAGCTAAAACAACCAATTTCTACTTCCACTCTTTTTACTGATGTTGATACACAACTGCGCACGGTATATCCTGATCCAATACTGTGTGAGCAATACACCTGGTGGACGCTTGAAGCAGTTACCGGTAAAAACAAAGCACAGTTGTTAACTCACACTATTACTCTCACCGAGCACCAGCAGGAAAAGCTCGCAACTTGGTTGCATGCACTGGTGCATGAACACATGCCCATACAATATCTCATTGGCTCAGTACCGTTTAACAATTGTGATATTGTAGTTGAGACACCCATTCTGATTCCGCGACCTGAGACAGAAGAATGGTGCTCTAATCTTATTACACAACTAAAACAAAACGATATTACAACATTCACACTTCTTGATCTGTGTTCTGGCACGGGCTGCATTGCTATCGCACTTGCAAAAGCATTTCCCCATGCGCAGATTTACGCTGCTGATATTAATCCACAGGCAGTTAGCCTGAGTAAAAAAAATGCAGAACACAATAACTGCAATAACATAACGGTTATCGAATCAGATCTTTTTAACAGCATTCCTGCACACCTGCGCTTTGATCTCATTGTTGCAAATCCACCATATATTGATCCTGCTGATGAACCTACTCTTGATAGCTCAGTTACGCAGTGGGAAGATCCACGCGCGTTGTTCGCCGCAAATCATGGGCTTGCAATCACTCAAAAAATTATTGAGCAGTCATCAGTCTGGTTAACCGATAATAAAGAAATGCGGGCAGCGCGCATCCCTCAACTCATGATTGAAATTGATTGCACACAAGCAGATGCGGTGACTACACTCATGTACAAGAATAATTTTACTGAAAGTACCATCCACAAAGATCTTGAAGGCAAGGATCGTGTTATCAGCGGAAGACTCAGTAATGTGGCCGTTCCCCACCATTTCTAATAACGTACTTGCTATTACCTGCACCCCACAAGAACTCACCTGCAGCCTTATACGTCCTACACGCATTGCGCGCCGGTATGAACTCTATGCCCATTATTGCTACCCTCTAAAGCATTATGAATTGGAACAGTTAATACTCTTTAATCCAACAACGCTGTACACGTACGTACAGGAAATTATAACTAAACACCGTCTTGCCAATAGCACCTGCGTAGTAGCATTACAAGGACCAAGCATTACCCAACGCATCATAACCAGTAATCAATCACCGCCGTTGTATCATCAGATTGCTGATCCGCGTCTAAAAAATATGCAGTGGGATTACTATTATCTGTACCCTGAAGATGATGGACAGGCTGCATGGTACGTAGCAGGCATCAAACATGCACTCATAATCCAATGGAAACTTCTTTTTTCTCGACTTCCTGTCCATCTTACCGGCATTACTACTGATTCAATGGCACTGTTATATGCATATAAGCATCTGTATGGCTCTGCATTTAGGTCGACGCAATCCGCCATCGACATAAAAAAATTAATGGGAAGTTCTTTCCATGGATTACTCAGTCATGAGCTCATGCGACGCGCTCTTGCTCTTAACTCATCACTTGCAAATTCAATGTTACATACATCACCTGCCGTTACAACAGCACTCGGTCTTTTTTTATTAGGACGTACTGCATATGAAACCAATTAATTTTATTAACCCGATACCTCCTGCAACCCATCGCGCACTCACACGATTCATGCGTTACACGTTGCTTGCAACGAGTGTATTTCTGATCATTATAGCAAGCATCACAGTACATCAACTGCAACGCCTATACAGTATTAAACAGCACGTTACAACATTAAGAACGCACTGCGCACGTTTTAATAAGGCGCTGAAACACCAACAAGAGCTCACTGTACAGGAACAGGAATTACACAACAAGCTCACTACAATCACTATGCTCCGCACAAAACAGGTATCACCCCATACGTGCATACAGGCTCTGCATGCCCATATCCCGCTAACAGCATCCCTACACACCATTACACTTCATGCTCCGACCATTACGTGCAGTATGCAGTGCAAAGATCCACGCACAGCACACCACTACACACAAGCATTGCTTAAAACGGGAATATGTACTGCTACACGCATCACTGAAATGCGCAGTCAGGCGCACGCATATCAGGCAACGCTTGAATTGACGTGTTAAATTCCAGATACCTGGTACACTAATGGTTCTATTAAACCATCATAGTTAAAAACCCATGCAAAAAATAAAACAATTACCGCCACACGAAGCACAAAAAATTGCTGCCGGTGAAGTGGTTGAACGCCCTACAAACGTTATAAAAGAACTTATTGAAAATGCCATTGATGCTGGGGCTACACACATTATAGTGAGTCTTGAACATGCTGGCAGTACACGCATTACCATTACTGATAATGGATGCGGGATGTCTCAAGAAGATGCACGCTTATGCATCGCACAATATGCTACCAGCAAAATTAGCTGTGTTAATGATTTAGAAACTATCGCCACCTTTGGATTCCGTGGTGAAGCACTTGCAAGCATCGCAGCAGTAAGCCGTATGAGTATTCACACAAAAGAAATTGATACTCAGCAGGGTATCGCATTAACCATTGAACAAGGCGCCATTGTGCATCAAGAACCAGTCGCATGCAATACCGGAACCACCATACACATACATGATCTTTTTTATAATGTTCCTGCACGCAAAAAATTTTTAAAAAAGAAAGAAACTGAATGGCGTTGTATACAACAACTCTTTCAGGCATTTTGCTTAGATCATCTTTCAGTTCACTTTACCCTCGAACATGATGGGCGCACTGCATATAACTGCCCGTCAGTTAGCTCTTTACACGAACGAGTGACTCAACTCTGGGACCATGCAATTTCCAATCAGATGATTTCTCTCAACGTAGAAAATCAATCACATGCTATACGCGTGCACGGGATTATTTCACACCATCAGTACGGTAGATACGATCGTTCTGCACTCTTTGTTTTTGTAAATAAACGGTGGATAAAAAATCACGCACTCACCAAAGCGCTCCTTAAAGGCTACGCAAACGTGATACCAACTGATCGCTACCCAGCAGCGTGTATTCACATAGATGTTGATCCTCGATCTGTTGATATTAATATTCATCCACGCAAAGAAGAGGTGCAATTTATACACCCGCGTGTTGTTGAACAGTTGATTCAAAGTGGCGTTAAGCAAGCACTGGAAGAACATTTGTCAGCACAACTTAATAAACAGGTTACGTTTGCTCAACCCGAAGCAACCTATACACCAAGCGTAATGACACACAGTGCACCACTTCTTACTAAACCCGTCTTCGCTTATCCGGGTCTTCAGGACTCGGCAAGCTCCGTCGGGCTGGCGCCCTATCACCCACTTCCAGCGTACACACTAACCCCCGTTCGTCCTGAGCTTATCGAAGGATATGGACGGACTTTACAAGCGAACGAACAACAAGCAACAATCATTAACGACACTGCTAAAATTCAAGAATACGAAGTGTCTTTTACTATTATTGGCCAGTATCACAACACCTACATTCTCATTGAGCAAGAAAACGGCCTTTTTATGATTGACCAACATGCAGCCCATGAGCGCATTTTATACGAACAATTTGCACAACGGTTTGATAACGTACCAACTATCAACCTGCTCTTCCCACAGATCGTACAACTCTCCGAGCAAGAGATAACAAACCTAGAAAAGCATACTGATCTGTTTGCACGCAATGGCATTATAGTAGAACGTTTTGGCACTAACCAAATGATTGTGCAATCAGTGCCCGTACACTGCAAAACTATGTCCTGTGAGGAATTATTGCGTAATGTAGCGAGCTGGATTGGCGAGCATCGTGATGGAGATGAACAACAGCTTTTTAAAGTAGTTAATGAAAAATTACATACACAAATGGCATGCAAAGCTGCTATAAAAGCTGGTGATCAATTAAGCATTGAACAAATGCGGCAATTGATTACGGATCTTAATAAAACGGAACATAGATTCAGTTGTCCTCATGGCAGGCCAACAGGATGGCTGTTATCGTTAACTGAGATTGAAAAGCATTTTAAGCGAGATTATCGATAGCCTCCATAATAGGTGTTAGGTTTAGCAAAGAATATTGACTTTATCTGACCATAAAAGCTTATCCTGAATCATTATCTAACATGATGCACTAGCAAATTAAAAATTATAAGAGGGTGTTTTATATGCGTATATATAACGCAATTGTTTTAGCTATGATAATGATAACGGTGAGTTCATTAGTAGGGCGTGCGCCATCACAAGAACACCAAAATAGATGTGATAAACGTTTAATTGATGCTATTGGTACCAATAGCATCTCAAAAGTTAAACGGGCATTGAGTCATAGTCCTAATGTAAATTGTGTTATTGATGTCTATGTAGATAATGCTCACGCAGCATATAGACGTTTGCAAAAAACAACACCGCTTATTTTAGCTCTTGAAGGCCACTGGTCTGGTGGTCCTGCTGATTCTCGCATTATTAAGCTTCTTATCCACAAAGGAGCTGATGTTAATGGCTCTCATGAAGTTGAAGAAACAGTTTTAGGCGCAGCAGTGCGTTATCTTAATGGATCGGAAGAACATCTAGAGGTTTTCCGACTATTGTTATCCAAAGGTGCTGATGTTAATAAGGCAAACAAACAGGGACTTTTTCCTTTGAATATTGCAATAGGTAATCTCAAGCCTAAGCTCGTACGGATCTTATTAGAATATCCGCATGCGGTGCACGTTATTGAAGATGCATGGACAGTAGTCGAACGTATGCAGCTTCAAGCTCCTGAGCAAGTAGCTGAAATAGCGGGTATGCTCAGTGTGTATAGCATTCGGCATGGAATAGTTCTAAAGAATAGGATTGAAAAACCGATACTGCCAGTACCAGCTACTGCTGAAGTTCCTGCTGTGCGATCACAAGAGAATCGACCGGTTGTTCATGTTGAGCAGTATATACCAAGCGATGATCGTGCAATGAAATGCGATGCGCCTCAAGCATGTGGCAATACTATGCAGCAAGCCGCGGCTGTTACACCCACATCGCAGTACAAAAATCCTCCAGTATCAAAATCGCATGTGATAATTCCAACTAAAGAATGTGCACCATGCAAAGAGCTTACAGACATTTTTGTTTGTAAAGATATCCCATTTTGGGAGATTGACTATTCAAAAGCGATACACGTACCTGCACAGGAGCCTATAGATTGGCATGAAATTTTTGGTTGCAAATCTATACAATCACAACTGCACGAAATATTCAGGGAGCAAACAGATACTGCAGAGTGCGATCAGATGACAACTCCTCCATCGTATTTAACTGAAGATGCTACGTATGCTCCCATTATTAAAGAATTTGTACCGTGCAAAGAACTTATAGATGCTCTTTCTTGTGAAGATGCATCCATAAGTGGAGAACAGTGGCTCTCGTATCTCAATCAATAATTACGCCACAGACCGTAGCGAATCAATGAAAATCCACACTTTATCATATAGAGAGCACAACATGCCAGGATAATACGCAAGACGAACGTACCAATAGCAATGGCAAGTAAAATAGAACCAACAATAATAAGCACATTGCCAACGATA
Source organism: Candidatus Babeliales bacterium (assembly GCA_044451405.1). Lineage (GTDB taxonomy): Bacteria > Babelota > Babeliae > Babelales > Vermiphilaceae > JBIOKB01. The sequence goes on from JBIOKB010000010.1 coordinate 25,026, forward strand.
ACCTGATGACGCATAGAATCCTTTCAAATAAACAACCGCAATTACCACAATGTAACTTTCTTGCGTAAAAAAATAAAACGATATAGAAATAATACAATCCAAATAGTCTATGAAGCTTTAGTATTATCAAAGGAGAATGTACGTGAAAAACGTAACAAAAATAGCATGTATGCCGATGCTCCTGCTATGTCTAGTATCCTTTACACCCACTCACCTATTCTGCGCACAAACATCCTCACCTGCATTATTGCCTGAACAAGAAATTGATCGCATTGTAGAATCGGGTGAAAAGTATGTGTATGTAAGTAAGGCGTTACAAGCATGTATTAAAGCGCTACGGGCAGATGTAGATACCGCTACTCTATCGCCACAATTTATAGAATTGAGTGATTACATGCTCAATGGTAACAGCACTGCTCCCCTTGCATTGGCAAAAGTAGTAATACCAGAGTGTGTCACCTTACTCAAAAAATATCCCACTATTGCTGATCATGAATCAAAAGCAAAGGCGGTGTACGATTACCAAGAAGCCTTAACTTCTGGTGATGCACTTATTGATATTGTATTACCTACTGATCAAAATAATGAACATGCAAAAAGAACAGTATTTTCAGCACTTGTTGTCAGAGATCACATCAAAATTGGCGCCCTTGTTATTCACCATGATGGATCTCTTAATGCCCTTAGAGTGAGAGGTAATTCAGTCTTTGAAGGCCAAGTGTTTATTGATGGCACCCTCTTTGTTAATAACATTCAAATTAATGGCAGTAGCAGCGGTGGTGGTGGCATAATAACGGGCGCTCAAAACGTTGGTGTCGGCCAAGGTTCTGTATTTCAATCAACATCAGGAACCATATTAAACTTCAAAAGATTAGCGCAAGGCTCTGGCATTAGTATAGCAGATGATGGTAGTGAAATTAGTTTTACTGCTACTGGTGGTGGTGGTAACGTATCTACCGCTGTACCCTTTAGCACTGATAATGCACTAATACGCGTAGATTTACCAAGTGGCATACAAAATATTCAACAATCGGGAGTAGTGCTTGATGACAGTAATAATATCACGGGAGTAAATACATTAAGCGCAACTACGGTAACAACAAGTGGTGGTACAGCAATTACCGGCACTACAACTATTAATACTTCTGGTTCATCAACAACAACTATTGGTAATGCAGCAAGCAGTACCACACTCGCTGGACCTATAACATTAAGTTCATTATCTGCAGGTATATTAGAAACGAATGGTGCAGGGCTTGTCTCTTCATCAGCAACAACACAAAATGCCGTGCAAATTGGTAATGCATCAGGGAGCTTAACATCACTTGGCGTTGGTACCAATGGTCAACTACTTATTGGTGCAACAGGCGCTGCTCCTGCATTTGCAACACTTACCTCAACGGGTGGCACTGTTACCATAACGCCTGGTGCTAACAGTTTAAATATTGATACGAGCGGCTCACAAGCAGATTCATTCCCGACTGATTCAGGCACTGCTATACCATCAGGTGGTGCACTTACTATTCATGGTGGCTCTAATATGAATACGAGTGGTGCTGGTTCTACCGTGACCATGAATCTTGATAACTCACCATCAGTTTCTGGTTCGTTAACAGCAGGTACTGGTATTACATCAACCACCGGTAATATTGTTGCAACCGCAGGGCAAGTAAATGCGGGCACAACCATAACTGCTGGTACTGGTCTTACGGTAACAAGTGGTGGTGCAGCAATTACCGGCACTACAACTATTAACACCTCTGGTTCATCAACAACAACTATTGGTAATGGCACAAGTGCTACAACTATTGCAGGTTCAACCACATTAAGCTCATTAACGCAAGGTGTTCTAGAAGTAAGTAATACAGGCTTTGTATCATCAACAGCTACCACGCAAAATGCAGTGCAAATTGGTAATGGAACTGGTGGTTTAGCATCAACTAATGTTGGCAGTGACGGCCAATTGCTTATTGGTTCATCAATTGGCGCTCCTGCATTTGCACCACTGACTTCAACGGGTGGCACTATTGTTATAACACCTGGTCATAATACATTGAACATTGATACGAGTGGCTCGCAAGCAAGTTCATTTCCAACTGATTCGGGCACCGCAATACCATCAGGTGGTGCACTTACTATTGATGGTGGCTCCAATATGAATACGAGTGGTGCTGGTTCTACCGTAACCATCAATCTTGATAACTCACCATCCGTTTCTGGTTCGTTAACAGCAGGTACTGGTCTTACGGCAACAAGTGGTGGTGCAACAATTACTGGTAATGTGAATATGAAACTACAATCAGCGGTTGATTTTCAAGATGGTACTGGTACTGGTGCGTTTGTAGGCATCGAGGCTCCTGCAACCGTTGCAAGTAGCTACACCCTCTCACTCCCTGCAACGGCTCCAACCGCATTACAAGTCATGCAAGCTAATGCCACTACACCTACTAATTTACAATGGTATACGCCAAGTGGTAGCATTACCCCTGCTGTAAGCCGCATCATTTATGTTGCCACCTATGGTAGTGATGTTACGGGAAATGGTTCACAAACATCTCCCTATGCAAGCCTATCTAAAGCAGTGACTCAGGCCAACTCTATTTCAACAGTTGGAACTCCTGTTGTTATTTCTATAAGCCCAGGAGTTTATTTTGAAAATAATAGTGGTGGCCCCATTACTGTTACTGCTGCTGGTGTATCGATACTAGGAGGTAGCTTAAATTCAGTTGTCATTGCTCCTACCTCAGCATCTAACTATCTCTTTGCAACAACACAAAGCATGCAATTAAATAATTTGTCATTCACCAATGCATTAGGATTGCCTGGTGCAAATGGCGTAACCTTATCAGGCACCGGAAATGTTACCTTTAATAATGTAGCATTTACTAGCTTTAATATAGGCGCATTATGCAATAGCGCTAGTGGAGAATACTCCTTTGTAAATTGCTACTTTATAACAAATACAGCTGGTCCAAACAATATCGGCCTGAGTGTAAATAACGCTATAGTAGCATGTGAAAATTGTACCATAGAAGGATCAACAAACTTTGTATCGCCTGCAGGAGTCGGCGTGTTTGTAACAGGTAGTAGCGCTAATGTGGCATTTACTGGCGGCATTTGCGTAGCAAGCAGCAATGGTTTCAACATAAGCAACGGAGCTAATGTTACGATGCAATCAACTACCTTTAGATTTAATACTAATTCCATTACCCAAGCAACAGGAGCAGTATTAGTATTGCAATCATGTACCTTTGAACCGAGTCCAGGTGTACCTTCTGTTACTGAAGTTCAGATATCTGATGTCGGATCAGTAGCAAAGCTCTCAAGTTGTATATTTAATGGCATACCTGTCGCAGGCACTTCAACCGCAGTACAAGTTTCAAATCAGGCAAATGTCTTTTTTGCTGATGGACAAGTTAATGACTATACAACTGCGCTTATAGCAGGACTTCCCGGCGATACTTCTTCTACCGTATTTGATGCATCAGCTGTCTTCCTAACTAATAACACTCAAGATATTCTCCAACAAGGCAGTTCAACCTTGAATTTCAATGTGGGTACCGCCACAAGTAGCAAAATTTTAATTAGTAACCCTACCAATGTAAATTTAGCTTATTTTGATCAAGCTAATCAGAATACATTAACCATCGGCTCTGAAAATAATGTCAATACGCCACT
>JBIOKB010000011.1:0-27762 GCA_044451405.1 Candidatus Babeliales bacterium
AAAGATTAAAGAAATACGCTCTAACATCCAACAGATGGGTGCAATTCTTACCCAGATACGGGGCGACACCTTTGTAGCAGTAAACGAAGCAAGCCTCAAAATGCTTTTAACGATAAATAACGCTGCTATTGATCATATCCGCAACGCCCTTTCTAACGGCTTTAAAGAATTCCCTGCTTTTGATTGGCAACAGACCCTCATAACTCAAGCTCCAACTAAAGCAATCACCCTTGAAGGTCTTCAAGGTGACGCCAAAGAAATCGATAAAAAACTTGTAAAACTTACCAAAGAGGCACAAAACGTTGGCCTTACCTGGTATAACAAAGCCTATCGCGCCCTTGATGATACTATTATCCACCCCGCACAAAAGTATAAAGTCGGTCGCTATGCATTTTTAGCTACCGTTACGGGAACCTGCGCATTTCTTATTTGGTGGGCAACAAATAATGACGGGACTGGTATGCGAATATTAGAACGCCCTCTCAAATATCTTCGTAATTGGATAGGTTATGCTCCCAACTACATACGTCCAGGAGAAATTGATACAGAATATCATAATGGAAATGCTGCAAAAAACATCGCTCCACACCCTATGAGATCTCTTGGGCAGGGTGCTGATTACCTGGTGCAATTCACGAAAGGGTACATGCCAATGCATGCCTTTGCCTTTACCCTCGCAGCCGCTGCATGGACCCCAGAATTAACAGCAGCTAAAGATTATTTAGGCAAAAAAGGTGATAAACTTGTTAACTTCTTAAAAGGTGGCGGCTATAAAAATAAAATAAAACCAGATGAAGATGAAATTATTCCTAAAGTAACGCTTAAAGATTTAGTTGGCCTTGATCATGTTAAACAAGAATTCACACGCATCATTGAATTTCTTAAAGATCCTGAACGCTACGTTCGCTCTAAACTCAAACCTGAACTTGGCTTCCTGTTGACTGGTCCTACGCGTACCGGTAAAACATTCAGCGCTGAAGCATTGGCGGGTGAAATTCGCGCTATGTTAAAAGCACAAGGCAAAGACGAGAAAGAGTTCAGCTTTATTCCATTACATGCTTCATTTATCGAAGAAAAAGGCATTCGCTGGATTTTACATAAAGCACGTGAAGTTGCTCCATGTATCCTCTTTATCGATGAAATTGATTTACTTGGGTTGCAACGTGCTGGTGGTCGTCCTGAACGCTTGAGTGATTTCCTTTCAACCATGAGTGGTTGTTTGGAAAATAATGATCCAAGCAAACCAGTTATTATCATTGCAGCAACTAACAAACCTGAAAACTTGGATGTTGCCCTTAGACAACGTGGCCGCTTTGGTAAAGAGATTCGTTTTGAATATCCACCTACTAAAGATCGTCGTGATTATTTCACGAACAAACTCAGCACATTAGCACTTTCTATCGATGCCTTTAATATTGAACAACTGGTACGCGATACTGAAGGCTGTTCATATGAACAACTTAATGCTCTGATACAAAGTGCATTCCAAGTAGCTAAAATTAATGGTGAACTCTTAACCCAAGCACATCTTGATGATGCATTTGATAGAGAAATTCGTCATATTATTATGGCACCATTACGGGAAATTAATGCACAAGAAAAGAGATTAATTGCTATTCATCAAGCAGGTAGAGCGCTGGCGGTTATGCTCCTTAACGGTAACCAAAAGCTCTCAAAAGTAACTATACGACCATACCTAACCGAAATTAGAGAAGAAACGGTATGGGATCAATATTACTTAAGTGAAGATCAAAAGCAGAAGAAGATCTCCTATGGCCGTATCTTTACGCATCATGACCAGGATACGATTAACTTTGATAGCCTTGATGAGAAGATAAACACCTGCAAAATCTTACTTGCGGGCCATGCAGCAGAAAACATCGTACTTGGTTCATGTGGATACAGTTATCACCCAGAAGCTTCTCAACGGGCGTTTGATATTGCAAAGAGCATCGCGTTACAAGGTATTGATCTCAGCACATTGCCTGATGATCTCAGAAAACAATACGTTGAAAAGGCACTGGCATTACGCACAACCTATGAACAGGAAATAATGGCGTTATTGAGCGCACATCAAGCAGAGCTTAAACTTATTGCTGATGCATTACAACAACATGAAACATTAAGTTATGAAGATATTGATGCATTATTGCATCCGGAGAAATACAAGCAGGATGAAAAACCCGCAGTATCTGATAACGCAGACATAAAAGCTGCAGTTCAACAAGAACTTGGTATTGAAGAGGTACCGGCGCCAGTTGCTGCCCCTGCTGCATAATACATTACATAGTACATAACAGAAACACCCGGAGTAAGAACCCTTACATCCGGGTGTTATGCTTAAATTCTGCCCGCAGCCAGGCGTGAACAATGCTTTCAATAAGCTGATCCGATCGAATCAATATAATTTTATCCCCCGTTCGCCCTCCATCCTACTTTAGGCCTATAACCCCCTAAAGTCCCCTATGCCTTAACCAGAACACCTCCCACCACTTGCATATTCAAATAGAATATATATCATAAATAATAAAGTATTAAAAATGCCCTAAAAAATAGAATGGTTATTATGCATTTGTTATCTCTATTACTTATAGCAGCCTCTTTTTATATCCCTCTTCAAGCTTCTGAAGAGCAGGCTAGACAAAAGAGTGCCTTAGAAGCTGCCATGGCGTCTAAAAAATCTCCTGAGCAAGAACGGCAAGAAAAACTAAAAGATGCAATTATAAAAGGCAATGTTGAAACAACACAATCATTATTAGATGCTAAAGCAAATCCTAATGCCTCAACAAATACCGACGACCAATATTATTATCCATTTTTAGTGATGGCAGTTAATGCAAGCCCTACCATTAGAGAGGTACCAAAACCAACTTTGGGCAAAACTGATGCCGTTGTAAAACTTCTATTATCATATAAAGCCAATGTAAACGCTCATACCGGATTTGAGTGCAGAACCGCTTTATTAGAGTCTATCGATTACAATAATTCCCTACTTGTCAGGCTTATTCTTGATCACCAAGCTGATGTACATCATCGGGATATCAATGGACGTAATGCTCTTTTTGAAACACTTCGATATTTGCTCTATCGCGATAAAAAGTTTGTAGAAACTTACCAAACATTTGGGTATAACGATCTCGACGGAACATATTTAACACATCTTATTCTTACTCATCCTGAAACAACTGCCGATGATGTTCAACATGCATATTTTAGAATTAACCAGGATTATATTGATCCTGAAGACATGTATACTGATATACATCTGGAAAAAATGCACGCTCTCACTAATGCACGCACATACGCTTACGAATGCAGCAGAATTGAATTGCGAGAACTATTAAAGAAATTTGCTCATGAAAATGGTCTTCAAGAAAAATTGGCCCCGGGCATAATGGCTTATATCGCTGATTACGCCGCTTTATATCATCACATTCCTGAACACACTTTTCAGATCAAAGAATATCGCGATAATCCTAAAAACAAACAACTTATTCTGTATAAAGGTTCTTAAAAAATGGAGATAATCATGTCTATTAAATCAATGTTTATTAAACTTGTAATCTTAACCACCTGTATAGCATCGCACAGCTATGCCATGGATTTCTTACAGCAACGTGTTATTACCCCTATTAAAGAGAAGATTGAAAAGCAGAAACACGCAGCATTAACTCAACAAGTCAGACAAATTCGCAGGAAATACGACCGTAACACGTTATGTTATTTAGCAAGCCCAAAAGTGACTGATCCACAGCTTATCACCATATATGGTCAGATAGGCGGCAAACCACATCGCAGAAGCTTTGAGGGATTCAGCCCTTTACACCATTTTGCTATCGGAACATGGGAACTTACTGATACTCAATTAGAAAAGCTTAAACGACTTGTTGTATTTGGAGTTCCTTTAAATCGTCCCGTTAAAGCAGGAACCTTAAAAGGACTTCCCCCTATCTCCCTACTAAAAGCTCGTATGCTTCTCAATATCAATAATACGGAAGAAATGGCTCAGTGTATTGCAATACAAAATGGTATACAGGATGGAATACGAGAAAGAAAATTGAGTATAATTAAGTTATTTGACGCGAATCCTCAATTACCTGCTCCTTTAATCAGAATAATTCTTACGTATAGTGAATCAGAGCTTCGCCATCTTCCACAACGTAAAATTATTGATACAAAAGATAGATTGTCAAAATATTTGGAAGAAAAAAAACGAGAAAAAGAACGAGAAAGACGTCGTTTAGAAGAAGATGCTGAACGAGAACTAGATAGAATAGGACGAATGGCTATTGGATTTTAAAGAGCATTAACGCACTATTTAACGCCGCCCACGTTATCAATCATATCAAGGCGATCTTGGTAATGATCATGCTTAAATTCTGCCCGCAGCCAGGCGTATACGATATCCAAGCCATACTCACAATCAACAAAATCTGCTGGAATCACTATAACATTCACGTTATCATCTTCTACTGCCTTAAAGGCGATGATCTCATTCCACGCTACTGCAGCATAAATACCCGCAAAGCGATTTGCGATAATTGCCATGCCTGCCCCTGAGCCACAGATAAGAATCGCTTTTTGTGCCATACCGTTATGAATATCATGGCATGCTGCAATGGCAAACTCAGGATAATCACTTGGTTCATTTGTATAGGCACCGACATCAATCCAGCCTATGGGTTTATCCCATACAAAATTTTGTTTGATAAACTCTTTGTGTGCAAATCCTCGGTGATCGGCACCGATAATTAATTTCATGCAGGGACTTCCTCTATAGAAGGCAATTCGTAATCATCAACTGAGGGAATAAAAAGTTCTTGTGTTTCGGGTGCTTCGGGCGTCATGGTTGTTTCTTCTGGCATAACGGGCTGTATTTCTTGCTGCTCTTGGGTCGCCTCGGGTTGTGCGGCACTTTCCTGAACACTGTTTGATACTTCTGGCACCGACTGCTCTTCAGTTACTTCAGGAGCTGGAACTGTTTCTGGGATCTCAGTTACTTCCTGCTCTTCATTATTTTCAGTAACAAGCGCAGGAACATTTACTTGCCAGCTGAGTATCGCTTCTTTTTCAATAGAACGGAAATGGAGATCCATAGTTTGCGCATCTTCAGTTATTAACGGTTTACCATCAGGTGTCTTAGCATTGAATTTTACCAAATATATGGATTTAAAGCGATTATAGCATTTGCCAAAAAATGCCTTAAATTCAGGTGTTAATTCCGTTACCCGTATCTCATTTGGCGCTACGGTGGTTTCCCCAACGGTTAAAAAGAATGCCCACGTATTATTCTGATCACCAATATTTAAGCTGAAATTTGTAAGCACGTAAAAGGAGATAAAATGTTTATTTTCTTCAAGCTGACGGCGTAAAAATGCTTTAGTCATCTGCTCATTTTTACCATTTTTAACACCGTACGTTTGTGCATAGACAGTTCTTACTTCATCAGAAAGCCAGAGTGCATCAATTAATGCAACAGTACTAAATTGACGGTGAATGTAGGCTGAACGGAGATAATTGCGTGGAACTTTACTCACCGGTTCTAGAATTTCACCTTGATCAAAATTACTTTCTGCCCATCGAATAACATGGCCGCAGCCTGGTAACCCCATCAAACAGATAGCCATTGCTGCTAATTGATATATACGCTTCATAATTCACCTTCTTTTTTTTACACTCAACGTACTCAAGTATCCTAAAAAAACCCTCTATAATTTACAAGCTCTACATCATTAAGGAGTTATATGAACTACCAAAGCTTCTATCTTGCCTGGCGCTACATGAAAAGCAGCCATACAGAAAAAACAATTGCACTTATGACCAAACTCTGTTTCTGCGGCATTGTTATCAGCACGTTTTCCCTCACGCTCGTGCTCTTTGTTATGCGTGGTTTTGAAAAAGAAACCCATGCAAAATTGCAAGGGGTACATGCGCATATCATCATGCGTGGGTATGGACAACCGCTTAATTATCCGCACATAGCAGAAATACTCAGCGCAGAATTCCGTGAAATACAGGCGTTTAGCCCGACGAGTATGCGGCAGGTTCTTGTACAAACTGAAGAAGATGAACCCCAAGTCGTTATTATTAAAGGCATCGATCCAGCAGCAGAAGCAACAGTAAGCTCATTGAGAAGTAAAATTATAGGACAACAGCGCACTCCCATTACTCTTGCCGATGCGGTACATGATGATCACCTTATTATTGGTTCCCAACTTGCAAAAACGCTCGATGTTATGCCCGGTGATTCCATAACGTTGCTCTTTGCTGAATCAGAAAAAGCACGATCACGTAAAATAATATTTGATGAACAAGAAGCTATCGTAAGCGGCATTTTTACTACCGGCATTGATGAATTTGATGCAGGAATTATCATCTGCTCGCTACCCTTTTTAAACCAGCTATTTCCCGATGCGGGCATTGATCAGATTAATCTCACCCTTGCATCATCAGCCCATGAACACACTGTTGTTGAGCGACTCAAAAAGCGATTTGATCTTGAAGTATATTCATGGAAAGACCTGTACCCTGCATTAGTTTCTGCATTAAAACTTGAAAAATATGCAATGCTCATTATTTTTGCGCTCATTGCGCTTGTTGCAAGCATGAGTATTATTTCACTGCTTTTTATGCAAATTACCCAAAAGCGTGGTGATATTGCCATTTTAAAAGCCATGGGAACATCTAATAGTACCATTGCATCCATTTTTCTTATCATGGGCATGAGCATAGCCTTTGTAAGCTGTATGTGTGGCATAGTGCTTGCTCTTGGTGCAGGATGGTTCTTGCAACAGTACCCGTTAATAACCTTACCTGACGTCTACTATGTATCACACATACCCGTCACTATAGAATGGCATCTTATTGCCATGGTTATCGGCATTGTGATGTTGTTAAGCTTTATTGCTACCTGGATACCAGCACAAAAGGCGCGCTCGCTGATTGTTGCCCACGTGTTACGCTTTGAGGCATAATAGTATGATTATATAATAAGGAGCTCTATGATTCCCCGTACGTCATTATTACCGACCTTTAATCTGCACAATAAACGCGTATTTGTGCGTGCTGATTTAAATGTGCCTATCAAACAGGGAATCATCAGTAACGATTATCGCTTACAAGCAGTGTTACCTACGCTGAATTATATTCAGAAAGCTGGCGGTAAGATTATCCTGGCAACCCACATTGGGCGGCCTCATGGCGTTGACCCTGCGCTCAGCACCCGAATTTTAGTACCCTGGTTTACTCAGCATGGGTATTCAGTACACTTCCAGCCTGATCTCGATAACGCATATAGTAATAGCGTTAAAGATCCTGACACGATACTGCTCCTTGAAAATCTGCGTTTTTTTCCTGGAGAGCAGAATGCTGACACTTCATTTGCACAGAAACTCGCATCATTAGGCGATTATTATGTTGATGATGCGTTTGGCGCCCTACATCGTACTGATGCATCAATTACGCTCACGCCAACATTTTTTAGTCCTGATAAACGCACCATAGGTTTTTTAGTTGAGCGTGAACTGCAGATGCTTGATCGCTTACTCAAACCAGAACAACCGTTGAGCCTTATTCTTGGCGGTGGAAAAGTGGCCGATAAGATACCCATCATTAATGCATTACTGCCACGCATTCATGCATTATTATTATGCCCTGCCATTTCAAATACATTTGTAAAAGCTCTTGGCAACCCAATGGGAAAATCTCTGATTGATGAAGCTGCCATACCGCTCTGCAAAGAAATAATGGATCGTGCGCAAGAATTGGGTGTTATCGTATATGTGCCTGTTGATTATTATGCTGCGCGTGATTCTTTTAACGGACCACTCATTCCTGATCCTATTGATGCGCATGCATTCCCTGATGATGCCATTGCTATCAACATAGGTCCCAAAACCGTTGCATTATATGCACGCGAATTCATGAAAGATCATACACTTTTTATCAATGGACTTATGGGGGACGTAAACAGACCTGAAACATTGAAAGGCACAGAACTTCTGTATGCTGCCATTGGCCAATCGCCTGCGTTCAGCATCATTGGCGGTGGCGATTCGGTAGCTGCTGCCTATCAATTAGGCAAAGCATCTTCTTTTGATTATCTATCAACCGGTGGCGGCGCTACACTTGCATATATCAGCGGGCAAGAATTGCCAGGGCTATCATGCATTACGTAATTAAAAAATGGGACAAAAACTTAATAAATGTAATCCTTTAACTAAATAATCATCTGCAAATGTATCTGCAGGGCGTGCCTTTTCATACATAATAAAACCATCGTTATCATACTTTAAAGACCATGAACAAAGCCCATAATTGGTAAATCCAAGATCATGTGCTATCGTTTCTGCTAATTCCTCATGGCTTTTTGCTCGACGTTTACCGCTACATGTTTCAATAGTTCTTACCATCGCATTAAATGGAGCAGAGCGCATATATGAAATATAGTCTTGCGGATTATCCCATATCGATTCACCGTAATGGTGAGCGCGATCAATACCAACCACCCCCTTCATACAATTAAAATCAGCATTATCTACAAAATAGGCCACCTTGCTCAAATCAAAACACTGTTCATGAGATAATTCATGCAGCACGAATTCAGGCAAATATTCATTGCCATGTAATTGAATAATTTTATGGGGTAATTGTATAAGATTACTCAACAGCGCATGCTGTCTTTGTAAAATATCTGGTGCTCCCATAGTACTTCCTTTTACGTAAAGAGACTTACTATTACTACTTCCTTTTTTTGGTGCTTCCTTAGTACACCATACCTTAGTTAAAAAGTAACATCAACACCGTGACCAGAATCGTAAGTAAAGCAAGCATGACAAAGCGCTTTGCTAAAAAAGCAGCTCGTAGTTGACAGTGAATAACGGGCTTTTATAATGTTTCAATCTATATATTGAATAACACTACCGTATCTGTTCATAGTAGGAATTGTGATTCGTTATAAAAAATTATATTTCACAATCATAAGCATAGTGTTCTTGCACACGGTAACAAGCGAGTGCAGAAGTATTCATCGCCCGTGCGAGTCTTGGCTCCCCACTATTAATGTATGTTGGGCTGATGACCCCTCACACATGTATAGCTTGCGTAATGCACAACTGCAGGAATCCACCTACTTCAATCTTTTTGATATCGACTTTTTTTATCGCCACTTATTAACGAATACAACAACCGTATCATATCGCTATGAGCCAACTACTATTATTCTGGGTACCATTCTCAATGAACAAATTGAAATCCTATTGCAAGAAATTAAACGTAAAAAAAAGAGTTATACCCATTTTACCATTCTCCAAGACACTGATTTTAATCGGCGTAAAGCATGTGGTTTGCTGGTATTAAAATTTAATGCCTATCCGTTTGTGTTAAAATTATTTATAGAAACACCAAAAAGCTTTACTAATCCATTATGTAAAGGATTTGAACCCGTATTTCTTTTTTATTTAGGTGGTGGCGTTAATCGTCATTTATCAGGATTTACCCGCATTAAAAATGCTGAATTCATTAAACAACGGTTAGCCACGCATGAGCATTGGCAGCACCATGCTGATGTTCCGCGTAAATGGTATTGGCTTCCTCAATCAGCACGCTGGTTTGATATTACCGGCCATAACATCAGTGGCAAAGAGTACATCCATACGCAAATGCCAAGCACCTATGGTATTATTGCCGATGCTATTGAAGCAGAACGCCGATTATCTATTAGCTCATCATACGACCGCACACAGGCACTTGAACTCTGCAATTATCTTGATTTATATGCAGATCCTAACATCAGCAACTTCATGGTCGAAAAAAAAACCGGCAAATTAATTATTGTTGATACCGAACATTTTCCTACTATCGGCGGCTTTAAGAAGAAAGAAATAATCGACAACTATTTTAATTATTTCACGAGTTTAATTAGCAAATGTGGTAAAGCAATGTTCTTCAGTACCAAAAAGGAACGTAAGGAAGCTTACAAACATACATCAGAGTTAAGCCTTACTTAACCAACCAATCTTTGATCGTTCCCTTCATGCGGGAAGCTCGTTTACCAATATCATCCCAGACATCAGTAAGAACCATTTTTACTGAACGATTTGAAGTACGCATGGCGTGTAAACGCGTACGGAATTCTTGATACGCACCATAGCGAATTAAAAAACCACCAACAACAGTACGTACATCATTAATATCGGTATCAAGCGTAATACGTGGATCAGTAACAAAAGGAAGTAACGCGGTATACCAATCAGGATGTTCCGCTTTTAATGCAGTCAGCGCATTTTGATAAAAATAACCGTGCAACATCTGGCGATCAGTCTGAGTAACTTCCTGTAATTGTATTGTTAAGCGCGCATAATAATGTTTAAATGGTGCTTTTTGATCTTCAGGGATAGCAATGCGTGCGATAAAATCATCAAAAGACGCATCTACAAAATCGAGATTAAGTGCATCAATACTGTATACACTCATACTGAGCACGAGAGAAATGATTAATGTTTTGAACGTCACCATAGTCACCCCTTTATGTTTACTATTATCGTACAATTTCTTGTTCCATTCGCTTTAAGTGTGCCTGAAAATCAAGGCGCAATTCAATCTGTTGTTCAATTCTATCAATAGCATGCATAACTGTCGAATGATCTCTACCTCCTAAATATTCACCAATATCGCGTAATGATTTATCAGTGACCCGCTTCATGAGAAACATCGTAATTTGTCGCACAAATGATATATCTTTATTTCTACTTTTTGAGCGCAGCTCAGGTAAATCGTATGAATAATATTTACGCACACATTTAATAACACGCTCAAAATCAGCCCCGTGTTGTATTATGTGTGCTGGCTTATAGGTATCCCCTAATACTTTGTGCGCAAGTTCGAGCGTAATTGGTTGTTTAGTAAGTGATGCGCACGCGATGACACGCACGAGCGCTCCTTCAAGTTCTCGAATGTTCATAAAATCGCGCGCTGCAATATAATGCACCACATCGTCACACAACAATTCGTTGCTCATTTCAGCCTTTTTCTTAATAATAGCCATTTTGGTTTCAAGAAGTGGCATATGAATATCGGCAACTAAACCCCATGCAAGGCGAGATCGTAATCGCTCAGCAAGACCATCAATATTTTGCGGGAACGTGTCACTGGAAAACACAATTTGTTTATGTGATTCATATAATGCATTAAAAATATGAAAGAACGCTTCCTGTGTTTGTTCTTTGTTTGAAATAAATTGCACATCATCAATTAAGAGTACATCAATATCTTTATATTTTGCTTGAAACTTATGCATTTTATCAAAGCGAATTGCGTGAATAAATTCATTTACAAAGCGATCAGTTGATTGATACAGTACCACCGCTTTAGGATTTTTTGTTCTAATTTCATTGCCAATAGAATGTAAGAGATGGGTTTTACCAAGTCCTGAACCGCCGTATAAAAAAAGTGGATTATATAATCGACCTGGCTTTTCAGTAACTGCATGGGCTGCTGCATATGCTAATGAATTACTGGGACCTACAACAAACGTATCAAAGGTATAATTGCTATTGATATTGAGCGTATCATGCGTTGTTGTTGCAGGAACCACGGCATGATCAGTAGCGGTATATGATTGGGCAGGCATCATCATGATCTGGGCTGGAGTCGCACTTACCTGCTCGGCTTCTTGCACATTACTCATGACAATAACTTTAGGAGAATCTACATGCAGCAAACGGCCTAAATGAAATTGAATAAGGGAAAGATAGTTGCTTTGAATCCAGTCACGCACAAACTGATTTGGTGCTTGCAAATACACCACTTTG
This sequence comes from Candidatus Babeliales bacterium, assembly GCA_044451405.1. Taxonomy (GTDB): domain Bacteria; phylum Babelota; class Babeliae; order Babelales; family Vermiphilaceae; genus JBIOKB01. The sequence continues at coordinate 11,811 of JBIOKB010000011.1, forward strand.
TGCGCAGCATCCCATTGGTAAAGTGAAACTGCTTTAAACCATGTCTCAACAACACGGCTTCCCACTTCTTCACGTACAATAGTTAAAAATTCTTCCCAAGTCCCCGTAATCACGTCTATTTCTCTGATATAAAAATGGTATAAAAAATAGAGTAAGATCTGGGCTCTAACTGTATAGCAAGACGTAATGGTTAGCAATAGTTTACATGCCTCCATTTTTGGTATAACGAACTAGACGAAATTGTGGGTATAAAAATGTTTTAATGCTGGATTAAATCGTAAAAATCTCGTGGTGTGCAAGGCACACTATTTACATAGCTTGCTGCTGCACGTACGCACAAATACCATTGCAAATCCCTTGTGCGAGTAACTGCTGGTACGTGTGATCACGCAATAACTGTGCTTCTTCTTTATTTGATAAAAAACCAATTTCAATAAGTGCTGATGGTAAAATTGATCCGATAAGCACTTGCGATACAGAATACTTTACCTTGCGGTCAACAACATTGTTCTGTTTTTTTTTTACACTCGCAAGCACTGTATCATGCACCGTGTGTGCAAGCAAAGCGCTCTGTTCATTAAGTTCATGTACATACGTATGCATCTGTGCTAATCGCGTATCACGTGCAGTGTAGGATTTAAATAAATTATCGGCTAAACAAAAAGTTTCAATACCGCGCGAATTACTATTAGGCGCCGAATTAGCATGAATAGAAACCATAAGCAGTGCCTGATTGCATGTATTGGCAAACGTCGTACGCTCATCAAGCTCTACTGATTCGTCTGCCGTACGGGTCAAAAAAACAGAAAATCCTTCGTGCTCTAATAACTGTGCTACTTTTAATCCCACTGAACGGGTTATATCTTTTTCTTTAATATTAAAAAACCCCACCGTGCCATCATCACTCCCGCCATGGCCACAATCAATAACAATGCCTTGTTTGCAAGCGCTCGCGGTGCGTAAGATGCTCGTGTGCTTTTTATTTAATTGCTCAATAACTCCTTTGTTGTAAAAGCGAAACACAAGTCCTTTTTGTAATCCAATTGAATCAAACGTCGCATAGGAAAAGTCAACACGTTCGGGATCAAACACAACGGTACATTTAATACCAGGAATTGGTTTTGAAACGAACTCAAACTGAATGCGATAGAATGCTGAGGTATGACTATTAATACCCTCTATCGTTGTACGCGCTTGATCACTTGCCTTAGTTACCGGAAAAAAGAACGTCATGGTGTGCGTATCATCATGTGCCCGTGGCAACCGATTAATAATAGGATCGTGCGTAAAATACAATACAATTTTACCTAAATCGATATGTGGTTGCGTATCACTTACCCGATGATAAAATACTTTTGTTAATTCATTCATGGTTTGTTTGGCAACTAAAGTACTTGAGAGCATAATGCTCATAAGTACTATTCTTCGTGTGTGCCTTGTGACATACATAGTTCCCCCTCTATTGGTCCCTTATACGTATTATTTGATACTTTCAAGCCCGCCGAAGCTTGCCGAGTTTGATGACCCGGATAAGCGTAGGCTGGGTGGTGTTGGATCTGCTACATACACTAATCGTCGTGAACGTTCCCATGCCGATAAAAAATCGGCTGCTGCATACCGCATACGTACTTTTTTAGGATCACTAAATGCTGGATCATGACAAATAACTTCTTGAGAACGAGCATCCCAACCAACCACCACTAACAAATGTCCTTGACTATACGGTGTTGCAGCACCTTTTAACGGTCCTCGTACACTTACTACTACGGGAATACCACGCTGTATCCACGCATGCAACACCTTAAATGATGCAAAACGAGCGACTGAAAAACGCCATTTTCCGCCACAGCGCTCAAATGCATGGGCCATATTAAATGGCCAGCTCCCATACACACCAAGACCTGTATCATAGGCCCGTTCAGCAAAATGTATGGGGTCAATATCATCCTGTAAAATATACGCTGTTAACATGCTACATGATGTTGGTGAACACAAACCGTCTTTACGGGGATGATCAAGGAGAAACTGTGAGTATTTTGGTACGTCACGTACTTTAATTGATGGTAAGTCTGCTAATGAATGAGCATCTTCAGGGTTAAATTTAGTAAGATCTGATATACATATCGTACATGACTGTATATGATCGATAGGCGCCCCTTCATGAGCTACAATTTTTATGCGAAATGCATCAGACTTTCTTCCCTTTTGTGATTCAAGACGTACATGCTCATATTTGGTATGGCCATCTCCCGGTGTTGTATAGGATATTTGTATCTGATTACCCCATTCAGCCATTTTATGCCAGGTACCCCACGTTTGTCGATTGGCATCACGTGCTTGCACCCAAAAGGAAAAATGGCCTTGCTCTGGACGAAATGCATTCCATGAAAACATTAATTGAGAAAATGATTGGTCTGTTTCTTTCTGAAACATAAACTCTTTTTTATCTGCAAGTAACTCTTTTTCTTGGTTTGTTATGGTCTTATGATACAACCATGTCCACAGCTCATCATGCTGCTGGGGGTATATAGTTCCCATACACAACAACATAATCAGGCCTGCAATGGTAGTAGCTTCATTACGGATACTCTTCATTACCCAACCTCCTTTTTCTTGTCCGCCGTAGCTTGCCGAGCTTGAATGCCCGGATAAGCGTAGGCTGGAACATCACTACTTTATCCTACTTTAATTCAAGTTGTAATTTCAATTATTTTCTAAATGTAACAATAATAATGCTTTCTACACTTCTTTTTTAAATAATCGCTATACTGATGCCATACTACGGTACCAAGAATATGTATTAAAGGAAGAGGCAATGAAGGTCATAAGTATCTGTATAATGATGCTCCACGGTACGTTAATAACCGCCTATAACGCTATTGTTACCATTCCTATTGCCGATCTTGTTGGTTCTCCCTTACCAATTCAGCATCATTCCACTGTGCGCGCATACCAAGAATTGCCCGTATGTGGCGCAACGTACCAACCTTTTGTAGCCTGCCCGCGATTACATCAAGCATTATTTAATCAACAGGTAGAGGTTATTCAAGAACGTGGCGATCAAGTGTGCGTACGTATTCCTAATGTTTTTTATGTTACCCACAGCAATACTCACCATAATCAGTTCTGGATGGCGCGATCTGCTCTTACCCCTATAACCACCGTACAAAATCAGAAAATTAATCTCGCCACGTTCCCGCGCCCTATTGATGCTGCGACAAAAACAGTTCCTGAAAAAGATATTGTTACCCTCATAGAGCCGTTTCATGATATAAAAACAGGTCTTATGTTTTCTGCCGGCACGCGCTTTGTAATCACTCAAACAAAACCCTCAGCACACACCTTCGCCGTATATCGCTACGATCCTGCGCGCAACAACGTTGGCACCATGCATATTCCTAAAAAATCGTGTACGGTTATTGCACCCGATTGCACATCACGCGAACGAGTACGTCACTACGTTACTCTTGCACGCCAATGGGCTATACATACACCCGACGCTATTCCCTATGGCTGGGGCTGCTGCAGTTATATAGAACGTTCACAACCAAATAACTTCACTGAAATTATCAAACAAAAAGAGGGACAATCCTATTCCTATTATACCCGTCCTGATTGTTCATCAAAAACCAAATCAGGACTCGATTGTTCTGGTCTTATCTGCCTTGCTGCACAGTGTTGTGGTATCCCGTGTTTTCTTAAAAATTCTACTACTATTGCACATTGCTTACACCCTGTTACATCACATGAAGCAATTATTGAAGGGGATATTATTTGGATTCCTAAGCATGTTATGATCGTCGGAAGCCTTAAACATAATACTCTTATCGAAGCGCGCCATTATGAACAAGGATATGGTTATGTACAGGAAATACCATTATCAGCAGTATTTAAAGGCATTACCACTTATCAGGAGTTATATGCAGCATGCGTGCACAAAAAACCATTAGTACGTCTTGATAGTGAGGGAACTCCGCGTGAAACTATTCGTGAATGCAAAATTTTGCAAATTATGAGTGTGTGGAACACATAATTATTGCCATACTCCGAGGACTGACTGCCCGCCGTATACCCGTTGCCCTACACCAACAACAATGCGCACATCAGTAGGCAACAACACATCAACACGTGACCCAAAGCGAATCATGCCAAATGTTTGACCAACTGATACCGTATCATCAGGCTTAACCCAACAGCAAATGCGCCGCGCAATAGTTCCTGCAATTTGGCGTACTACTAATTCTTGATTATTACGCGCACGAATGTGCACATCATTTCGCTCATTCAATTCAGAACTTTTTGGTAAAAATGCAAAACTGAAGGTTCCTGACCGATAGACAATTGATTCAACAACCCCTGCAACAGGCACCCAATTTACATGTACATCAAACGGAGACAAAAAAATAGAAACTTTATGCGCGTATCCTTCAATGCCATCATCAGGGCGTGATGTTACTGAAATTACTTTGCCATCAGCAGGACAAACAATAATAGAAGGATCATGCAAGGCTGGTATACAGACACGTTCTGGGTTGCGGAAAAAATAGATAGAAAAAACTGCTGCGAGAATAACCAAAAAGAGTAATGGGCGATACAACCAGAGTGCCAAAATTGCACACAGAACGAGCACGAGCACAATGCCCGGCGCTTGGCTCCAGAGCAGATTATTCGTTATAAATGTTTGCATAGGGGAACACCTTAGAAATTAAAAAAGGTACCGTGTTTATGGCACGATACCTTTTTTAATTATGAAATCTAAAGTGTTTATAGATTATTCAGGCAAATAAACAATTCCAAATCGCTTCTCCACCATTATCCCATAGCCACATTTTCAATGTCTTATCTTGCCGCTCATGCTTATCAGAAAGTTCTTTTCGTCTCTTTTCTTCTTGTTGAGTAGCTTCAAATTTCCCGCCAATTTTTTCTTTTAATTTTTCTTCAATTTTTTCAAGACGCGTATAGCGCTGTAAAAGATCCCAATATAGACGCGCAATTTCTCCATACATTGGTTTACCAACTATAAGATGAAATAGTCCTGTATGGAGCGCTGGCTGCATAGCCTTCTGTATAGTATCATGCACATCGTGGGTCCAGTCTTTTTCATCACCATACAGTTTGTTTGAATATTGCTTACAAATATGTTTGTAATTTTTTCTAACGTTGTACCAATTCCAAAAATATCTGCTTGTCTCTGCCAATCTATCAAGATAAGTTTCTAGTTCTTTTTTTTCTGCTTGAATTTTGTGAAATAAAAAATCCTGTATTTTTTCATCAGAATCATGTTCTCGAGTAATACGCACAGCCTCTTGTTGCGCTGCTACTTCTTCTTTTCGTTTATCTTCATGTTCGTTATGCTCAGCTCCAATATTAAAATTTCCATCGTTATATGCATTTTTTAAATCCACATATACGCCTTCATTAAAGCTGTAATAATCAAATTGATCATTATGCCAAGCACCATTATTGGTATGAGTCGGACTATTTCGCGTAGATTCAATAGGGCGGTCTACGCGATATTTTACCGGCTTCCAATTATATATTTTTTTCTTGTGGTTTATCTTCTTCAAGGACAACATGCACTTTTGCGCTGCAACCCAATCACTCAACCACCATGCTGCTACCGCAATACCACCGACAACGGCTATTTTTTTGTATGCCGCTGACATAGGCGCATGCCGATGCATTGCTGCTATCTGAGAACTCATTACTACACTCATGCCGATAATTAACATACGCATCTTCATAAATATCCTTAATTTTTCTTATTTTCATCTGGTTGTACAGGTGGTTCTGCTAAAGGTGCTGCTGAACAACTACCACGGAAAATTGGCTGATCATGACCGTGTTGATCTACTGTACGTTGCGCAGCGCTGTTCGCTTTATGTTCTTTCTCAATTTTTGCTGCAAATTCTTTGTTGATGGTCTCACACACACTGCTGAGCACCTTTTGCAATTGACAATATTTTTGTAACACTTCAACAAAACGTTTTCTTGTTTCTTGGTCAAGAGACGGCTTTCTGACAACCCATGTTATAATCTGTTTTGTTTTATTCCCTGCATACCGCAACACATTCCATGCATACGTCGCCGAATATTCACATGGTCCAAAAACTACTTCTGCATCGTTTATTTTTCCCCGCTCTATGCATGCACAATGTTCTTTCAACTGCTCGTCAGAACACGTGACATAAAAATTGTTTTTAGTTGCAGTACACGCGGTGTAGGGTAATAATAGACTAACCATGTCAGGCACAGCTGGCTCTCTTAACTCTTTTTCTATTTTTTCTCTAACATGTGTTAGCTCATCTTGCAGCAAGGTTTTAATAGCATTCGGCTCTTCTAAATAAGCGTAGGCTTTGTAATCTTGTTCAAATTTTCTATGTAAAACATTAAATCTCTTTACCGCTTCTTGCTGTTTATACCAGTGAGAAACTTTATAAGAAACTACCCCTATACCCGCTAATCCCAGTAGAACAAACGACTTAGCAAGGCGACTCATGGGCGCCTTAGCTGCCATACAGGAAGTAGTAACAGGAATGGAAATTAATGATGCTGCAAGGAGCATTAGTAGTGTCTTTTTCATAAGATTCCTCCATCTTATCTGTCCAGGGAAATACCCCCTATAACCCACTTTATTCCACTGTATCAATCGAGCTGCTACCTGTCAAAAGGGGTAGGCGAAGCCAGGCGTAGCTTAACACTGCCTGAGGTTTAACTTCGATAGTAAGAGCGAAGACTGGTGCGCCCGACAGGGATTGAACCTGCGGCCTACAGATTAGGAATCTATCGCTCTATCCAACTGAGCTACGGGCGCAACCAGGATAAGGATAGCCAATTGGGGGATTATTGCGACCTTTTTTGTAAAAACCAGGCCCCATGGCTATTGACAAATAAAAAATATTTGAGACAATTGTTAGTCCCAATAGATTTTTATTATTGAGAATTTAATACGTATGGAGCAAGTATGAATATATATTCTTGGCTATTAGCCGGTATAACCATCCTAAGCATGGGGATAACCCAGGCAGGGGAAGCAATTTCTGGGGACAGGATAATGCGCAAGCACCCTGTGCGTATGATGCAAACAAGCCGCCAACACCCTATGCTATCACCCGCCTTATTAACAACTAAAAAATCACGAATCCGGAAACAACGCCCTAAGCCTGCCACCAAAGATATAGGGGTACAAACTAACCCTATCATTCAAGACAGGATGTTGCCACGCCCCACAGAACATACTGATGTTGGGCATAATACTCATAGTTCACCCCCTTCACCACATCCTCTATCATCAACCAGTCTTGGCCAAAAACAAGAAAGCAGCGATGTGCTCCATTTAGCTGCGGCCGAGATAATCTTGCCAAGTTTTGGCGAGCGAGCATCTCACGTTAAAAGTTCTGTTCTTTCTGAAAGAGATTTGTTTCTACTAGAAGTAGGAGCAAAATTGGCTCGCGTACACCAAAAAAATCACATCGCATTAAATTTCGAAGCTATAGAATTAGATGCTTTCGATAATCCTTCTGATGACAGACTAGATAAAGAAATCGAACAAATGGGAAAGCGAAAACATTATGCACGTTATAACGGACTAGTTCCGAGGTTGTCAGAAAATAAACATGCAAAAGTTGTGAGAGGATACGCGCAAGAAAACCGTGTATGGAAAGCTGAACAAGATCAATTGCGCAAGACAAAACAAGCTCACAAAGCAATTTTAATATCTATGAGTAGCAGATAGAGAATCACACCATTGCATCTTACCGTAACACTGCGTAGAGTAACAACAAAGTAATTACGCATGAGTGGTAAAGGATGTTAATGCGCAGATACTCCATAGCATATCTTTGTATGATCGCACTACCGCTAGCAGCCAGTGATACCGTACAACCAGTACACGATAATATTACCATCCAACAAATTGGACCACTTTTCTGCTTTGGACAAAACATACTACCGCGCAACACCGTTACCGTACGCGCTATCCCCTTTTACTACAAACAAACACACCATTCATTCAGCTATATGTCAGCACAGCTGTTGTACGGCGTGACTGATCAATTAGTATTACTATTTGATACGCCCATCATCTTTAACAATCATGGATATGGGAACACCCATCGCCTGGGTGACGTGCGCATACAAGCTGAATATGCGTATTACAAAAAAAGAGACGCTTCTAAAAGTATTGAGGCCACAGTGCTTGGCAACTGCATCATTCCGCGTACATTTTCTACAGACAGAAATCCATTAACGGCAGGAGAAACCAGTTTCTTTTTTGGCACGACTGCGAGTTATCTTACTGATTGGTACGCATATGCTTCACTGGGGGGCAGAATTGTTAATCCATTTAAAAGCACCCATTTTGGTAATCAGGTACTCTATGAATGGATTATTGGACACAGACTCCCTGATATCCCTCACGTGAATACCTATCTTCTTATTGAATCAAATGGCATCTACACACAAAAAGATACCATTCACGGTTCATCCGATCCCAATACGGGAAGCAATCTCATCTACTGCGGTCCAGTACTGGTGGTAACTTCTATTAATTGGGCATTGCTTGCGGGCGTACAAGGTGTAGCAACACAGCATCGCAATGGCAATCAAGAACCATTTAATCTCCGCGCATCACTCATGCTTGTGTATAAATTTTAAAGAAGTAGGATATTACCGCTTAATCTTATTAATTTTCCACCTAGACGGTCCACCACTTGGGGGTATCACTACATCAATGATATCACCATCTGATATTTGAGTTGGATTGTCGGTTGAAAGACCACAATCACATGATTCAGAAGGACGAGAATCATAATCTATTGAATAACAGGGAGCAGAAGAATTGCAGGTGCCCTTAAAATACCCATAAAAACAAATTTGATCTTGTGTTGCTGTTACTTGAGCTGAAGTGCTCGGGGCAATTGTTTTTAAAAGCTTAGGCTGTTGCATTGGAGCGCAGTTTTGCCAGACGTCTATCGTAATTTTTGATGATTTATTATTAATGGTAACTGTCTTTTCTTTTGCCCCAACAGACGCAGTAGCTATAAGACAAAGACACAGTATGCTTCTTTTCACGTGACCCTCCATTCAATTATACGTTAAAGATTTTCTATACCATCATGATAGAAAGTATCGCGGCTAAAACGCAAGTTCTAGCAACCATACACAGGTCTATGATAGCATGCCTTTACTATCACTATTTTATTTAAGGATAATCCATGAATGCAATCATTAAAACGTCGTTGTGGTGTATACTTGCGTGTCTTATTACTCCTATAACCGTGCATGCTGGTGAAGAAGTAAAAAAGAAAATGGAAGAAGTGCCCAGCGAAGCTCTTTCCTGGTCAGATAACCTCTCTATAAAAATGTATGGCAATGAGTCTTTTACCAAAACATCAAATTATATTCGTCTTACACCAGGGCAAAAGAAAACATTCTTTGAAGAATGGATACAGCATGGCATCAACAACAATCTCTTTATGGATATGTGTAATGCGCGGAGAAATGCCGTAAGCGCTGGTATAACAATAAACTCCCAACTTCTTGCACAAGCGGCTGAAATCATAACACGAGATATGCATGAAGGAATGATATTCTTAACAAAAACGTTACCTGCTGAGCGCGTACACGGGATTGGAAAGGATCTTGAAAAGTTGAGTACAGTAAAAGAGTAAGAAATTGCCCCCTGGTTGATATGTTCAGGAACCGACAAATACGCTTTGATTTCAGTTTGCAGAACATCCAGACCGTGTTTTCTGAGCTGGGCCTTGTTTCATCAGCAACGTATATTACTACTGCTTAAAGGTGCAAAGACAGGACATATTTGTACGTGGAATAACCAACTCAGCCTTTTAATAGAAAAAAAAGATGCCATAATTTTAGTCTGCAAATGAAAGGACTAAAATTATGGCATCGTCATCAAAAAAACATTTGGAAAATCTTAGAATATTATACGACAAAGCTCAAGAAACACGCTTATTAAAAATCTTTGTTCTCTCTTTATTAGATTTTGTACATGAAACTGAAGTTAATCCAAATCTACAGTCCATTATAAATCAACTTCTTAAAGAAGAAGAGATACGCAACAGTAATTTTCATGAGCTACGAAATTCCGCTACAGAGGAACTTAATACCCTATATAGTACATACAAATCTTATATGGGGTCTTCAGCACCGTATGATTCATTTTATGCGTATGGAAACGATGATCCTCAGCGATGTATAGATACTACACGAGACTTTCTGATAGAAAGACATAGCATACTTACAGATTTGCTTAGCCAATTAGTGAAGCAAGATCCTGCTCATATCCCCTTCATCGCACAATTTGCAGATGTACAATGCCTTTTAACCAATAGAGATGCTGCCTATAAAATACACCTATCGTTAAAAACTCCTAGGTATAACAAGTGGCTTAAAGAAGCAGAGGATAGAGAATATGGAAATGCAGCTGAGCCGTTTTATCATTGGAATATTATTGCTTGGATATATCAAGTTCACAAAAATGGTGAAAGTGTAGCACAAGAATTGTATAACAAAGGCAAAGTACTTGAATCTACAAGGGTAATTGGATTTCGTCGAATATTGAAGAATATTTTACTATCGCCCAATGAACAAGGCTCTGGCATAACTTCTTCGCAAGTTGAAAATTTTAAGTATAGCCTGCAAAAAGTATGGCTTTATATACAAGAAAAATCAGAAAACGAAGAAACTTCTACAGAAAAACTATCCCTAGATATTGTTACCATTCCATCAGCAGAAGAGCCTAATCTTTTTAAAGGATATGACACATCAACAAAAACACTATTAATTGGCGCTCATAAGATACAATTCAAAAAAAAGGGATACCAGGGTCCAATCTTAACCATTCTAACTAAAGACGATGAATGCCTGCATGATGAATGGCCTTGGGATGAGGTTTACGAGAAAACTCAATACAACGTACCAAGCGGTTCAAAAACAAGAATAAAAAAACACAGGCGTAGATTATACCATGCTTATGAACATTTAAATGAACAAGTATTTAAGCAAAGCAATGGCAAAATAAGCTACTTCTTGATCTTCAATATGGATAGCGTTCGCATCAATCCGATATACCTAGCTCATAAGTTTTAATAACAAGTCCCATACCTAATTTATCCTTTTAAATAAAGCATTTTTAGCCCCTAGGTCTACTGCTAGGTCTGAGTAAGTATACATCGTGCCCCTATACTTTTACTCATGATTAAAAAATGCAAAATCGATTCAAAGCTCATCGCCGAACAAGCTGATATACCCAATACAGGGTATGAGTTGTCCCCTGATGAACTTGATAGGGTTACTGCTTTTTATTCATTACTGATAAAAATCGACCGTAGGAATAAAGCTAAAGAGAAAGCGAGCAGTACTCATGCACCACAACATAAATAGTGAATTACTAGCATTAAAAGAACATATGATACAGAACCTATTAGCCCCATCAGGGGCGATCATTCTAGATAATCAAAGACACATTTACTCAGTAAACGTTAACGGTAAATCACAGGAGGCGTGCTATGTAGCAACAATCGATCCTATAGGAAAAATGGGCCTCGATTGCTCTGCTCCTATGGTCTTACCAATGAAAAAGAGCAGCACACGTACTCATCATCAGCGAATAAAAAATAGTTTTAAATGACAAACCACTGGCGACAACCAGTGGCATAAACCGAGGAAGATTTTGTATGAATAATCATACCAGAAAAAAAGATTCTCGCCAAAGTTATACTAATCGCCAAAAGCTAATAAAAGCAGCTCAGGAAGAATGGATTGAGCAAGCACAGCAATTAGCAGAAAACAAAGCTGCTCTTGGGTACAAGGATTATCCATGGGATGAGTTTCTATTAATAGACCCTGCTAATGTAATAGATGCGGACATGTCAATTCAAACCCAAATTATAGCTCTGCAAAATGGCTATAGGACGTTAAAACAACGTGAAGAGATTATCTTGGCTGAACCTAGAGTTGTAGCAGATTTTAATATAAGACATGCGGTCGTCCATCTCGATCAAACATATACATTAACCGAAAAAATAAACACGCTGGGTTATAAAGACTTTTCACTTGAGAGTCGACAGTCATTCAGAGCTTTTTATGAAGATGAAAGGGTTATGTGCATAGATGGGGTTGAACGCTGCAAGGCGGACATCTGGCTTCAAAGTCCTGAGCGGCGTAAATATAAAGGGATTACGTTTGATCCAACTACAACAGAGTGTGGTAACGATTGCTATAACCTTTGGAAGGGATTTGCCAAACAACCAAAGCAAGGCGATGCTGCAAAATACTGGGATCATGTACGAGATAATATTTGTGGTGGAAATGAAGAGTTATACATCTACGTACGCAAATGGTTGGCATATGTGTTTCAACACCCTGATAGGGTACATACAGCCTTAGTATTATGCGGATCACAAGGTGTTGGTAAAAATAGCTTTGTTGAACCATTGGGAGTACTGCTCGGAACTCATTATGCGCCGCTCAGCAGTATTACCGAGCTTGTTTCCAACTTTAATTACCACCTTAAAAACGCTGTGCTTATTCACGCGAATGAAGCGCTCTGGGGCGGTAACAAGAAGGAACTTGGTACTGTAAAAGCAATGATCACTGAACATACATGCCTTATTGAAGGTAAAGGCAAAGATCGTATTGTGGTTCGCAATTTTAAACACGTCATTTTAAGCAGCAATGAAGATTGGCCAGTACACCTTGATCCGGATGATCGACGTTTTGTAGTTATTACTGTTTCAGAAAAACGCAAAGAGGATCATACGTATTTTGAAGCAATCCATGATCAATTACACGATGGCGGGTATGAAGCATTACTTTATGATTTATTACATGAAGATATAAGCACTTTTAATCCGCGTAAAATGCCTGCTAATTTAGATGCTTTTGATATAAAAATGCGCAGTGCGGAATCGGCACATCGCTATATTTTTGAGGCATTATCAGAAGGAGGTTTGTCTATAGGTAAATTACCTGAAACGGATGCTCCTGTATGGCAGGATTCAATACCAAAAGATGTCATATATGCAGATTATGTAGCATGGTGTGAAAAAAGTGGTGAAGAAGCTCTGCCCAAAGATCAATTTTGCAAGATATTTAAAAAGCTTATCCCATCTACAGAAGATACACGACCTGCTGCTGAACATCGCGTACGTCACTTCAAATTGCCTTCATTAAGAAAATCACAAGAGGAGTTTTGCAAGATATTTAAAGAAAAACCGGAACGTCTTTTTGAGAACTATGAAATTGCTTAGTGTGTTACTGCGTCCATGATACTGTCCAGGATAAACCATGTAATAAAGTACGTTAAATACAGTATCGGTCCATATAGACCATGCAGTCCATGCTGTTGCAGCGCCATAATTATCTACAGCACAAAAAACAGTCTTAAAAAATTGGATAATAAAATTGCGTGGACTATATGGACTCCCTGGACAATGCCCTCTGGATCGCTGTTTTTGAATATCACCGCGTGGACCGATCATGGACAGAAAAGGAGAAAGCATGACCTTACTTGAATTAGCACATCAAACAGGTATTAACCCTAAATGGGTTGCTTCTACTGCAGGAGGAGAATTTCATTCTTCGTGTCCGCAGTGTGGTGGTACTGATCGTTTTTACATACAACCATATCGACAAATGAGTAAATGTGTTGGCTCTTATTGCTGCCGCCAGTGCGGCATTAATGGGGATGCTATTCAATTTGCGCGACAGTTTCTACATCTTTCATTTCAAGAAGCTGCAGCTATGGTAAATGCGGTTATTAAAGAAACACCATTATATGGTTTTAAACAGCTGCATGAACCACAAGCAGCGCCATTAAAAGTACCGCCAACTTTGTGGAAAGAACAGGCTACAGCATATGTTGAACGCGCACATGCATTATTGTTACACAAGGCAGATATTCTCGATTTTTTAGCGCGTAGAGGACTACCTCTTGAAGCAGTACAACGGTATAAATTTGGCTGGTCTGATAGTAATGAATTCTTACCAAGATCAGCGTGGGGATTAGATGAGCAATGTGCAGATGGCAAACCACACAAATTATGGATACCTAATGGCCTTGTGATCCCTACCAGGCAAGCAAATGGGCAAGTGCTGCGCTTGAAAGTGCGACGGTTTGATTGGAAGGAGAATGACAAGTTACCCAAGTATGTTGCCATCTCAGGAAGCATGAATGGACTGAATATCATAGGTGATACAAAACAACCCTGTATGATAATAGTTGAGTCAGAGCTTGATGCGTATGCAATTGATTATGTAGCACATGATATTGCTTGTGCTGTTGCCGTAGGCAGCAATGTAAAAAATCCAGACAATATAACTGATCTCTATGCAAAGAAAGCGTCACGTCTTTTGATTTGTCATGATAATGACGCGGCAGGAATACAGATGCTTAAGAAATGGAAACATTTATACCCACATGCTCGAGCTTTTCCAACACCTATAGGCAAAGATATCGGGGAAGCAATACAACAGGGGTTTAATATAAGGGAATGGCTACTTCAGAAAGGCTTGAAATAATCGGAGCAAATTTTATCAGGATCATACACAGCATTCAATCCGTCTGGAACAAAAAAACCATAATAGCTATCGAGATATGGTTCCACTTTTGGTCCATACCAACTTATGAGCTCATGGTGTGAGGTATAAAACTTTTGCTCATCATGATTGACGTATTTTTTCTTGAGACGGTGAAACGTCGACTGATGCATGCGCGGTGGCTTCTTATGCAAAGTGCCAGCATAATTTTGTAATGTCGTAACAACTTTGCCCTTCATATACTGGTGCCGTTCAGATGGGCGTAATCGTTGAGAAATATAACCCAAGTTAGCACATTTACGACACAGATATTTACCTTCTATGCAGTACAATTTACGCATTCTCCTGTCACATTGTGGACAATGAAAGAAATGATAAAAGCCGCCAAAGTTGCATGGCTTTTTCTCTATAGGAATTACGTAAGAACCATTGTTATACACGACATGAAGATTATCATTCTCTAATAACGTTGCTCGCAAATTATATTGAGGAATAATGAGCGAAACACGATCCTTACTCTCGCGTACAAATTGAACGAGTTGTTGATTTTTAAACATATCAAATGAATCGATCTCAGAGAAAGTAGACCACGTGCATAGAGCTTTTCTTTT
This sequence comes from Candidatus Babeliales bacterium, assembly GCA_044451405.1. Taxonomy (GTDB): domain Bacteria; phylum Babelota; class Babeliae; order Babelales; family Vermiphilaceae; genus JBIOKB01. Next base: position 26,984 of record JBIOKB010000011.1, read on the forward strand.
ATGCTTGCGCTTAACCTTCCAATACCAACCCCAATGCGTCATAGGCCCTCCTTTATCGAAATGTCCAGGATACGCTATCTCACTGCAATTATAAATCGTATAACTCTTTTTTAGCAATCGGATCCAATTGTATTTAATAATAGAAAATTGTATATAAAATTCACTTATTTAATTGGCCTTTTGTTGCCTTTGACATTAGTTTCATGGAGTGTAGTTTTGTTAGTATAGGGGTATTTTAATACTTCATATATTTAGGGACAAAATGAAGAAATTACTTATAGCGACTATGTTGATCATATCTACTCCGGTTTTAGCCGAGTTAGCGTTTTACCATAATGGGGTACCTTATTCAAGGGGTGCTGCAAGCAATGTAAATCAACAAGAATATCAATGGCTTTTCGGTTATTGCTTACAGCATTTTTATCCTAGAGGATATGCTGAGTTAAGTGCGTATGAATTATCAGTAATTTTTCGCTATTTAAAAGGAATAGGAACTCCTGCTGCATTGCGATTAATTCATGATCTTGAAGAGATGATAAAAGAAGGAAGAAAAGACATGAAACGAATTGAAAAACTGTAAATCTATTAAAAAAGATTATTAATCAGCGAGCTAATGCTTAGGCGCACTATTCATTAACCTTCATACTATTAGGGACAAAATGAAGAAATTATTATTAGTTTTTCTTACGTATTCATGTGCACCAGTTATAGCACAACAAGAAACATGGCCGGTAGTTTCAGCTGAAGAAGCGGAACTTGAATACATACGGCTAAAAATA
>JBIOKB010000012.1:0-26957 GCA_044451405.1 Candidatus Babeliales bacterium
AGGTGAGCGTATGGCTAAATACAATCATTTACTGCGTATCGAAGATACATTAACACGTACGCTGTTGCTTGACCTGTAGTGGATTTTCTTCGTTTTCTAAAAGTTTTTTGATCGCATCCGTCTTCGCCTCATCGAATATCTCCGATGTTTTAATTGGGCTACGCCGGACTTCGTCAGCTTTTATATTGTTTGCTATAAGTGTTTTTGTTCCCGTTCGTCCTGAGCTTGACAAAATAGTGCGCTCATGCGCACCAGGATGCGGACGAGAGTCCTTCTTATTACCCTCCACTAAATACAATGGATTTGCAGTCAATATATCTGATTTAAGTTCATCTTTTTGCAAGAACTCTTCAACCATAGTATGTGCATCATTATTGGTGCCAAAGAAGAAGCGGGTAATAGGGTCACGTAAGCTATCAAACAGTAGCCCTTCATCAGCATATTGGCGTGCTGTAGCGATATAATCTTTTGTATACGTACTTGCACCACCGCGCAGACGAGGCTCAATAATGGTTGGTGAAATAAATACGGTAAGGTTAGTTTTTACAATTTCATCACGTCTACTTTTGAAGAGCCAGCCAATTAACGGAATTCTGCTGAGCACAGGAGTATCCTGCATCTGAGCGGTCGTTGTAGTTACAATAAGACCACCAAGCGCCAAAATAGAGCCATTTTTAATATTAGCATTGGTATCAACAACACGGGTAACGCGAAGATTTTGTGATGCGGTAGTTGCATTAGGGCCAGCAACCCACTCAGTTGCTTCAACATTAAGTTGTAAATTGAGCGTCTCAGAACTACTAATGCGTGGCGTTAGTTTTACGGTTAAATTTGCTGATTGTGGGGTAAATTTAACGCTCGTTGCAGCAGTACCACTGGTAGCTTCATCTGCTAAAAGACGTGTTTGCCCAATGGAAATAAATGCCTGCTGATTGTTTGTTGCAATAACGTGTGGATGAGACAAAATCTTGGTATGACCAAAGGTTTGTAAAAGCTGCGCTATGCTCCACGTTTCCCCCGTTGATGGCACATTAAATGAGATAAGAGTTGAGCCTGCAGGAGCTAAGTCTGCATAGCTTACATTACCTGATCCTGAAGGATTTGGGATACTTATACTCAGCAAATCAGAAGCTACAGTTGAATCAATAGCGACCGGTGGAGTGGCTGCATCTAAAATAATCTGCGGTGTAACCTGTGCTGATTGTGCACTACTTCTGGCAGTTCCTTGCTGACCGGCTTGAGCGTTTGTAATGGGTAATCCAATTGCATTACGTAACGTGTTACCCAACTGTTTTACATCATCTATGGTTAAATCGGCTACCAACACTTCAAGAATTACGGTACGCTGCGGCTTATCAAGCTCTTCAATCAGTTGCTTAATGATTTTCCAATCATCATTTTTTGCAGCAACTACTAATTTGTTACCGCCATAATATGCTTGGGAAGCATCTACCGGCGTATCGGCTTTAATAAGGACACCTTCAAAATATCGTTCAGGGCCAACTTGAGTTTGAGTCCCGGTTGATTGTCCTGTGCCGCCAGGGAGCGTTGCTTGCACAATATTTTTGATCACCGGCTCAAGTTGTTGCGCATTTAAATATTGCAACTCGTAGACGTGTAAAATTGATTGTCCTGAATCAAGTTCCACATCCAGATATTTGTAAATAAAATCTTTTACCTGATTTACTGCTTGTTCGCGGCCGACAATAACTAATGAATTAGTACGACGATCAGCAATTAATTTAACATTGCGTGAAAAGTATGTTGCTTCATTAAGACGATGAATATCAGTGCGATATTTATTCGCCTTATCTTTTTCTGGGGCCAAGATACTTTCACTGAATAACTTTGCAATAATATCAGCAGACGTGTAGCGCAATTTAACGACATCAAAGGTTTCACGGTACGTTGTCTGATCAAGTGAAGTAAGCACATGCATCACTGAGCGTACGTTATTTGCCTTATCGCTTACCAACAATCCATTAGTTTTAGGATCAACTTTATAGAGCGCAGTATCGGGTAATAATTCTCTGAGTATGGTCATTAAAATGCCATCAGCGGCATCACTTACTTTTATATTGGCAAAATAATAGAGATACCGAATGCGTTCATCGCTATCAGGAAGTTCTTCCGGTTTTATACCAATAAAAATAGGAACCGCTTCGCGTGAAATCGCTTTGCTATTTTTTATGATGGTATACGTAGGTTCTTGATCAACTAAGCTATAATCGGCAAGATCAAGAATGGATAGTAAAATATCCCATGCTTCATCAAGATCTAATAACTCATTAATGGTTAAGGTTACTGTTTCAGTAATAGCATTAGCACCCATGGGCAAAATAATATTATAGTCTTTTTCTGAAGCTACATAGTTGATGATATCAACGAGTTGTTCATTATTAAATTTAAATTTAATCTTTTTTTCTGCGCGCACAGATCTACTATTTTTGCCTTTGCTCTTTTTCTTACCTGTTGTTTGATTGGTAGAGGAAGAGTCGAATTTCTGTGCCAAAAGGGGATGAGAAGCAAGATCATGGTCGCTAGATGCTTGAGTATCTTGTTTGCACACTAAAGGGATGGTTATGCCTATGCTTACAAGGATGAGTGCGTGTATATATGTTCTTAACTTCATAAGTATCCCTGTTATTCTTTAGGACTTGTTTTAGGTTCCAAAGACGCAATAGTTATAGTGACTTCAAGCACTACAGGCATTTTTTTTAATGCTACTATATCTAATTCTTTTGTATAAATTCTTTTATTTTGATCGAGCGTATTAAGCAGTTCACACAGATCTTTCATGGTCATATCGGTTAATTTTGACCGTAAAATGCTTTCACTATATTTATCTTCTTTGTCGCTTTGTGATGTTTCTTCCAATGTTCGCTTATCGCTTAAGTGTAAGTTATTTAACACATCATTAAAAAAACCACCGATTTTAAAATTTTCGTCTTCTTTAATAATAGCATCAACTTCGGCTCGTTGCCGTTTAACGCGTTCAGCACGTGTTAAAATAGCACGCGTTCGCTCACGTTCTTCATTGATGGTGTTAATGGTGCCAATAAGGGTATTTACCCGACTGTGGTAGAAATATAAAAGCAAAGAGAGCATAAGAATAAGGGCTCCCAGAGCAATTCCGCTGTATTTATAGAACGTCTGCTCATCAAGACTTGCAATAAAATCGCGCAGCTGATCAAATACTTTCATAGTATCCTTATACCGGTTTTGCTAATTTTATTTTCATCGTAAAGTCTGGATTTTGTTGCCCTTCAACATGTGCAAAGAGTTTTGATTGACGCAACTCTTTTTCAAGCAATGCAAGTGCTGCGTGATCCTTTACGTGAGCGGTTAATGTAATAGCAGGTTCAGTAATGGTTAATTTATCAATGGTAAATCCAAGATCTCTTTTATCAATTTTACTCGTAAGCTCTAGTAAATAGGTCAAAAATGATGGACGCATAGGATTAGCAAATGAGAACCATAACTCTTCTTCTCTTTTAACTTGTAATGTCGATTGTTCAACGGCATCTTCTAGATTACCAACATCAGATAATGCTTTAGGAAACTGATGTTTGAGCGCCTCAACTGCTTCTTGCTGATATTCGTCAACAGCGGTATTAAGCGTATGTAATTGTAAAAAGCTAAATACACCAAAACTGATAAGCATCATGAGGCTGAGAATTGCTGCGCAGATTAATTGTTTATTTAATAAAGAAGCATCAGATGCTTTAGTTACTATCTTTGGTTGCAAATTAAAATTTTGAATAACAGGCGAAGGCAATGCACTGCTCAAGCTTAAAATGCTTCTAAATGGAATGTTGTTCTTTCCAACGATTGATATAGTGGCTGTATGGAGCAGCTCGTTAATACGCATTAATTCACATGGCGTCTGTGCCTGCGTGGTAACAAACGCAGGTAATCCTTTTATATCAGCGCCACCACCTAACAGCACGATGCGTGTTAATGGTGCTTGATCAAGCGCGGTAAAGCTGTTTAAGGTAAAAGCAATTTCTTGCCAAAAACTGGTAAGGGCGTTGTTCATAGTTTTAGTATAGGCAGGGTTATCATACCGTTCTAAGCCATAGCGCATGATTGATTCTAATGCTTCAGATGCTGAAACGTCTAACTCATCACTTATTGATTTTGCAATGGTTGCAACTCCTTTTGGTAATGAGCGTATCAGGCGAAGTTGTCCATTATGTATGTAACCAATGGTAGTGGTGTATGAACCAATATCAATGAGCGCTACACCGCCTTCAAGTTTTGAGTATGAAGGTATCTGGAGATACGTGCCATAGAGCACAAAAAGATCAACGATTATTTGTTGTACCGTAAGACCTGCTTCTTGAAAGAGTTGCAAATGCTCATCAACATGAACTTTTTGTGTAGCGGCTACTAATACCTTTGATGTTTTTTCTGTTTTATTTTCTTGGGTAATGATACAATCGATAACTGCATCAGCAAGTGCAAAAGGGAGCAATGGTTCAACTTCAAAATCAGCAACCATTGCAACTTTATCTCGTCCAATAAATGGTATGGTGAGTTCTTTAAAAATAACCAGCGAGCTACTCAAGCTTGTGTGAATGGCATCATACCGATCAAGTTGTTGTGCAATAGTTACAAGCGCTGCTGCTACTCGTTCATTGTACATGCTCACGCTGCCATTCTCTAAGGCTACTTCTATGCATTTTTCAATAGTAACCTGACGGCCTTTAAGGTAAATCTGCGTTGCATGTATATGTGTTTTGCCAATATCAAAGCCAACAATACGTTTAGGAAATAGATAGTAGGTACCTACATGTTCAGGAAGAAAGATGTTGCGAATCATGCGTGTACTCCTTGGTTGGTATCAGGAGAGTTCAATAAAGACGATGATCGTGTGCGTGTAGGGACGGTGGTCTGCTTGGTGTTTTGGGCAACAGTAGTTGCTTTGGTTGTTGCGGATCCTGGAGAAATAACTCGTTGAGCGGGCTCAGCTTTAGGAGTATTCTGCCCGATCACAATCTCATTACCCGCAGCCTTGCGCATCTCTGATGGTTTGTTAACACCCTTATTTTTCTTCTTCTTATGTTTTTTATTGCGATTAAAGAGATAATTATCAATCATTTTTTCGGTACTATCTTCTCCAGCAGCAAAGAATAACTTATGAATAGGATCACTCGAGGTATATGGTTGTTCTATGTTTGTTAAATCACCATGATAATCTTTAATACGCTCTTGCGTGAATCCATTGTAATCTTTTGGTTCATGAGGGCGCACAATGCGCGTCGATATTAATATGAGCAAATTAGTTTTTGATTCTTGTTTGCTCTTATTTTTAAAGAGCCAGCCAACAATAGGAAGATTTCCTAGCAGCGGTACTTGGGATATAGTGTTAGTTATTTGCGTACGAATTAAGCCGCCTAACGCTAATACTTCTTTATCAGCAACAATAGATGTTGTCTTAATTTCTTGCGTATTTTTAGTTGCATCTTGGAAGTTTGTTTGATCAGTAAATGTGTTAATTTGTACATCAAGATCGAGTACAATCATGCCATCAGAGTTAATTTGTGGGGTAACAGATACCGTTAAATTTGCATCATCGTTAGCAAAAGATTCTTGGGTTGTTGCACCAACAACGTTTGCAGCTACAACTCGGCGCCGTTGACCAACAGATACCGTTGCCTTCTTTTTGTTAGTAGCAACTAAGAATGGATTAGAAACAACTTGAGCGTTGCTGATAGTTTCAAGTATGTTGAAAATACCCCAGACACCAAAAAAGTCAGTACCTAATGATACAACAGTGTTTCCTGGAAGTGATGTGCCAAATGAACCGTTTACTAAATTAATTAAGTTGCCAAGCAGGCGCTCAACACCAGTTCCAGCGCTATTCGTTACAATACCAGCAGCACTACCGCTAATCAATGAGCCAGATGTTTGAAATTGTACACTTTTGAGAGGGTTGCCATTAGTTGCTGGGTTGCTCGCTGATTGTTTACTACGCAATTGAGCACCTAATATTTTACTACGTTCAAGATCAAGGGAAATAATAAGCACTTCAACGGCAACTTGTGGTTGAGAAGAATCAAGTGCATCTAAAATTTCTTTAGCGCGTAAATAATCTTCTTCTTCACCTTTAATGATAATACGATTGGTTGAGGGTTCAGGGGTAAAGGTAATTGTTTTTAAATATTTATCATTATCGCGCACACCACCAACTTGGCCAGCAGGGGTGTTTTTACCAAACTGGGTAACTTCTGTCATAATGTTAGATACCGTCACCGCATCAGCATATTTGAGCGTGTATACACGCAACGGTGAATGCATTTTACCGATATCAACATCTACATAGTTAACGATAAAATCTTCTATTTTTTTAATAGCATCAGGAGTTCCGAGTAAAATGAGAGAGTTAGAGCGTGGTTCAGCGATCATGCGGGTGTTTTCAGGGAAATATAACGTAGTTGGTTGTTTACGTGCCGGGAATAACCTACCTGCTGCACTTTGATCATCTGTTTGGATAATGCCATCATAAAGATTTTTAACTTCCTGTGCATCAGCGCGGCGCAATTTGAGCACCGACATTGCTTGAGGAAGTGTTGTACGATCAAGTTCAGTAACAATCTTCATTAAGCTTTTTATGTTGTATGCTTTATCGGTAAGTAGAAATGCATTGAGCTCATTAAGAACTAAAAATGCTGATGCGGTGCTGCGCAGCGATTCTACAATATCTTTCATAGTGGTTATTGAAGCATTTTCTACAAAATACACATAACGCACCAATTGATCCGTATCAGGAAGGGCATCTGGCTTGGTACCAATGAATGCAGGGATAGGTGATTTGCGCGCAAGCTCTGTTTGCACAACTTTAAAAATAGTAGGATCTGCATCAGGAACCAACGTAAGGCCAGCCATATCTAAAAATGATACAAATAAGCTCCAGGCAGTTTTTTTGGTCAGTGGCTTAAATGTTTTAAACGAAATTTTGTTACCACTGACCCCTTTGCCTACTTTTGGCAATGGCGTGAGAATATCGTTGGTAATAAAGGTAACGTTATACACATCGGACATGTACGTTAACAGTGTATTTAAATCAGCATCTTCAAAATGAAATTCTATAGTTGCTTCTTGCTCGCCCTCGCTCATCACGGGCATGACACTTTTGCGAGCATCTTTTTGCACCTGTTGAGGTGTTTTAGGCGGCATGGCAGGTAGCTGTTGTATTTCTTTTTCTAATTCAAGCGGAAGGCGGGATTGGCCTAGATTAACTTCATGAATGTCTTGGTCGCCCTGATCGGCAAGTAACACTGATTTTTTAGTTGATACAGGAACGTTTATTGTTGCGGGAACTTTAGTATCTGCTGCATTGCTTGCTACTGTACTTGCTGCACCTTGCTGAGTCTGATCAGGCGTTTGACTGTTAGTTAGAGTTGAATTTTTACTGCCCGCGTTGTGCTCTGTAGAAATAGCTGATACTGGCTCCAGTTCATCTCTGCTTGCCAACAACAACCCTTTAGCTTGTATTATAGGTGCGCACAATATAGTAGTAAAAAGAAAAGCAAGCACACGGTTTATATACTTATTGTTCATGGTTGTACTCCCTCAGATACATTATGAGGTTGATGAGGAGTAGGCGCTTTCCCTTTTTCCATCATTATTTTTCTTTCGCGTGAACGAATGTCGTGTAATGTTGGTGCAAATTTATGACGTTCTTGCATAGCTTTTATCTGATCTTGGGTAGCTTGACCAGCAGTTGCTCCGCGCATCTGAACCACTTCTTTTTCAGCTGATTCAGTATCATCGGATTGTCCTATGACGTACTGTACTGTATAAGGTCTATTATTACGGATTAAGTCTACAACAATAGTGTCTTTTGTCTTCATGCTAGTTATCTGTTTGTAAATTGCCATACGATGTGCGGTATCAACAACCGGTACACTATTAATGGCACGAATAATATCGCCTGATTGTAAGCCAAGCTCCTGCGCAAATGATGGATCTTGTATGGTTCCTATTTTGCAGCCAACACTGGTACCATTTTGATATACGGTAGTTAAATCAAGAAGATCAATAAATTGTCCGAGATTATTAATGCGGAACATAAACTCTTTGGTGTTGATAAGGTATTGATTGTCGCTCATTTTTTGAGTAATGCCTTTAAAGCCGGTGATCTGTGCATAGGTTGGATCAAGTTGGGCATCTTTAGGACGTAGATACAAGACCTCCTGTTGCCCGTTTGGACGCAAGAATAGAACTTTATTACTAAAAATTTTAATCAGTTGTGCATCTTCAACAATATCACCAACTTTGTAAGAACCTTCTTTGTTGGTACGAGTATCGCTAATAATTGCCCGATTTTTAGTATCATCATTGCCAATAATAATGATCCCTTTGAGTGTGATTTTTAATGGTTCTAAAAATTGTGGCCGTGGTTCAGGTGGCACATGGGTTGGTATAGGAGGTGGTGGCGGAGGTGCAGGTGTAATATAATTAGGCTCTGTTGGTATTTCCTGCTGCGAATGATAGGTGCCAAAAAGATCATTTTCATAAATTTTACGGATATTTACTTCTGAAACTTTTTTTGGCAATGGTTTTACATAACCACGTGCTTCAATCTGTTCTGACGCAGGAACATCTACACGCATGATAAGCATGAAACATACAATGATAATGAATAGAAAAAGAAGTGCGCTATTCACAATCCACAGGGGATGTCTCATTCAAATTCCTTTTTTAAAATTTACCTTCACACAATACCTTTGTTGTCTTTGCGTTGTCAAGGGTAGATACATGTTGTTAAACTGCTTAAAATCGTGATCTGGCAAAGTATTTTGGTCCGCTGGTGGTGCTTGTCATGGTGAAGGAATCGTCGTAAGAATTTTATGCACAATATAATCAGGTTTAACATCTTCCGCTTCTGCTTCATAGCTGAGTGCTATCCGATGACGTAGTATTGCAGGAGCTACAGCCTTAACATCATCGGGTGTAACAAAGTGACGATGTTTTAAAAAGGCATGAGCTTTTGCTGCGTGCTGTAATGCAATGGTAGCACGTGGTGATACGCCATAACGAATAAACGGTTTTATCTCTTTTAGTCCGAATGATTCTGGTTTACGGGTAGCAAATACGATAGTTACAATGTAATCAGAAATTTTACTATCGATGTAGATTGCTGCTGCTAATGTTTGTGCTTGTTGTAGATCATCTTTGGTTATGACCTGTGCAAGTGTTTGTATGTCTAATGTTTTATTGAGAATTTCACGCTCTTCTTTCATGCTTGGATATTCAACAAGGAGTTTGAACATAAAGCGATCAACCTGAGCTTCAGGTAAGCGATAGGTTCCTTCTTGTTCTAAAGGATTTTGGGTAGCAAAGACTAAAAATGGTTTATCAAGATGGAAGGTGGTTGATCCGATGGTCACTTGTTGTTCCTGCATTGCTTCAAGGAGCGCAGATTGTACTTTTGCAGGAGCTCGGTTTATTTCGTCAGCAAGAATAAGGTTAGCAAAGATGGGTCCTTTTTTTGTCTCAAATTCATGTGTTTTGGGATTATAGATTAATGATCCAATCACATCAGCAGGAAGTAAATCAGGAGTAAATTGGATACGATTAAAATCAAGGCCGAGTGCTTTATTAAATGCTTTAATGAGAGTAGTTTTTGCAACACCAGGTACTCCCTCAAGGAGTATATGGCCATTACACAACAGTGCTATAACTGTATGATGGATGATATCATGGTGTCCTACAATTATTTTTCCTACTTCGGTATGTAAGTTATGTATGCGGTTACTTACATCCTTAATCTGATCAATAACTGGTGTAGTATGTGGCATGGTTTCCAACATCGTTGTTACCTTTCTTTGCTTCATTACTGTTTATGTGTGGGTGTGCTGTACCCATATATAGTGTGCTTGGCGCACCGTGTAGTACAATCACCATAGAAATTCATAAAAAGATGTCTATTATTGTATCAATCTTACTACAATCTTACAAATACGTAGTTTGTTTATTATTGGTGTGAACAGGAGTTTTATATGATTCTTTCTGGAAAAGAAATTAGACGCCGGTTAGGCAAAGAAATTATTATTGATCCCTTTAATAGCGCGCAGCTTGGTCCTAATAGTTACAACTTACGGCTCCATAATGAATTGTTAGTATATAAAGATCCTATTCTCGATATGAAAAAACAACATGAAGTAACTTCACTTGTTATTCCTCAAGAAGGACTAGTGCTTGAACCGGGAGTTTTATATCTTGGTAGAACTATGGAATATACGGTTACCGAGCATTATGTACCCATGCTTGAAGGACGCTCGTCTATTGGACGCCTTGGCTTATTTATTCATATTACTGCTGGATTTGGCGATGTTGGATTTAAGGGATATTGGACCTTGGAAATTTCTTGTATCCATCCTATTAGAATCTATCCGCAGGTAGAGATCTGTCAGATTTTTTACCATACCATTGAAGGGGATTACGAATTGTATACGAGCAACAAATATCAAAATAACCGGGGAATTCAGCCAAGCATGCTCTATAAAGATTTTGAATTGTTATAGTTGAGGAACCCATTCATATCCTGGTGTGCCTGGGCACACTATTTTGTCAAGCTCAGGACGAACGGGGAGTGTTATAGAGATTTGGTATTAAAATCAGTGTTGATGGGACCCTGTGGAAGACCACGAATAAATTGATACACGTACGGATTATCTGATTCCCATATAGTTTTGGCATCACCAAAATATTTGATAACGCCATCATATAAGAGCGCTACTTTATCAGCGTACTTAAAAACCTCTACATCGTGGGAAACAACAACTGAGGTAAGGTTAAGTTTTTTCTGCATATCAAACATAAGTTCATGAATAACTCGCGTAGTAATTGGGTCCAACCCTGTAGTTGGCTCATCATATAAAACGATTTTAGGATTGGTCACCAGCGTGCGCGCTAGGCCGACACGCTTTCTCATACCACCAGAAAGTTCTGAAGGATATTTTGTTAATATATCTTCATCTAATTGAACAAGCGCGAGCTTTTCTTTAACGATGGGGAGCACCTCTTTTTCAGATACATTATTTTCTAGTAACGTGATACCGATGTTTTCAAAAATAGTTAGTGAATCAAGCAGTGCTGCAAATTGAAACACGTAGCCAACTTTTGAATAATATTTTTGCATCTGTTCTTCTGATAGATGGGTTACATTAACATTATCGATAAATACATCGCCTTCAGTTGGTCGAATAAGGCCGATAATTTGCTTAAGAAGTACTGATTTACCTTCCCCAGATCGTCCGATAATAACTGTCATGCAATTATCAGGGATTTCAAGGGTAACGCCATTAGTGACCCATTTAGTATCAAATTTTTTTTTGAGGTTAGCGAGCCTAATCATACAGATCCTTATAAGCGTTCAAGGAGTTTGGTAAGAAAATAGTTACTCATAAGGATGAGTACCGAACTGACAACCACGCTTTGGGTGGTTGAAATACCAACACCACGTGCACCGCCAGACGTATAAAATCCTTTGTAGGTTCCTACCCAGGTTAAAATGAGGCCAAATGCCGCAGCTTTAGTAAGGCCGCCACGAATATCAGAAAGTTCAACATAGGCTTTAATACCGTTGATATAATCTTCTGGGCTTAATAACAGAACGTATACGCAAATTATATAACCGCCTACAATGCCACAAATCATGGCAAATATGGTAAGAAACGGAAGAATAATTGTGCCTGCAAGAATGCGGGGTACCACCAAATATTGAAAGGTATTAATACGCAGCGTTTGGAGCGCATCAATTTGTTCGGTAATGCGCATGGTACCAATTTCAGCAGTAATTGCAGATCCAGCACGCCCAGTTACCATAAGGCCGGTAAGTACAGGGCCTAATTCGCGAATGAGTCCGAGTGCAACAACAGGGCCGATAAATTGTTCACCACCAACGCGCTGAAATCCGATATAACTTTGCAATGCAAATACCATGCCGGTAAAAGATCCGGTGAGCACGGTAATATTGAGTGAATCAACACCAATATTACTCATGTGACTGAAAACTTTTGCAAGCTTAAGACGAGTAGTACACAGAATTTTAATAGCTTTATATAAAAATAAGGTAAAAACACCAACGCGATCTGCAATGGCAATGGTAATGGTGCCTATGGCGTTCACAAATTCTATTACCACTCTCTCTCCTTATTTAGGCTTCGACGAGAATTATTAGTTAGTGTGGCGTGGCATAGCTGCCATGCGTCGGGTATATAATGAACGCTTACCTTCATGATTCTTTAATAGGGTTAACCCGAGTGAGCCGAACATAAATAGAAAGCCTAAGATCCAGGTAGTTTTCTGAAATACATCTTGGCCACCAGAGCCGCCAAAAAGCATTTGTGCGCCGCCACCTAAGCCACCAATACCAATACTGCTTTTACCTTGTTGGATAAGAACGAGCAAGATTAATAAGAAACAAACCAATATAAAAAGTGTGATAAGTAAGCCGTATAACATGGTTTCTCCGTGATTAGATATAATCTATGTACGATTAACAAGATACTATGTTCTTAATTTTTTTAAAATCAAGACTTGCATTCCCTATTAAAAAGCCACCAAGATGATTGACGCTCTTTAATGCTGGCGCATTATCTTCATTAATGCTTCCTCCATATAAAAAACGATAGGTAACCTGCGTAGTAAGGGTAGCGCATGTTTCATGGAGCCATGCAAATATCTCCTGTAGATAGGTGATAGGAGCAACTACACCAGTGCCGATAGACCAAACCGGTTCGTAGGCGATGTATATAGCAAGGTTGGTCTGATTGTATTGGTTGAGCACATCAGTTACAAGATTCAGTTGTTGTAAAAGTGTTTCACGTGTTGTATGCACTTTATACTGTTCCTGTGTTTCTCCAATACAGATGATAGGTGTTATCTGATGAGTAAGTAAGCGTTCTACTTGAGCAGCCACTTCCCGATCGGTAACCTGGTGATAGTGCCGTTGTTCGCTATGTCCCACAATGCAGTACGTGCATCCTAGTTCGCGGAGCGATTCAGCTGATACGTCACCAGTATATGCACCCCTATGATGCATAGAACAATTTTGTGCACCAAGATGGAGCGGCGTGTTGGCAATGTGTTGCGCAATGGGATACAGTGCTTCATATGAAGGACACAGTACCAGTTCATGCTGACGAGCAAGCTCTATAAGATCATCACGATGGTTAGTAATAAATGCGCCTGCTTGGGCACACGTAAAATTCATCTTCCAATTAGCTACGTAGAGAAAGGCCATGATGATAGTCCTGAAGGTTGCGCGGGTTCAAATTCTTTTATGCGTTGTTTAAGCTCTTTTTCTAGTTGTTGTTGTACATCTTTTGTTTTTTTACCAGTCATTTTACACGCTCTTGTTATGAGCTGTGACATAGAAAGATCAAACCGTTGTTTGCATAAATTTTCGGGATAACGTTGTTTTGCGTATAGAACTTCTATGGCTAGAAAATTGAGGCATAAATTTTTGTCTTCTCTGTCCCATATTGTTTTAGGGGTGTCTAAAGGAGGTAGGGTATTTAATATCTCCATGCCATGGCTTAAAAAATATACCCCGAGGGAAAGTATAAAAAATAAGCTTTTGGTGTGCCTGCTATTTTTTATCATGATAAAGGCTTCCTTGGATTAAAAAGATACCCATCTAACGCTTGCTACTGTAATAAAACCCCCCATTTTTTGCAAGAATATACCCTAAATTTAGGTGTTTTCAGGTTCAAAGCCTCCTATTGGTTATATTTCAAATAGGAAATTGACTAAATGGCTCTATCTGGTATAGTAGGGGTATAAGCTAAATTTATTGAATTTTATCCAGCCTTCGCTTATCCGGGCTTCCAGGCTCGGCAAGTTACGGCGGACTACCGGGGGGAAATTATGAAAATCATGAATTATCTAGTACTCGGCTTGGCACTGGCAGCATGTGGGAACGCATTTGGGGCAGAAAGTGTAAAGCAAGAAGAAGCAAAGATAAAAAAACAAAAAGCAATCGCAGCTATGCATAGTGCTACCACTATAGAAGAACTTGAAAAAGCTCTAGCAGATGGTGCACAAACAGATAATATTCTAGCCTACGGTGTGGACTCTTATGGTGGTAACTACAGAGCTTTATTATGTAGTGTGGCGATCAACCCTGAAGCACATGAAGAATTAATCCCTTGGATTGTTAAGCAGAAGGGAAATATGGTGCCATGGACTGGTAAAATAAACGTTCAGAGAACCAAAGAAACAGTAACAATGCAAGATAGCTCTCCGATTTTTAATGTAGTGGAGCATGGTATAATTTGTGATAATTATTCAGAGGAGGGGGCTTTAAGTCTATTACAAAAAAGATGTAAAGCACTTATAAACGTTGGTTATCCATTATGTATTCCTGTCATAACAGTATTTATGCCCAATAGTCCTGACCAGAGGAAGATGATAACAGGAGATGTTTTTGCAGATGCAGCAAAAAGAAATTTCGAAAATAGTTGTGGGCTTGCACAAGATCCTGTTACTCCTCATTTATATGATTATCAGTGTACGGGCACACTTGCTATATGCAAGGTTATTCATGAAGCAGGTACAAGCCGATCTCAAAAATTGAAAGAACAGTTATCAGATGCATTAAGGATGATGTCTCTCGATATAATTAATAGGGTTATTTTTCAGTACATTTGTCTTGATGATAAAGAACTAACAAAAATAGAAGAAATTCTTAAGGATCCACGCGCACAATCTTACTTAGTTAAACTGGAAGAATCACAAGCAAAAGAAGCAGCAGAAGGTGAACGAAAAGAAGCCGCAGCTGAAGTGATCTTAGCGTAAACAAATACACATAGAAGAATAGATAAAGGATGACCGTAAAAAGTCATCCTTTATCTATTATGACCGAATCTTTTTTCATGGTAGCCGCAATGTTTTTTTCATCAGGATGTTTGAGTATAAACTGGGAGAGGGGGACGGTAATCAGATTTTGTATCGTCCGCTTCAGTGGCCGCGCGCCAAACTCTTTTTCATACCCCACTTGCGCGATGTGTTTGATAACTTTATCATGCACGGTTAACGTGATCTGTTGTTCTTTTAGTCGATTTTCCAACTCACGTATCTGAATACGTGCAATTGTTGCTACATCCTCTTCTGTTAACATTCTAAAGAAGATAATAGCATCAATACGATTTAAAAATTCAGGACGGAATGTTTTGCGTAACAACGCGGTAATCGATTCTTTTATTTTTTCCGTTAATTCCTGTGCTTGTAAGATGAGCTCTGAGCCTATATTAGACGTCATGATGATGATGCAGTTTTTGAATGAAACAACGCGCCCTTGTCCATCAGTTAAATGCCCTTCATCCAGAATCTGTAAAAAGATGTTAAATACATCAGGATGCGCTTTTTCAATTTCATCAAATAACACTACGCTATACGGATTGCGCCGCACTTGTTCGGTTAATTGGCCACCTTCTTCATAGCCAACATAGCCAGGAGGCGCACCAATAAGACGGGCCACCGAATGTTTTTCCATGTATTCCGACATATCAATGCGGATCATTTTATGAGGATCATTAAACAGAAAATCGGCCAATGTTTTTGCAACTTCTGTTTTACCAACGCCGGTAGGGCCTAAGAATAAAAATGATCCAATAGGGCGGTTAGGGTTGGTAAGGCCGGTGCGATGCATTTGAATAGCATGGGTAATAGCAGTAATTGCTTCATCTTGCCCAATAACACGTTTTTTAAGAACATCTTCCATGGAAAGAAGTTTTTCTGTTTCACTTGCTTGGAGTTTTTCTACGGGAATTTTAGTCCACCGAGAAAGTACGTTGGCAATATCATACTCATCTACTTGTTGTTTGATGAGCGTCGTTTTGAGACCTTTAATTTTTTCTTGTTCTTTAGCAATTTCTTTTTCAAGTTTTGCGATCATGCCATATTTAATTTCAGACGCTTTTGCATAATCGCCATCACGTTCGGCAGAATGAAACTTGTAGGTTGCAGATTCTAACTCTTCTTTGAGTTTGTTTATTTTTTCAAGCGGCGCCCGCTCAGCTTTCCATCGATTGATGAGGGTGTTGTATTCTTCTTTTAAGTTTGCAAGTTCTTTTTCCAGGTCAGCAAGGCGTGCTTGTGCCGCAGCATCTTCCTTTTCTTTAGTTAATGCAACTTTTTCAATTTCAAGTTGCCGTATGTGGCGCTGCAATTTATCGATACTTTCTGGTTGAGAATCAATAGACATTTTAACCATGGCAGCTGCTTCATCAACAAGATCAATAGCTTTATCTGGTAAAAAACGATCAGGAATATATTTGGCGGATAATACCACCGCATCAACGAGTGCCTGATCTTTGATTCTAATACCATGATGAAGCTCATACCGCTCTTTAAGGCCGCGTAAAATAGAAATAGCATCTTCTACCGTTGGCTCTTCAACTAATACTTTTTGGAATCGGCGCTCAAGTGCTGCATCTTTCTCAATATATTTTTTATATTCTTTAAGGGTTGTTGCACCAATGCAATGCAGTTCTCCGCGTGCAAGTGCAGGCTTTAATAAATTAGAAGCGTCCATGCCGCCAGCTCCCGTCGATCCAGCGCCTACAAGCATATGTAGTTCATCAATAAAAAGAATAATCTGATCGCCACTTTTCTCTATCTCTTGTAACAGTCCTTTAAGCCGTTCTTCAAATTCGCCCTGATATTTTGTACCGGCAACAAGGGCGCCTAAATCAAGTGCGTATATAATTTTATCTTTTAAGCTTTCTGGAACATCATTTTCAATAATCCGTTGTGCAATACCTTCAACAATGGCTGTTTTACCAACACCTGGTTCACCGATGAGAACCGGATTATTTTTAGTTCGTCGTGACAGAATTTGAATGACGCGGCGAATTTGTTCATGACGGCCAATGACCGGATCCAATTTGCCTTGGCGTGCAAGGTCAGTGATGTTTTTACAATACTTTTCAAGCACTTGGTACTGAGATTCTGCACTTTTACTCTGCGCACCTTTTCCTTTGCGCAATGAGTTCATGTAAGTAAGTATCGCATCTTTAGTGAACTGGTACTGCTTAAAAAAAGCGCGGATTGATGAGGGTAGATGCGGTGTTGTTGCCCACGCAAGAATAAAATGTTCAAGGCTTATATAGGTATCACCAAGCGCATCAGCCTCCTTTTTGCAGCTTTGTAAAAACTGCTCAAACTGTTGATCAATAGATAAGCGTGCGCCGTATACCTGGGGCATTGTTGCAAATTCATGCTGAATGAGGTTACTCAATTCTTCTAGCGGGATACCAAGTACATTAAAAAAAGTGTGGCAAAATTCATATTCAATACCTGCATACAGTGTATGAATAGGTTGTAGTGTAGGATGATGGTAATCAGATGCAATTGCTGCTGAGCGATTGATAAGTTCTTGGCTGGCATGCGTTAATTGTTCAGCGATCATGGAATTATTCTCCTACTGCTTTACGTCTTTTTAAGCGATGGTAGCTAATAGCAAAATGATGAGCATAGTCACGTAATGCAATAAGGAGTTGCCCCACTGCAGTACGTATATCTAACGGTATACCATCTGGATGCAGTGGAGTAAAGAGTCTTTCTTCACGCTTTGCAAGGCTTACACAGAGTGTTGATCCAACCAGGGGCAGCACTGCGTTACGTTGTCCTTTGCCACCATCAATAAGAATAAGATCAGGAAGTTCATCTGGATCTTTATAGCGGCGTGCAACAATTTCTTGGAGCGCTGCGTAATCATTTTGTTCAGTTAAGCTTTTGATCGTAAAGCGACGGAACTTATTTTTATCAGGAACACCGTTGGTAAACCGTACACAGGATCCTACTAAAAATTTCCCCTGAAAGTGGGAAATATCAAAACAATCGATAGTGGCGATAGAATTGGCGCTGCCTACCAGCTCTTGTAATGCTGGTCCTCCTTGTTGGGCAAGAGCGGATACATGATGTTTAGGAGCAGTAATAGCCATAATAGCATCATGGAATGTTGCCATTTTAAAGCGTGTTTTAAGCGTGGTAAAAATGGTATCAAAGTTAAGCAGATATTCGGTTAGATGTTTTGATTTTTCAAATTCCAAACGCTGATTATACTCACCAATGCTGGCTTTAATCGTTTTTAAAAAAGCAGCACTGTTGCTGTTAAGCGCATCCTGTGCGAGCTGCAAGCGAATGAGATAATCTGCGCTATTAAAATCTGGCTTACAGTTTCCTGCACACAATCCTAAATGGTAATCAAGGCATCCATTGGCGATTGTTTTATTGCATAAGGTTAAGCGGAATGTTTGCATGAGGTATCTAAAGGCAGAGCGTGTTTGCGCTTTATGTAGAAAGGGGCCAAAATAGGTCCCTTTTTGTTTTTTATGCCGGACTAGCTGAATGTGCGGAAGATCTTCATGGGTAAATAAAATGTATAAAAAGGGGTAACCCGCTTTTAGCAGTACATTGTATTTGGGTTTATGATCTTTAATAAGCTGGGCTTCTAAGAGCAATGCGGCAGTTTCATTTTTGGTAATAATATAATCGATGGTTGCATGTTCTTGCAGAAGTGCGTGAATTTTCCAGTCAGTGTTGTTTTTCTTAAAATAGGAACTTACCCGTTTGCGGATCGATTTTGCTTTGCCGATATACAAAATTGTGTTATTTGCGTCTTTAAAAATGTAGACGCCGGGACCGATGGGTAAGGTTGATACTCGCGATTCCATAAGATACTCACTTTTTTATGGCGTATTATTTAGTACGCCATCCGTTGGCAGTGACTGCCTGTTCATTAAATAGCGTATCAATACACGCATCATTTGCTAGAGGGGTTAAAAATGATGATTGGATATGAGCACCGTCATGTGCGAGCGGTTCATCATAGGGGAGCTCATACTGTTTTAAAAATGCATGAATGGCACGTGAATAAGCAGGAGCGGTACTCATAGTTGTATGAGCCAATGTAGGATCATTTAAAATTAATGCATGTACATGGGTATGCCCTGTTCGAATAAGCTCTTTTAATAAATTTTTGATGTTTTGCCCACATACAACATTGTCATTATGGAGATGAATAATGAGTATAGGGAGCTCTTTAGGAATGTTGGCAACGTTTTTTAGGATATCATCATCCCTATCTTTATATGCAGGAAGTACAGAGCGATAAACATCATATAACAATGGTGCAGTTGTGCCAGGAGCGAAGTAGAGAGGGAATCGAATTTGAGCTAAGCGCTTGCACACTTCTTTTAACGAAAATGGCGGTGCTTCAAGAATGGCCGCTTTGATATTGTCTGCAATATACTTTGTTGGTTGGGTACTAATAAAATTGAGAATATTAAGTGCTCCGCGACATGCACCAAATAACACCATTGGATGTTTTTGATGTATTACTTCATCGACAACTAATTTTAAGCTTTGTTGATCTATATCTTGACCAAGATTAAATCCAGTACGGGTATCACGATAATCAAAAGTGACACAGGTTGCTTGTTGGGGTATAACGCCATTGGCGATATATCTACTTGCTTTATAAGCTCCCCTTCCTGGAGTACCAGTTACAAACACTTTATTTTTGCGTTTAACTGTTTTAGTGCTACAGAAAGGAGAAAAAACGGTAACTGTTTGTCCAGCAGGAACAGCGTTGAGATCGATGGTGGGGGTAGCGTTTCGAATGCATTTTTTTGAATCACTCAATGTAATGGGGGTAGGTTGTATCTGTTTCCCTCTATGTTTTGTAAAGGGAAGGCAATCCATGAAATCTGAGATATCTCTGGGTTTAGGAGGACACTTATCAGTGGGGGTTAAAGTAACCGGGTTAATTGAGGTTAAGGTAGGGGTAAACTTCTCAGGGGTACGCAACCAGGTATACCCTGTATAACCGCCGATACATGCAGCAGTAAGGGCGCAGGTAATTTTCTGGTTATAGGTTAAGCCAGCCATAGATATAGGGAGCATAAGGAGTGCGGTCAGGGCCACAACTTTATAGGTAGATATGTTCATAGGGAAAAGCCTCCAAGAGGGTAAAACCTGATCCATTCAGATAGGATTATACCATAAAAAAGAAGCTTAACAAAGGGCTTATTTAGTGATAATTATGGTGTTTTTTGATCAAAAAGGTATCATAAACTCTATAATTTTTCTATCCACAAGTTCCGTTTCTATGGAGTTTTCATGAATCGTTCCCTTAATTTTCTAGCCCTCGCAGGGTTGCTCGCTGCGCCAAGTTCTGCCCAATCAACCGTTTCTCCTGTTACTTATAAAGAACTGGGTTCCTGGTGCATGCGTGCACAGACTATGCCAGAGACAACCAAACAACTTAAACCACTCCATGCGCATGTTGAAACATCAATTCCTGAAATAAGCCCGTATCAGAAGCTTCAAAAACTCTTTGCGTTGTATACTCAAGCAGAATCTCAGATAGATACTGCTGCAGGTATCCTCATGGACACCAGTGTGCGTACCGTGCTTAAAGATCTCGATCTCTTTTATGGCCAAGGTGCTGACTATGCACAGCATGTATTTGGTCGCCTCAACATGACCAAAACAACGTTTGGCCATGTTGGCTTAGCTCACATGCTTTCCCATCCGACTAATGATGTTCAGCTCTTGCAACAACGGCAAATGTTAGTAAACGAACTTCTTACCAATGACCCGCTCTTTAATCAGATTGATGCATTACTTGAGCGTGTTGCACAATCAGAATCAGCGGTATTTTCATTGTATGCGGAAGAAAATAAACCAACAAAAACAGCAATTGAAGGTTTGTATTTTGATTCTGCGCTCACCCGTAATTTTAATGCCAATCCCGTTGCACTTGAATGTAATATTCGCTTAAAAGATTTTGGCGCAGCAGCACTCATGGCAGTGCCATCGTTAGTGCCGGGATATATAAGCTATCAAGGGATTAAAGCAGACGCGTTCAAATCATATGCATGGCCTACAATTAAGCAATATTATGATCCGCGTACGTATACTAAATTCTGTGATAGCACTAATAAAGGGGTATTGTTGTATGCAGCAATACACGGTCTACAGGTATATATTGCAAAAATGGGCTACGATCGTGCGCATGCTACACACAGTCTTTTGGTTTATTTACAATCACGTCTCATCGGGCTAGCAACGTGTGTCGATGTCGTACACTCTATTCATGCACTTTCAGTAGCAACGCCAGCGCTCACCTACGGTCTTACTACGTACGCAATAGTTGAGAATGTAGCATCAGGTAGTTTTGGCTCACCGACTGCGCAGCAGCTTATAGGTTTACTTGATACCAACACGTTTAAGGGCCAAGCATCGACGCTTTCTTTTGCTGGGCGCATTTTAGCAGCTAACACCTGTATGGCACGATCACAACAAGAATTGCTCCCAATATTCCAAATGCTTGGAGAACTTGATGCATGTTTTTCAATCGCAAAACTGCTTAAAAAATATGCGCATGAGCGGGTAGGATACACACTGGTAACGTATAGTTATGTATACGATGCTGCTCAGCCATATGTATACATGGAAGATTTCTGGAATCCGATGGTTGATCCAAAGGTGGCGGTGCCTAATTCAGTTGGATTGGGAAACCCTGGACGTAACATGATCCTAACGGGTGCAAACACCGGTGGGAAATCAACCATATTAAAAGCATTGTTAATCAACATGCTCTTAGCACATACGCTTGGTATTGCCGCTGCTGATACTATGACGTTAACACCATTTGTATACCTTGGTTCTTCACTCAACATTGCTGATGATACTGCTGCAGGTGATTCATTGTATCAAGCAGAGGTTAAACGCGCGCAAGAATTAGTACGCACGGGACGTCAGTTGAAAGATAAACAGTATGCGTTTGTGGTAATTGATGAATTATTTAGAGGGACATCACCAGAAAAAGCACAAGAAGGAACGTATCTGTGTGCGCAAGAATTGATAGCAGCTCCTAACATGATGTTTATACTTGCAACACACTTTACTGAGTCTATCACCAAGCTTGAACAAGAAACTAATGGTGGCTGCACGAATTACAAAATAGAGATACACAAAGATGCTGATGGTAACTTGATTCGTCCATTCAAATTAGAGCGGGGCGTTAATACTACTAATGTTGCTACGGATATATTGCAGGACGCCTTAAACACATAAGATAACTTACAATAAAAAGATAGGCATACTTCAGGGTGTGCCTATCTTTTTTATACAAATTTACCTTTGTGCCAAAAAACTTTATATTAATAGCTATTCATTTTACGAAAATTATCCCTAAAAATTACGCTGCCGAGGTATAGTTATGGCTCAAGGTAAACAAATTACGGTTGTTGTAGCATGTGTCTTACTTGCTGGTCTTGGATGGAAAACGTTATCCTATTTTTTAGATAGCACACCGCCAGAAGTTCAGATTGCCGGTATTGATGCAGGGAATTATTACTGTGGTGATGTGCAATGCAGTGTATCAACTAATAAATCAGGTTATTTATCCGTATCACTTGATGGGCAACCATTACTTACTCACTTTAAAGTAAAATCAGGGCGTGAAAATCCATTTACTATTCCTACCCGTACACTTGCTAATGGGCAACATGCCTTACGTTTAGAACTGGTTGATGCTACCTATCATAAAAATAAGAGCGTGCTTGAGCAAACGTTTAATGCAGATAATGCGGCATTACAAGCAGCATTTGTAAAGCCTGATAATGATTTTAAAGTATTTCAAGGGCGTACACTGCGGTTACAATTCCAAGTAAATAAACCAATTAAAGAAGCAAAAGTGCAGGCATTATCACATACGTATGAATGTTTCCCTGAGTCAAAAGATTCACTCGTATATGAAACGTTAATTCCTATTGAGTGTGAAGAAGCGCCAAATGAATATCTGTTATCCATTCAAATGACCGATTATGTCGGCAACATGTTGAACTTAGATAATAAGTTCCAAGTGGTGATGTACCCATTTAAGCAGCAGCGCTTACAGGTATCTAAAGATAAACTACAAGAAGAAAAAGCATTAGGCCTTGCTGCAGCACAAGAACGTGAGAAAAAGTTTACTGAATTAGTACAACAATCACCTAAAGAGAAATTGTGGCGCGGTACGTTCTGTATGCCAATAGAAGGAGGGCGCACCACGTGTGAATTTGGTACGGTGCGTACAACACAAGAAAAGGGTCGCTACATGCATAAGGCAGTAGACCTTGCTAATATGCCGCGCGCAGTTGTATGGGCAACGCAAAGCGGTAAAGTGGTGTTAAAAGATCGCTTTGAAGATACTGGTAATACCGTAGTACTCGATCATGGGTGGGGCTTGTTCTCATTCTTCTATCATCTTGAAGATTTTGGCAACATTGAAGTAGGACAAAAAGTAGCTCAAGGTAATCCGCTGGGCACGCTTGGTAAAACAGGCTATGCTACCGGCTATCATTTGCACTGGGAAATGCGCAAAGATAATGTCGCAATTGATCCTATGCAGTGGGTAAAACCAACATTCTAACCTTTATTTCTATGCGTTTATCACAATTATATACGCAGCGCTGGTATATATATCTTGCATCATGTACACCATTACAGCGTTATGTATTTACACTCAGTGTATTAAGTGTTTTGTGTATTAGCTGGCTTTGTGCGGTGTATTATCCTCTTGAGCATGCGCGGTGCGGATATGAACATCAGTTGGTACAGCTTCAAAAACAGTGTCATGCTTGCTCGTGCGTATCGGGCGCCTGTAACCAATTAGAGAATTCAATTAATGCAGCACGTAGTGCATTAAAACCATATCAGTCTATGGATGTATGTCCTTTAGTGCGCTGTATGGAGCTTGCACAAAAGGCAGGATTAACAGTACATAGCTGCACCATGGGACACAGCGCAGCACAGCATGATCAGAAAAAAGAATTGGTGACCATAGAAATTTCAGGCACTACAAAGGCATACATGACGTTTCTTAACTTACTTGCCCAATTGCCGCAGATCATTACCTATGAGCATATGCATATTGAGCATGCACAGGTACCTCAGATCCGTGCAACGTGTGTCCTTGGTTTTGTGATGGTGCAGTAAGCAATCTTATTTTATTGTGAGCTACTTATGAAGGATTATCATGCATAAAAAAATTGTGGGATGTTTGCTTATTGCTGGTGTCATGGGCATCCATGGCGCAGGAATGAAAGCGCCATCATTTACGCTTATTAATGGTGTGGTAAAAGATGAAGAAGATGCGTTAATACGTCCAACAGCTGTCGAAGTTACGTATGAATTACTCGATAAAGCAATAACGTTACGATATATATCAAAATCGTGTCATCTTGTAGTGCCATTAACTCATGAGGGAAAAACTGTTACACGAATACGTGTTACTGAATACAATACCCATCATGTTGAACGTGCATATGATTACCATGAATTTATCGCAGAAGAGCGCAACATTCTTGCTTCTGGAAAAAAGGGTCTTTCAGTTAAAGAAAGTGACAAAAAACATAGAGATCATAAAAAGAGACTGAGCTTTGCTTTGGAAGATTTAAAAAGCGCTACAGCAGCGTGTAAAAAAGATGGCGGGTGACTTAGGTAAACATTTTATACGTAGATAATTTAAAAATTCCCAATCTAAAAAGTTGGGAATTTTTTATGCAATAAAAATCCCTTCAACTTTATAAAAAAGCTGAAGGGTTAGGGGGGTGAACAACACTATACGTATTGTTCATTTAGGGACATTGTTATTGCAAGATTTATATGTTGAACGAAAAAGATCCTAACAGTCAGTTATTACTATGTCAAGAGAATTTGCCGCTCTTAATCTATGATTAAATATGAAGAGAAAAAACTGTTAACGCATGGTTCCAGCAACAAAGTGTGCGAGATCAGAATACGCTGCTTTATCGCGTGCAAAATCAGATGATGATACCCGCTCTACAATTGAACCATCACGCATGAGGTATATCATGCATGGCAGTTTATCAAGGAGTGCAGTGTCATGCGTGGCAACAAGGATCATGTAGCCCTGCTTTGCTAATTCTTGAATAGTGTGTGCAATATGAGTAGTAAGCAATGGATCAAGCGCAGAAGTTGGTTCGTCTAAACAGATAATAGTTGGTTTGAGTGCAAGGGTTCGTGCAAGCGCAAGCCGTTGTTTTTGTCCTCCTGACAGCTGGTTTGGATATTTGTGCGCATGTCCTTCTAATCCATAGTGTGCTAATAGTGTATGCGCGAGAGCGCGTGCTTGATCAGGAGTTTTTTTTAATACCTGCTCAAGCGGCACGGTAATATTCTGTTCAACAGTAAGATGGTCAAATAAATTGAATTGCTGAAATACCATGCCAACCAGATGACGTTGCTGTATGGTTTTAAGATCAAGGTTGGTACCATTAATTGCTATGGTGCCACTATCAATTGATTCTAAATTATTAAGTACCCGAAGCAACGTAGATTTCCCCACTCCCGATTGTCCGAGCAGCACTACAATTTCTCCTGGTTGTACGGTTAAGCAGATGTTGTTTAGTATGGTTTTTGAGCCAAATTTTTTAGTGAGGTTACTGATGGTTAACATGACGATTCATCCTTTTTTCAAGGCGTGCAACAAGAAGGGAAAGTGGCGTGGTAAGAAGTAAATAGGTAACGCCGATTATGAAATATACTGTGAGAGCATCATAGGTTTGATTTTTAATGTAGGAAGCTTCTTTGGTAAGTTCCATAACACCAACGGTAGAGGCTAAACTTGAATCTTTTATGAGCGTAATAAATTCGTTACCCAATGCTGGCAACACGGCAGATAATGCTTGGGGTAGTATAATAAAGCGAATGGTTTGCATGCGGGTAAACCCTAATGTGTAAGCAGCTTCTAATTGTCCCTTGCCAACAGACGCTATACCTGCTCGAATAATTTGGCTTAAATAGGCGCTGCTATTAAAACCAATAGCAAGAGTAGCGGCCCAAAAAATAGGAATAGTAATACCAAGTTGTGGAAGCACAAAGACGGCACACGCAATTTGTATGAGCATAGGGGTGCCGCGCAGTAACGTTGCATACACGGCTACTGCAGTACGTACATAGACGTTTCCTTGCGCTTGTAAAAATCCCAATACGGTGCCTAAGGTGATACCCATGAAGCAGCCAATAGCGGCGATTTCTAATGTTACCAGTGTGCCACGTACAAGGTTAGGCCAATACGTTATGAGTAATGAATAATCAATCATTGTATATCCCATTTAGTTTTAAACAATGCTAACGTTCCATCATGTTCCATAGCATCGAGAGCTTCTTGTACTGGCGCTAAAAGTTCTGGATACTGTGGTGAGATGATCAGAGAATAAGAATCGTGTACGTTAGGAATGGTGGTAACATGAAATTCATGTTCACCATATTGAGTGAAAAATGGTTTTATGGTGCTCTTGGCAGTGACATAGGCATATGCACGCCCCGAGCGTAAGGCTAATAATGCTTCAGCTGGTGTTGATAATCGATGGAGGATGGGTCCTTTTTGTTGAGACATAAAATTATCTGCTGTATATCCATCGTTAACTACCACATCTTTACCGTCTAACTCTGCAAGTGAAGTTACAGGATTGTTGACTAAACTAATAATTAGCAGTGGATCATCAACTAAATAAGGACGGGTAAAAATGACCCGTTTTGCTCGTTCAGGAGTTACGGTCATACCTGCTGCTACTAATTGCACGGTACCCAATTGTAATTTAGGAAGTAATGCATCAAATGGCATGTCGATTAATACTATTTTTTTATTCAGACGCTTGCATACTTCTTGAGCAATATCGATATCAAATCCAACAATAGTGTCATTTTTGACAAAACTAAAAGGAGGGTATTCGGCGTTAGTCCCTACAATGAGTTTTGTAGAGTCATGGGTTTGAGCAGGCT
Organism: Candidatus Babeliales bacterium; assembly: GCA_044451405.1. Classification (GTDB taxonomy): domain Bacteria; phylum Babelota; class Babeliae; order Babelales; family Vermiphilaceae; genus JBIOKB01. The sequence continues at coordinate 26,821 of JBIOKB010000012.1, forward strand.
TTTTTTTGGTTATCCAAATAAAGGCCATGCTGGCAATTAAAAGACTGATAATAATAAGAGGAGTTCGGGAGATAATTTTTTCCATGATTTTGTATTACATATAAAATTTTTAGATAGATTTACTACTTATACGTAAG
>JBIOKB010000013.1:0-26736 GCA_044451405.1 Candidatus Babeliales bacterium
CAGATAGGGTTATGGTATTTGCTTACTCGACGTTCGCTGCTGGTAGAGCTTGGTGATGATTACAATGAACTAACTGATGTTGTGTGGACAACATCTCCCGATATTGGTGGCGGCAAAGATCATAGAGCGCCCGCACTTGCATGTCCTGAGCCATTGCGCGCGGGAGGTTGGAAAAAGCAGGTTGAAGAGCATGACTTTATTCTTGAAATTGATAATAAATCGATTACCAATAGACCCGATTTATGGGGACACCGCGGCGTAGCACGTGAAATTGCAGCGCTGTTAGATATGCCACTCAAACCGCTGGATCTTAGCCATGTGGTTGTGCATGAAACCCCCCTTCGCTTATCCGGGTCATCAGACTCGGCAAGCTACGGCGGGCTGGCGCATCAGATGGCCTTCACTATCAAAAATTCAGAGCCAACATTATGCAAACGTTTTACGGGTATGAGTATCAATTCTGTTACGTATACGCCGACACTTATTACGCACTTATTTCGTTTAGCGCGCGTGGATGTAAAACCCATTAATGCGATTGTTGATGCAACCAATTATGTGATGTTTGATATCGGGCAACCAATGCATGCGTTTGACCTGGCAACTATTCCATCAAAAACAATTATGCCACGCCGTGCACGAGCAGGTGAAAAATTAACACTTCTTGATGGACAAAATATTACTCTGCAACCAACTGATTTGGTAATAGCAGATGATGCCCGTCCATTATCACTTGCCGGTATTATGGGTGGTAGCGCTACAGGAATTACTCCTCATACACACGCTGTGTTTGTTGAAGCAGCTTGTTTTGATCCAACCACCATTCGCCATTCAAGTAGTGCACACAAATTACGCACCGATGCGTCAGCGCGATTTGAAAAAAATCTTGATCCTGAGCAAACGAGTATCGCGCTTAAGCGCTTTATAAAAGTATTACAGGATGCCCATATTCCAATGGATGGCATCAGTGATATTGTTTCACTGGGTGCAGCATCACATCCGCTTGTTATTCACCTTGATCATCAGCTGCTTGAAGATCGATTAGGTATCACTATTACATCAGCACGTGTTGTTGCTATTCTTGAGCGCTTAGGGTTTGTAATTCGTATGCATGATAGTGTGTATGAAATTACGGTACCAAGCTGGCGAGCAACAAAAGATATAACTATTAAAGAAGATATTATTGAAGAAGTAGCACGCTTTTTTGGTTACACCAACATTGTGCCCGTGTTGCCCTATAAACAAACACAGCCACATGATTTAACGCGTGTGTATCGTGTACGTAGAATTAAGCAACATCTAGCGTATGGACTTTCTTTCCATGAAGTTTCAACGTATGCGCTCTATGACGAACAGTTTTTGCGCATCCTGCGTTGGGAACCAGCAGAAACAGCAGTGGTTAAAAATCCGGTGTCAGAACATTGGCGACGATTAGTTACATCGTTAATGCCGCATTTATTTAAAGCAGTAGCAACTAATAGTACTGAACATGATGAGTTGCGCTTTTTTGAATGGGGTCGTACCTGGCGTGTTGCAGCTCCTATTGAAGAACAGAAAGCGTTGGCGGGAATCATATTTAGTAAACAAAAACAGGTTGATTTTTATCAAGCAAAAGCAGAACTTACTTCACTTTTTGATATGCTTGCGTTACCGGTAGAGTGGCGTAAAGTTAATAAACCAGAGCATCCGTGGTTTATGCCCTATCAAACAGCACAGCTGATACATAATAATCAGCCTATCGGGTTTGCCGGCAAAGTACACCCGCTCTTTTTGCAAACACTCACGGAAGGTGATGCATTTATTTTTGAAATCAATGGTGATGTGTTACTTGAATATATACAACCAACAATGCGCTTTGTTCCACAATCAAAATATCCTGCGGTTGTACGCGATGTAAGTATGTTAGTACCATTACGCCGCACGGCAGATGAATTGCGTGCCTGTATAACAGATATAGATCCGACTATTGTTGATGTGCAGTTAGTTGATTTCTTTGAAAAAGATACATGGAAAGATCAGCGTTCATATACGTTCCGTTTTGTTATCCAAAATGAATACAAAACATTAACCAAAACAGACATCGATGCGCTCTATGATCGCGTGGTAGCAGCATTGCATGAACGTGGTGCAACCGTACGATAAGCTATGATTTATAATTTGTTTTATTACGCACTATTTCTTGTAATTTTTATCATGGATCGCATAACCAAGCAGTCTGCACTTACATACGCAGTGCAACCACAGGTTGTGAATGATTATGTATCGTTTGAATTGATGTTTAACCGCGGTGTTTCATGGAGCATGTTTCATTCAGATACTACTCTCACGTTTGGATTGGTTACGGTAGCTGTTATGGGGATCACCGTATCACTTACCTATTATGCGTATAGACGCATGTATGCAGGGCATACTATTATCGGTGAATTGCTCATACTTGCTGGTGCGAGTTCTAACATTATTGATCGCTGTATCTATCACGGTGTTATTGATTTTGTAGCGCTTACGTGTGGATCGTGGACGTTTCCTGTATTCAATATAGCAGATGTAAGTATTATTATTGGCGTTATTCTTATGCTATGGACTCATGGGCGGGATTTATGAATATACAACATATACTGGTTAGGCTGGCAACTCTGGGGCCCATCGGCTTAGTGCGTGGTGGCGGGACTTTTGCTTCAGCATGTACGTTACCTCTTATTGCATTATTAGCTTTTTTGAAAGTCTCCTTTTTTAACTACATTCTGTGTGTTGTAAGTGTACTGGTACTTGCATTGTTTGCTGCCCGTGCTGCGTTGCCGGTATATCAAGGGTTGCGTGATGAAGATACAAAAGATCCTGGTGAAATTGTTATTGACGAAGTGCTTGGATGTCTGATTACATTTTCTGGTATTACCATCTCATGGAGTTCTATACTCTGGGGTTTTCTTATATTTCGATTATTGGATATTAATAAACCATTTGGTATTAAGCGATTAGAATATTTTTATGGGCCATGGGGTATTCTGTTTGATGATATGGCAGCAGGGTTGTATGCCAATCTGATTCTTATCATTATAGGCTATTAATGCTGAATAAAATGGCACGCTGGGCATATGACCAGTGCTCGCTTATTGTAGCACCTCCCGTATGTGCCTATTGTAAACGGTTACTTGCTGAGCGGCAGATTTTGTGTGGTACATGTGTATCAGCAATTACGCCTATTGTGTCAACAACACTAGAAATTACCAAAAAGTATCCGATGACGGTGTTTGCTATCACGCAGTATAAAGATCCTATTAAATCACTCATTTTGGCAAAACGATCGCGCGCTATTATTGCAAGTTACCAACTTGGCGAGCTGATGTGGCAATGTACACCGTTACGCTATACTCCTATTGATTATATTATTCCGGTGCCACTGCATTGGACGCGTTTTGTGTATCGTGGGTACAATCAAGCAGAAGAAAGTGCTCGGATTATTGCTACCCATGCGCACAGACCGGTAGTTCAATTACTCAAGCGTGTTAAATGGACGTCGTATCAATCATCGGTGAATGTTACTGAGCGGGAACCAAATATTGATGGTGCTTTTGCGCTCGCTACACACGATAAAGCATTGTATCGTGATAAGCATCTCCTGCTGGTAGATGATCTTATGACAACCGGTGTTACATTACATAAAGCAGCCCGAGAGTTAGTTGCTCTCAGGCCAGCATCTATTACTGCAGTTGTCGCCGCGCGTGTTGTGTAATTATGATTTTTGTTCTTCTGTGTGTTGAGTTCCAGACAATCTGCGCATACCATTGGTAGATTTTTTGCCAACTAAATCAAAGGGGCTTGTTCCAGTAATAGTAATTTTGCTGTTAAGTAACGCGAGGGTGGCGAGCGCATCTTTAATTTGGACAATAGCTTGTTGTTTCATGATACCTAAATCTGCTTGATTAAGTTCTATCTTATGTGCTTCTGCCCATTTAACTAGTTTGCTCATGCGTACAATAATATTTTTTTCTTTGCGATCCGCTGCTTTTTGTACCAGTTCATTTGCAGCATGACCAAATTTTGCACGTTGTGAGTCTGCGGTGGGTAATGCTACTGCAAGGGTTTGCCCGTCGACATGTTTTTTTAAATAATTTTCATGTGAAAAGGCCTGGTAATCAGCAGCATCTTTTATTCTCCCAAATAGCGTTAAGCCCTGGATTTGTTCTGGGTGACGCGTAATATCTGCTACTGTTGAAAATGGAAGGTCTGGCACAGAATTAAAGTCTGGTGTAGTACTGCTCAGTGCAGGCGCTATAGTTGAAGTGAGTGCTGGTGATGCCGGTGCTGCTGTAGTAGCAGGAGGAACTAAAGCAGCGGGTGTAGATTCTTTTTCTTTAGTGAGAAACGCAGAGAATCGTGTTAATGGAGCAGGAGTTGCTTCGATGCTTGGAAGGGCAGAAGAGCTGGTTGTTGCAGGTGTTGCAGGAGGAACTAAGGCAGGTAAGGCAAGCGTGGGTTCAACAGGAGTTTGTGTTAATTCAGTAGGAGTAGAAACTAATGTTGCTGCTGGTGCTGCTGCAGGAAGTGTTGCCACTGATGTCGTGGGTGATGGGCATTTATTTTTATCTTTTCGTTTTTCTGCTCCAACAAGTGACGTATTTACGAGTATGCAAAAAACCCATGCGCCCAGTAGACGGATATACGTATTCATACAATCCCTTTACGAATATATGGTTAGAATGCCGTTTCTGCGAACAAAGCATAGCTGAAAATATAGACAATGCTATCAAATCTTAGGGAGCTTTTTTAGTTGATCAGATTTGTAAATGCGGTATTCTAAGGTGCTGTCACCTATATAAAATAGCGCTAATACCGTATCATTTTCCAAAAGGATTTTTATGAATACTAGTCCGTCATTCTCTAAAAAAATGAGCTTGCTCATGGTATGTCTTTTAATAACCATGCTTCCTGGGTGTGCGGTACTTAATTGGTTTAAGGGTAAGATGGGTTCAAATTCTTCAACAAGCGGGACATCTACTTTAGATAAAGATGTTCTTGCATCATTGAATGGTAAGTCGATTATTACCGTTGAGAGTTTAAATGCAGATTTCAATCAATTGCTTGAAGAAAATCCCCAGTTAAAATCAGTATTACCATTGATGCCTGATGCAAAGTATAACTTTTTGATGGGCATGGTAAGCCAAGCAGTTGTTGATAAGTATATTGAAGATAGCGGTATTGATAAAACGGCTGAATACAAAAAAGAACTTGAAAATACTATGCGTTCAGTAAAACGGATGTTAAATACCAAATATTTTGGCCTTAAACACCCAGTGGCAGTAACTGATGCAGAAGTAAAGAAGTTCTACGAAGAAAATAAAGAATCAATGCCAGATTTACTCGTATCTCGTGGTGGCGTTAAAGCTATGGGTATCCAGTTTGATAAAGAGGCAACTGCTAAGGATTTCTTAGCTAAGGCAAAAGGTCAAAATTTTAATGCAATTGCGGCACAACTCGGCCTTAAAGATAAGGTAGTAGATTTCAAGTTGGTCAATAACCAAAGCTTAGGTGTTGATACTGCACTTCGCACTAAGATTGCTGCATTCAAAAAATTCCCTGCTCTTGAAATGATTGCTGATAGCGCTGGTAAAAAGTGGGTGGTGTATGCATCAGGATCTGAAGCGCCTGAATACCGTCCGTTTGAACAAGTAAAAGCACCGCTCAAGCAGTTTGTTGAAAAAGAAAAACGCATGGAACTCTTTGATAAAGAAATTAACAAACTCAAAGATCAATACAAAGTAGAAATCAACGAAACATATTTCAAGAATCAAGAACAAGAAGTACAACCAAATTCACCTGAAGCTCAACAGTTAATGGATATGTTGCAACAAGGACAAGAAGCTGGTGAAGAAGAAGAGCAAAAACCAGCATCAGCTGCTCGTGCTGCGTAAGAGATAACATAGATAAAAAAGGGAATTTACTTATCAGTAGATTCCCTTTTTTTATAGAGGTGAGTATATGAAATTAAAAAATATAGTAGTTTTCATGCTTGGCGTGACTGGTTTTGCTTTTGCGAAAGAAACCCCAGACGCGACTGTTTCATCAGAGGTTCCAGTACAAGAAAACAATAGTACACAAGGGCATGAGCCTAAGAATGCAGGAAAATCTGCTAAACAAGAGCAGCCTGTTAATGCGCCAAAACCAGTTAAGCAAAAAAAGAAGCCACAGAAAGATAATAAGAAAACACAGCACCTTCAAGATAATTTGGTTCCATTACACGCATTTACCATCAATAAAATAGTAGCATCTATCTACACCGAGGAAGATAGCGCTATTATTACCCAGCTTGATGTAGAACGGCTTACCTTGCAGGGGGAAAAGCGCACCCTTGAAGAGATAATTTTTGAAAAATTAGTGTTCCTCGATGCAAAAGCACATAAAGTAGTACCTGATGAGGAAGCCATTGATCGTTACTTGCAAACAGTACAGCGTGAAAATAATTTGACGCTTGATCAATTAAAAATGATCTTTAAATCTGCTGGTTATACCTATGAAGAAGGTCGCGAGCAGTTTGCTATCATGTCAACGGTAAATTCTATGATTGATTATAAGATACGATCCCGTCTAATAGTACCTGAAAAAGATATAGATGCGTATTATAAAGCGCATCCAGAAATGGAAGAACCGCGTTATTATGTTGAAATGGCAGCAGTTCCATGGTCATCTGAATATGAAGGCGAAGAATTCAAGCATAGACTTATCCTATATGCGCAAGGGAAAAAGGATTTTCCCGATATTAGTTGGAATGAACCATTTTGGATTAGTAAAATTGATATAGCTGAAGATAAAGAATTTATTACCCAGCTCAAAGAAGGGCAGATTTCAAATCCGTACGAAGGTGTTCAGGGTTTTGAATTGTATCGGGTAAAAGAAATTCAACCAGAGAGGCTTAAACCACTTGAAGGGGATCGTTATAAAGAAATTTCTGATCTTCTAAGGCGGCCACGGTTTGAACAATTAATGACTGAATACAAGAAAGAGCTTTTTGATAATGCATCGATTGTGTATTACTAACGTATAGGTATGTGTACCGTTGTTTTTTCTATATTTGGTGTTCTTCACTGTGTCATACTGAACAAAAAAGGGGGTAACCAGTGAGTACAAAAATGAATGTGTATGTAACGCTATTCTGTGTGAGTATGTTCATAGTATCTGGTAATATCTGGGGTGCAGAAATTTTACCAGCACTATCAAAGAAAAAGCAGGGATTCTTTGCAAAAGTTAGCCTTGCAGCCAAGCAAACAAAAAATGCTTTTTCTAGAAAAAAGAAGAATAAAGTAGCACCAGATACACTACCTATTGCAGAACCCGGGTTACTTGCAGGCCAGCAAAGGTTTATGCAACAGTCAAAAACACCCACTCCTGTAGACTATAGGAAATCACCAAAACCACCCCTCTCCGCTTATCCAGTCTTCGCTCTTCCTACGAAGGAAAACACGAGCAGCAAAAAGCTACGCCTGGCTGACGCCGGGTTAACTCTTCAGGCTCGGCAAGCTTCGCCGGGCTATCCGCCCGTTCTTTTAGCGCCAGTCTATAGGCTTCATGTAGGCTCACCTAGTTCACCAGGAGCACTATCACCGTTGTCACCCGCTCCTTCTTCATTTTTATCATCGAGTTCATCAGAATCAGAGACTCCTGCATCTTCTGGCAGATCAGATCGGTCGGGGCTATCTTCTGTATCGCCAGCTTCTCCCGCATCTCCTGCGCCTCTTGCATCTTCACCCGATCGATATGTTGTAGAGCAACAACCAGTAGTAGATGTGGCGGCAATGCTTAAAATTACTACGTCGCCTGCTATAATTCCTACGCCCGATGAACCAACACTCCAGGAATTCATGTTGCCGGGTGCTGCTCAATCAGAAAAGCCTGCGGCAACAGGTGCACGTGTTTTGTCAGCCGCTATTGCGCGACGGGGATCGAGTGTGATGCCAGAATGTAGTGATGTAGTTGAGGATGAGGAAGTACGCGAAAAAGAAGGTGATTTCCGAAGAAGAACAAGCAACGGCAGTGGATCACGGCATGTTTCGGTTGGTTCTTTAGGAGAACTACCGGATAATCTCGATGGGCAGGAATATGATGATGAATTTGGCCATATCGATTTTGATGAACTGGCAGTTGCTGGTCAAGTGGACATTATTCCAGCTAAACCGGTGACGATGAAAGATCTTGCTGCATTAAGACAATCTGATATACGAGAAATAGCCTCACAAGATGATGCTTGGACCCCATTAATGTGGGCAGCTAACACTGGTGATCTTGAGAAAATCAGGTCGATGGAGTTTACCTACGACGATATAAAAGACGGGCATGGCCAACCAGGAAAAGAGAAAACGTACGCACTTGAACTTGCCAGAAAAGGGCGTGATGCAATAATGAGAGAATTGGAAAAGAATCCTATTGCATACTTAGAAGAATATGATGAGGATTTTCTTGAAGTTGTTGAGCGGTATATACAGCATAATAAATCGGGTAGTGACACGGAAGTTCTATTTAACGCTTTGGAATTGCAAGATTTATTTAACGCTGTAGCAAAAGATCTTGATAAGAGAATAAAAGAATTAGGAAGAAAGTTAAGAGAAGAAGATCTCAGTAGAAGGGAACGACGGGAATATTCGTCATGGATAACTCGATTAGAGATAGCATCAGCGAAACTCAATACACCCATGTCTCCTGTACAAATAATTGAAGAAGTGCAAAGCTTGTATAAAGAATATCAAGAATATGAACAATACCTCAAAAATTACGTGGGAATTCTGCAACTATTTTCCCAAAAAATTCTCGAGGATTGCTCCAGCAGAAATGAAAAATTAGAAAAAATGATGAAGCGAGTTGAATAGTAAGTTACTCAGATTCTTTTTCTTGCTCATGTTCATGCAAGAGTAATAATGTCTTTTCAATCAACGCATCTTTTTTATCTTTATATTCGGTCTTACTTGCAAAGTAAGAATCTAATAATGTGGGTAAATCCATGTTCACATTCAAATTGCTACGCCGTTCTTTTACCGTAAAAGTATGCAGAGGGATTATGCCAACAATATGCATGGCATTCGAGCAGGCGCGTTGTATAGCCTGAATATCAACTATATCTTTGGCATCCGCTGGTACCTGATACAAAATTTTTATTACGGCATCCTGTAGATCATGGGTGCTGAGAGCTTCGAGAATTTGCTGCGTTTGTGGTTTGTCTGTAGTTAACTGCACTTCAATTTGAATGAATGGGCGTGTTGGCACCTGAATAAATTCGTGACGCGTTACTCCCTTGCGTTCTATGTCTACTAAACAAAATCCTTTTTCCTCTTTACGTTCACCAAAATCAATGCGTTCAATAGATCCTGAATAGACAATGGCTGGGTATCCGTGAGGATTAAGATTTTGATACCGATGCAAATGCCCGAGTGCTACATAATCAAATGGTGGTAGAGCAAGTTGGGAAGGTAAAAGTATGGGATCAGTACCATAAATGGCCCGTTTTTCTGATCCTGAAAATATACCAGAACTTACCGTTAAGTGAGCAGCAAGTACCGCAGGAATGGTAGGGTCTAATTGCTCAGCCATAGATTTTATAATGGTAGCAACCGCTTTTGAAATATACTCCGTAATTTGAGTAGCTGATTTTAATAGATGTGCGTTATTAATGCTGATAGTGTTACGGGTAGGCCAAGGGATACCTACAATGTTAATAGGTCCGTTTTTGGTAGTCAGATGCACGGTAGTTGGCTTTGCAATAACATGAAATCCATCGACGGGTAACTCACTAAATAACTCAAGGCTATTTGCTTTACCAAAACTCAGCGGGTTGTCATGATTGCCAATGACAATAATAACGGGGATATTAGCTTTATAGAGACGCAAAAAACAGCGCAATAATAATTTTTGCTGCGTAGGGCTTGGATGGGCAGTTTTGTAGGCATCACCAGAAAATAAAAAGAAATCGACGTTCTGTTCAATTGCAGTATCAATGCAGCTATTCAGCGCTTTTTCAAAATCTAATAAGCGGGAGTGAATACCGGTTTTGGTATCAAGTTTCCCGTAATTTTCCATGCCAAAATGAATGTCTGCGGTATGTATAAAGCGTATCATGTGTTTTCAGATGTAGTGTTGTTGGTTTTGGTAGCTGCTGTGAAAGAAGATTGTTCGTCTTGTGGCAATATTTTTTGCGTACCACGCAATTTATTCGCATATCCCTCTTTAATCACCTGCCGTGCCCGTCCAATAGCAAGTGCATCTGCTGGTACATCTTCAGTAATAACAGAGCCGCCAGCAGTAAACGCATTCTCGCCAATGGTTACTGGTGCAATGAGCGTATTGTTTACACCTATATACGCATTATTTTCAATAATAGTTTTTTGTTTGCTGACACCATTATGGTTACAGGTGATAGTGCCTGCACCAATATTAACGTGCGATCCAATATCAGCGTTACCCAAATAGGATAAATGTTTTGCTTTGGTATGTTGGCCAACGGTTGTTTTTTTTACTTCAACAAAATTACCAATTATTGCCTGTTCTTGTATGTGTGATTGCTCTTTTATATGCGCAAACGGGCCAACCTGTACTTGGGAATCAAGGTGCGAATTGGTAATTACTGAGTGGGGCAGCACCGTGACGTTGTCACCAATGACACTGTTATCTATGATTGAATATTCGTGGATGGTGCAGTTATTGCCAATATGCGTTGCACCTTTGATATGTACACCAGCGGCAATTGTAGTTCCCGCACCAATAGTTGTAGTTACATCAACATGCGCGGTGTGTGGGCAGGGGAAATAAACACCGTTATCCATCCAGTGGTTAATAATCTCAGTACGTTTTATCTGCTCAACAGCAGCAAGATCGTGCAATGTATCTATCCTGCGCACGCGATCACTCGGTATGTTCACTGAAGTTACACGGTACCCGCTGCTGTTTGCATAATTAACAACAGAAGTGCACGAGTAGGAGTCAGAAGAAGGTGCTTGCAGGGCGTACAATTCTAAGAGCGTGCGCTGCACAATGTAGATATCAGCATACGCTGCATGGGTAATAGCAGCGTCTGTTTGTAGATGGCGCAGATACAATTCTTGAATAATTTCAGCAGTAAGTAAGGGGATATCACCATGCATGATCAGCATATGATCCTGATACCAGGCGTCTTGTTGTGTTGCTTGGGTTGCATACGTCAGCGTATCGCCTACATGATGGGTAAGTAACGAGCGGAGTTCTGTGGTATCAGAATCTGTTACAAGTGTTGTAGGAATATGCAGGTGAGTTAACAAAGTTATGGGATACACAATGAGCTCTTGGCCGCAGATAGGGGATACTATCTTGTTGTTTCCTGCAGTAAGCACAATTGCCTGAAGATGCTCGAAGGTCATACTATTCCTTGTCGTAAGATACTATTACTGAGATTCAGTATAAATTATGCGGTTACTCTTTTAAAAAAACAAGAACGCAGTAGTATATCTGTCATTCATTTAACGGTATACTAGATCCATTTCGAACAAAATGATGAGTGGAGAGTGCAAGTAGGATGTGTTCATGAATAAGCATATGTTAAGTATATTCCTGGGTATGGTGTTAATAAGTACCATGATGCACGGCATGGTATTTGACAACCGCTATTTTCCACTGTTACAACGCCCGTATGTAACGGTTGAAGATCAACCATCCCATTTTGCTATGGATCTTTTTGTTACTACTGCAAGTAGATCATTTGGAAAATTTGAGGAAGAAATAGGACTCCCTGAAATTCATGGAAAATTTGATGAACAGGGACTTGCAAAGGCGATAGCAAAAACAGGAAAACCAAATCCTCTCCGCTCACAGCTGCAGTTTATTAGTGAATTACCGTATACCATGGAAGGTAAAATACAGTCGCAAGGTTTTGCATTATCTTACGAGCAAGCATTTGTTGATTGGTTTAAGGCCGGTTTTTATCTCATGGTTATGCGTTCTGAATCATCCATTCAGCTATATCAGAATTTTGACTCAGTCACCCTTGAAGAAAAGCAGGAACTTGCCTTAGATTTGGGCCCTATGTTTAATTCAATTGGTATCAATCGTTTGCATGCGCAACAAGTTGGGTTTGGTGATATTGATATGTACGTACGCCTTGGCTACGCGTGGGACTATATCCTTAAATGCCGCTCTATCCAAGCAGGTGGACGATTTGGATTTTTAGCACCTACTGGGGTAACCATAGAACTTAATAATCCAGCATCGGTGCCATTTGGAGGTAATGGCTATAAAGGAATCTATGGCAGTATTGATGCAGAATTTGAGTTAAAAGAAGATTGGAAAACCGGTGGGTTGTTACGGTTTAGTAAGCGATTTGGTCAAACCAATACGCAACGTATGGTTGTTAATAAAGAGCCCGATATGTTTGGTGTTGTAACCGGTTCAGCACACGTTAATCCAGGTCTTACGATTGTTGCTGATTGGTATGCATCAATGGAGAATTTACGTGAAGGATTTGGTGCACGTCTTACTTACACTTATATTAATCATAGAGAAGATAAATGGCATGATAGACGTTCTAATAAATCAGTGCCGGTTGAATTGGGGATTACGCAAGAGCGATCAAAGTGGGTAGCAAGTTACATTACCATTAACGCTTTTTACGATTTTGGCAAAACAGCGTTAGTGCGTGAATTAAATCCTATTGTTATGTTTGGATGGGATATTCCACTATCAGTAGGTGAAGCACAAGATTTTGTGCGGTCAAATAAGGTATATCTTGGGGTAGAATATAATTTTTAGTTTTCTAGAGGTTGTCCATGAGTAAACAGTTTCGAGCAAAAGCTTTACAAGCAGTTTCAAAAGCGCTCCGTTTTTTCCCTGCCAAAAGACTTTTTAGTATTTTTTCTAATGATTTAGCAATTGATTTAGGTACTGCTAATACGGTGGTATACGTACGTGATAAGGGGATTGTGCTCAATGAACCATCAGTAGTTGCAGTTAAAGCCCATACCAACATAGTGCTTGCTGCCGGAAAAACTGCAAAAGAAATGTTAGGTAAAACACCAGAAAGCATTGTTGCGTGTCGTCCTATGCGTGATGGGGTAATTGCAAATTTTGAGTTAACAGAAAATATGTTGCGCTACTTTATCAGAGCCGTTCATGATGATCGCCATACCTTAGTGCGTCCACGCATGATTATTGGAGTACCATCGGGTATTACCCAAGTTGAGCGTCGTGCGGTTGAAGATTCAGCACGTCAAGCAGGTGCACGTGAAGTGTATACGATTATGGAACCAATGGCTGCTGCTATTGGTGCAGGTCTTCCAGTACATGAAGCGTCAGGAAGCATGGTTATTGATATTGGTGGTGGGACTACCGAAGTTGCCGTGATTAGTTTAAAAGATGTTGTATTTTGTCGCTCCGTGCGTGTTGGTGGTGATGCCATGGACCGTGCTATTGTTCAGTATGTAAAGCGTAAATATAATTTGTTGATTGGTGAACGTACTGCTGAACAGGTAAAAATGAATATTGGGTCAGCTCTTGTGCTGCCCTCTACCCATGAAACGAAGGAAGTTAAAGGGCGTGATTTAGTAACGGGAGTTCCTAAATCAATCATGTTAACGAGCGCAGAGGTAAATGAAGCATTGCTTGAAACGATAGCAAGCATTGTTGAAGTAGTGCGCGTAGCACTTGAAAACACACCTCCAGAATTATCATCAGACTTAGTGAACAATGGTATTGTTATGACTGGTGGTGGTTCTATGCTTAAAGGACTTGATCAATTAATTTCTAAAGAAACGGGACTTCCCGTACGTGTAGCAGACAATCCACTCTTTTGCGTGGTTAATGGTGCAGGTAAAGTTCTTGAAGAATTAGATTTCTTTAAAGATACGTTAATGAGATAAGAGTCTGCATGCCACACGGTTTTTCACACGGAATTGCTTTAAAAAAGAGATATGGTCAGCATTTTTTGCGTGATGCTTCAGTTACGCACAAAATGCTGATGTCTGTTGTACTGGATGCGACTACTTCCGTGATGGAAATTGGCTGTGGTGATGGGTTTTTGACCCGTGCAATTATTCAACGGCCCTGTGCACGGCTGTGGGTATTTGAGATCGATCATCAGTGGGCAACGTATGTGCGCAATGCAATTCCTGATAAGCGGCTTACCATCTTTGAAGAAAATATTTTAGATCTTGATTTTGCTGCTCGTTTATCTGAACATCAACCATGGACGTTATTAGCAAATTTACCGTATCAAATAACCTTTCCCATTTTGCGTAAACTCCAAGAGAATCGGCACCTCTTTCGTGAAGGGGTGATCATGATTCAAGAGGAAGTTGCAGAAAAGATTATGAAAACTTCAGGGCGGGGATACGGATTCCCATCACTATTTTTCCAACGTTTTTTTGAATGGAAAAAATTAGATAAAGTATTACCCGGTGCATTTTACCCGCCACCAAAAGTTCAATCACGATTATTATATTTTAAACCCAAACTCAATCTTGATCCTATTCCTAATGAAGCTGAATTCTGGAAATTTGTAAAATTGTGCTTTAGACAACCACGGCGTACGCTCCGTAATAATTTACTCCAATCCCATTATGTTCTTGATACGTTACCCGATACTATTCTTGATTTGCGTGCACAACAGATGAGCATGCAGGATTTGTTATCTGTGTGGCAACAGATAAGTGCCAAAATTTAATCTCTTTGCGTTTACTTCTTGTCTTTTTCGCCAAGGGGTATTGCGACCCCTCGGTACTCACGCATTTAGGAGGGATCCTAAAAACCTCTACTCGCATAATTTCGCGCTCCGGCCGCGCTCATGATGCTTCGATATGGATTGGCCGGGCATTTTCTGGGTACGAGAAGAAATAGATTTTCTAGTTGCCACCATCCAGCAACTAGTGAAAGCTTGATACGTGGGCTCCGTATAAGTGCTTGTCGGTTAATTAAATCATTTATATTGAATCCAGCGAATTGACAACCGCCGTTCGTCCCGAGCTTGATGAAGGATATGAACGCGATCCTAATTGCTAAAAAGACTTTCATCAGCATAGGAGCTTATGCGCCGTATCCATCCATGTAAATAACGGAAACGTCTGTAATCTGGCGCTGAATTTTGAACAAGAATGATTAATATTTTTGCTGCTGACAGAGTAAAGGCTTTAGTCATGTTTTCCTGAGTTAAACCCGTTGGCATATCAAGCATGACTTGTAATAGCCCCCAGCGTTGTCCATTACTTTCTTCTAGTGGATTAAGGCCATTGCCTTTGAAATTAAGATAATCAACTACAGCGTATGTGCCGAGCGGTGAACTTTTCATAAGTGTATAGTAGTAATCAAGCTGCTCTTGTTTTTCTAAAGGAGCTGCTTGCAGGATATATGGCCACTGTTGTTCAAGACGATCTATCATAAATTGTGTTTGCAAAGGTATGGTTGCTTCTAGCAGCGTACGTAATTCTTCAGTCCGTTCTTTATCCTGTAAAAACTCTTCCCGTGATTTCCATGGAGCACCCGTATCTTTTGCTTCTTCTAACCATGAAGGGAGAATTACTCCGTGTTCTTGTAAATATATGCAAAGTTCTGGAAAAACTTGCGTGTAGCGGGGTTCAACTCCTTGCGGATACCAAATACAATGTCCAATACCCAAAGAAGGAAATGGTTCATATTGGCTCCAAAATACTAAAAGATCTCTTTTTTGTGATGCTTCATTATGCCAGATGCGCATGCCAATTTTAGTAGTATCTTCTAGTGATAATGCATGTATAGGGACGATTATAAATAGGTTTAAAAGAAGAGAGAAAGTTAATTTTTTGATCATGATAAACTCCTATGTATTTGCGTTCGTGTCAATTATCGTAAATGAATAGAAGTTAATCAACAGCTAGTTGCAGTGCTTGCACATCATCAATATCGGATGATCGTTTTCTTCGTAACTTCGCCAATCGCTCTACTTTTTTCTCAACCTTTGCTTGCTGAAAGGCTACTTGAATTCTGCCGTTATACAACTCAGGTGTGTATTCTGCTGGTGCGTATTTTAAAATTTCTGTTTTCAGCGCATTAAATTCCTCTTTTGATAAGAACTTAGTGATGGTCAATACCCGTTGTGATTTTTGATTTTTGATCACAATAATTTCATGCTCTGGTCTGATATCAATGAGTGTCGGCTTTTGGAATAAATCAGCTTCGTCAAAGTAATTTGTTGCTTGAACAATCATAGGTACCAATGCTGAACTTGGTAGTGGATAGAGTGGGAAATGGCCGCGATAATTTGCAGGCGTCCAGCCAAAGAACCACAGTTCGGTGTGTCCCGGGGATGCATCCCGTAAATACCGTGATTTACCGCCAATCACCGCAGGGCTGGTAAAATCATATGCTCGTTGCATAGTTTTCCCTTTTGCCGTATTGCGTGTGCATTTTAATTGGATTTGTATCAATTTATCAGGAAGTTGAAAATCTTTGCGTTCTTTAAATATGCGCCGTGAAAAAAAGCGATCAAGAGAAAAGAAATCTAATTTTTGAATACGATCACCACGTGAATAAATATGATATACCTTTTTAAACATAGCGTGATTAATTAAATAATCAGTTTCACTCTGTACGGGCATGCCTAACAAGACTAATTCATCGATAGTGGGATGATTATCATGTCCCGTTTCTAGCGCAGCGTGCGCTACTTTTAAGCAGATATTCCCCCCATGACTATACCCAATAAGGCGAATATGCGGTTCTATGCCGTTGGCTTTGTAGTTTTCAACGAGAGCAACTAGGGCAGTATATAACGTAGTACCATCTTGGGTGCGTTGCTGTTCACTTAACAGCCCTGTCCAGCCATACGTATAGTAATGATTGTGAATGTTTTTATTAGGATTGGTAAAGCGTGACATGGTTTCAAAAACCATGGCCATAGTGTTAGCTGCATTATCAGCAGACGGTTGTGTTGGATCTGCCGGTAATAATCCAAGGCCTTGCATCGCTTGGTTTTGATAAAAAACGGGATCATCGCGCATTTTTTCTACGGTTTTTGAGTATACGGTATTACGTACATCGTCCGTCATAAAGCGGAGGAAGTTTGAGGCAGAAACATGGGGTTTGATGCTCATGATGCCGTGCACAAATATAGTCACCCACACTTCCTTGTTTATAGCCTTGGTAAAAGAAGATTCAGGCTTACTTGATACCGTATCTATCGCTGTCGCTAAAGATACAATCTGCCACGGCTGCTTGGTGGCGTTATAGGTAGGCGCAAGAACGATAGCGCAAGAAAAGGTAGAATGTAGCAGCAAGTTTCCTGCTACTATCAGAAGGAGATATAGGTTATATCCTGCACTGCTTTTTTTCACAACTATCCCTTTAAATTCCATTAGCATCTTGAGGTGAAAAATACCCAATCGTGAGGACCGATAGGTATATAGCTTGGTTAGCAGTTTAAGAATAGCATACTTAATCACAAAATTCAAACTGAATTATTGGGTTGGATGACTATTTGAATAAAATAGCTGAAATACTCAGATGTTGCGCTTTAAAAACTGAGTTAGTTAGGATAAAGATCGAGATTCAGCTATAAAAAAAGAGGTAGATATGATGTTTTTTAAGCAGATGCGTGCTTGTTTATCCGTATGGTATAAGATGTCCCATGTTACTTGGCAGCTTATCTTTAGTACCTGGCGATTAACGTTAGCATCACAGCCAATAGTAGCAATATTTGGTGGTTCTCGGGTCTTACAAAATGATGTGTATGCTAAACAAGCGCGTGACCTTGCCCAATTATTGGTAAATGAGGGGATTTCCATTATTACCGGCGGCGGTACAGGGATTATGGAGGCGGCCAACTGTGCCTTGCCCCCAGCAGGGAGTAAAGCAAAAAGTATTGGTATCGGGGTTAAAGGGGTTATTGAAGCGCGCAATCGCTGTGTACAAGAATATTTTTTGCTTGATTACTTTTTTGCCCGCAAATGGCTCTTTACCCATTTTGCATCAGCGTGTGTTATTTTCCCCGGAGGCTACGGCACGCTGGAAGAACTTGCTGAAGTTATAACGCACATTCAAACAAAGCAAATGCAACGCATGCCAATTATATTAATCGGTTCTGAATATTGGAAAGATTTCATGAAGTGGCTGCATGGTGAAGCATTTAAGCATGGGCTCATTGTACAAAGTGAACTCGATCTGTTTACCATCACGGATGATTTAAACGAGGTATTTTGCTTAGTGCGGGATCAATGCGCAGTACCGGCGAAAAAATAAAGTATTTTGTTTAAAATTGATTCCCTATCTGAATATTTCGTATGATAAAAGAAATAGGGGGTTATATGAAAAAGATTTGTGTAGGGATAGGAATCTTAAGTATTGGGATGGTACAGGCTGATAAACCAACCTGGCAGGCACCAGAGGTACACAATCCAAAAGCACTGCATGGCTACGATTATGTGAGTATTGCAACATCATGGGCTAGAGCAATGGAAAAAGTTATTTCAGGAACCAAAGAACTAGAAGCGATTGATAAACCAGTTGTTACGGTATTTGGTGGTCATGAAGTTACCAAGCAATCGCCATGGTATAAAAAAGCCTACACAGTATCGCAAAAATTAGCGCAACAAGGGTGCGTGATGGTAAGTGGTGGTGGTGAAGGAATTATGGAAGCAGTTGATTGTGGTGCAGCAAGTGTTAAAAATCAAGGTGTTACCAGCGTCTCTATTAATATTAAAGGATTAGGGCAACCAAATGGGTGTGCACAAGAAGTAGTCATGGTTGATGCTTTCTTTCCACGCAAGTGGTTGTTAATGCATAATTCATCAGCGTTTGTAGTTATGCCTGGCGGTATTGGCACTATCGATGAATTAGGGCAATTGGTAACCTTGATGTCAACCAACCGGATGGCAAAAGCACCAATTTATGTAATAGACACCAAATATTGGAAAAACTTCAAGCGCTGGTTTACGGTTGATGCATTAAAAGCGGGATTAGTTTCACAAAAAGCAGTTGATTTAGTTACCTTCACCGATGATGTTACTAAAGTAGTTGATGGTATCATGCAATGGATTCATGAACAAGAAGATGTACATGCACATGAACAAGCATTTGCATTAAAAACTGAGATGATTGGCGGGGATTAAAAAAGATTTGTATTAATGTGCATATAATCTTGTATATGCCTACCATCCTTGTTATAGTTAATGCCAATAAATTATTAACACAAGGAGGATGCATGTTCGCTCGACAAGCGAATTATCAGAGGTCAAGCTCACCACATAAAACCTATGCACAGATGTTTGGTTATTCCCGTGCCTACATGACGTTCAGCTTCTTCTCCCACGGTATTTTCCCAGGAAAATTTTATTGCTCCTGGCCCGCCGTAGCTTGCCGAGTCCGAATACCCGGATAAGCGTAGGCTGGGCTCCATCATTTCCATCGCCGTTCAAATTAGTAGTAAACAAAAAGGCCCCGGAATTTCTCCAGGGCCTTTTTAAATTGCAGGGTTGTGTTTTTATACAGCAAGCTCAGCTTCTATGTTGAAATCTAATTGTGTTGGTGCTGGGTGTACTCGCTGTGCTTGTAATGCTGGTGATGGTTTTCCTGAAGATCCTTCTTTATCAGAAGAATGACGTTTTTCAGGGGTACCTTCTTTATCCGGTGTTGGTGTTTCTGATTCAGTCTCTGTTGTGCCTCGTTCAGTTTCAAGGGCAGCTAATGGGTTAACAACCATGGTGATTGGGCTTTCTTCTGGAAGACTGCTTACCATTTCAATAGAACCTTTGGTGCCATGCATTGGTCTATTAACAATAACTTGAACTACAGGGTTTAAAGAATCTCTTCTATCAGGTAATGTATTGAGTTCTATTTTTTGGTGTACTTTACCATCCGCTGATGCACGACGTTCAAGTTCTTTTTTTGCTCGCAATGCATACAGCTTATTTACTGCTACTTTAGAAAATACAAGCCATCCTATAATTAAGCCATCAAGAATGTTTTCACCATTATCTATCCATTCAGCAGCTATAGGAGAAACAGTTTCAGGCCATTTTGCTGCAACGAAAGTAATACCTGCTGAAGCAAGTGCAGCACCAGTTATAAGATGTGTTGCTGCAATTTTTGACAAGCAATTGGTAACGTTTGACCAATAATGTGAAAGCTTATTGGTTAATCGTTGTCTAAAAGACATAGGTTGTGGGTTTGGGATGCTTCCTGGATAATCTTCTGGTATGAATTCATCTTCTACTTCTTGCTTGAGTTTGTTATGGGCAGAATGGAGAATTTGAGCTGTAGCGGTTAGTACGATGAGTGCAGCATCAAGTATATACACAAGATACGGAAGTGTTTCCGTGTTTCGAGCTGCATCAATAGAACTCCAAATGATCATAACAACGTTTGCAGCTGCGATAAGATAGGCGCCACGTTCAAGGCCTTGTACTAAATGGCCTTT
Organism: Candidatus Babeliales bacterium; assembly: GCA_044451405.1. Classification (GTDB taxonomy): domain Bacteria; phylum Babelota; class Babeliae; order Babelales; family Vermiphilaceae; genus JBIOKB01. The sequence goes on from JBIOKB010000013.1 coordinate 20,384, forward strand.
TGCTTTTGACATCAATTGCTTCGTATCATCGATGAGTCCATTTATTTTATTTGTTAACTGATTTGCTTTTTCTACTTTTGTATCAACATCTGCTTGAGTAGCAGGAGTATCAGCCTGTGTTTTTGTATCCATTTCAATGGCAATGGCAGAAGGACGTGTCGAGAAAGTACTTTGTTCTTGATCTAATGAGAGACCACGAGCTGCAAAGATAGCTTTTCTTTTCAGTTGCTCATCAATGAGTTGTCCATCTTTATCTTCATCTTGAGCTATTGCTAGTTTTGTAACTTGATCTAAATTTGCTGGATCTTGTTCATCTTGGAAGGTTTTAGGGACATTTATTATGGTATCCCCTTCGCCATAAAAGAGTGTATCTAAGCGAGTTTGACGTGCGGTAGTTCTTTCTGCTTCTGACTCTCGTGGAAGAGATTCTTCTGGGTTTACCGATCCTGGGAAGGTTACGTCTGTATTTACAGACATAACCGATAAACCACGGGTTTGCCTTGGTTCAGCTGCCTGAACAGCTTCTTGCATCGGGTAAAGGGTTATTGCTTGGGAACAGAAGACCGACACAACCACCACTTTTTTAATGGTATTCGATACTTTCATATTTCATCCTTGGGTTAAAGGTTACACCTCATACTACTATCATTTTCTAATTGTAATAACATTTATCGAAATAGCAAGTGGGGGTGGTTTTCCTTTCATTCCTAAGGAGGGTGAACCTGATATCATTTCTCAGTATACCCCTAATTTTAGGGAGTGGTAGTAGTTTTTAGATAAAAATAATAGGGAAAGAGGTTCCGGTTTTAAAATAGAGATATAAACGCTAAAAATGCCCTTGAACAGCTTATTCCGTGTAAAACACTACAAGAGTGATCAGAATGAACAGCCCCAACTGTACCGGCCAGAAAAAAACGCGGTAGAAGGCAAAAAAGCGGGAGAAATAGGGGGTAAGCCTACTCTTATATAACTTGAGCATGGCGTAAAGCACGAACATAATAAATGCAAGATAGAGCATGAAAAAGAGATACTCAATATATAACAGCTGTCCACTTCCTTCATGCTGACGTCTGAAGTTCCCATGGAGAACAATCGCGGTAAATATTAAACCACTATAAGCCGTTAGTGCGGTGAGCGTGCTTATTTTTTCATCCCGTTCCCAGATAGAAAATACGGTATACAGAGAGAAGAAAATAATAAGAATGGGAAGCATAAATAAGATAAAATCGTACCATAAATCACGTGCTAAGATCATGTTATAGGAGAGCCATAGTCGATTGCTTACATCCTCGTATGCTTTAAGTCCCATGGTTGTATCAGACACATCCGTTTCAAATGAAAAGAAGGTTTCTTTAATGATATATCCCGGTATGAGTACATCTTGATACAGCCCCGGTAATTTTGTTGGTTGAATGTTGTAATAATCATCAAATGAAGGGATTAACATGATATTTTTACTAAAATCAGGATGTTCTACGGCTATGGTAACATCTTGAACATCAAGCGGATATTTTGAGAAATCAAATTGTTGTGCCATTTTCGTGTTAAATTGCCACCCTATAACAAGGAAGTCACCTTCTACCATTTCGTAAGTCTTATGTATATTAACAAAGCCTATTGCTTGAGGAAATTGTGGTTCTTTTACAAGATTTTTATCAATATCTTTTGGATATTTTTCCCATACATAACCAGATATTAGTAATGCCGAATCAGCAGTGATATCAGCGGTGTAAATTTGGATACCAAACGGGATATCAATGGTTTTGTTTTCATGAATTTCCTCTGCATATAAATCGCGTACCCGTAAAATACTTTGCAAATGCATATCATCAACAATGAGCTGATTACGTGGCGGTACCAACACCGGAGTAATACGGATGATAAAAAATAATATGCCTAGTATCGTGAATAATAATATTGACAGCGTATATGCATAATCATGAGCTTGTGAAAACCAGATAGGGCCAATAATCCAGAGTGTTATTAACAAAATAAGGAGGAAACAGAGTAAAATGAGCATGTAATAGTGACGTAATTCGATAGGAGAAAGTTGCACTTCATCAGCAGAGAACATTAAACCAAGAGCCCATTTGGAGATAGGTTCTATTTCAAAATAGGCCCACATAGATTCTTGTGTGGTATTATTTTCATAGGAAAAATAACCATGATCACCCGCTAACACTTTTTTTCCGATTTCATACAATTTCTTACTCGAAATTTCTTGGGCCATATCAAAAATAGTTTTTTGTTCAACTACATAATCATGACTTGTTTGGTATATGAACGTACCAACATCTGAAAGTAAGCAGGAATAGCCGGGGGTTACCCCATCAAGTTGGAATACACCATCTTGAATGAATTTCACATCAAAGCTTATACATACTATACCAATTGGTTTTTCATGCTTGGTGTCTGCTGGATCATAAAAAGGGATAGAGTATCCAGCAATGTAAAGGTCTTCCAGAACATCCTTATACGGATTGAACCATAGCATTTTATTTTGCTTGAGCGGTTCGTTATACCATGCCCAGGTTTCAGCAATAGAACCAATAACCTCTGTTGATTGGGTGGTGTAATCAAAACTTTTTTCTAACTGTTTTGTTTCAATAGTGCCATTTTTATGACGAATAACCAAAGGTGCATACAGGCGCGTATCTTTGCTGTATGCGTAGGGCTCATAGGCAATTTGAATTTCATACAGCAAGTGGTGTTCTTTCATATCGCGGTTTAGGCGTTTGATAATGTCTTCTTTTGGTAACAAGCCGGTATTTAAATCAGTTGCTATAGATTCACCGATTAATTGCAATGCATTGAGCGAGTGAGTGAGATTTTTAAGTGTATTATGTACGGCATGGCTAATTTCACTTTTTCTTCTTTTTAATTCAACATGAGAGGCGATTTTAAGTGCTATAAGAGTGCCGATTAACAAGCCCACTGATAGGATAAGAACACCAATTTTAATACTAAAGCGTATATTTTTATTACGCATTCCTGAGCGTATGATTTCCCATGCACGAATAAACCATCCATACATATAACCAGCTACCATAAAACAGATGCATGAAAGATAACCAAAAAGAACTGCCAGCAGGTGTAAGTACCATAACGAACCATCAACCTCAGCAAGATCAATTTTTGCTACAATACCCCAATCTGTTTTAGGGACGTACTGCCATGCAGCCAGCGTTTTGTGATGATGACGATCTAATTTAATACCTTCGCCTTCATGGCCCAATGCAGCTTTAAGCATAGGAACTTGCACTTGATCATGGGCACCCTCAAAAGGGAAAAAGAGTTTAAATGGTTTTGTGTTATCAAAGCGTGTTTTGCTAATATAAATAACCCCATCATGAATTTGTTTTCCTATAATAACTTCGCCTGTTTTTCCCAAATCAATATAGTTTTGTATAATCGTATAAATTTTGGGAGTCTGAATTTCTTGCGCAAGAATGCCGATCATAACGTTATTTTTAAATATGGGTATGCAGACAAAAAATGCAAGACGTTTAAGTACTGGATCATAATCAAATTCTGATACATCAGGAGTGAACGTCATGAGTATGCGTGATGCAGCTTCAGCCAGCGGATAATGTGGGTATCCCTTATCAACAAAGAGGTTGACGCCAATATATGATTGGGCAAAATCTGAATAAACTACTCTGCCATCAGGAGCGATTAAAATACTGTTTCTAAACGTATCGGGCGTGCTTTTTTCTTCAAGAAATGAATTGACATCATCTATAAAAGATTTTGTTTCAGGAGCTGCTAACTGCACAGCGCTTAAAGGAGTTAGTTTTTCTGACGCTTCAATTATTTTTGCATGCTGAGCGCGTTCTATGCCAATGCTCATGATACTTTGGATGTAGTTACGTATTTGTAGCGTACGCTCATCAATGGTGTCTGCAAGTTGTTTGGTAACCTTTTCATGAACTACGGTTTTTGCATGAAAATACCAGAACGTTGTTCCAGCACAGAGGAGTATGCTCGCTATGAGTGCATATGCACAATACAGATTACGTGATGTCGGTGGGCGTTGCTTTAGGGTGTTGGTTGTGTCCATCGATTGCCCCATTGCTTATAAAGGTTATCAAGAAATTCATCCCAATTTTTTTTGCTTTTGTAGAAGGGATACGGCATTGGCTCTATAGTTTCTTTTGAGCTCCATATGATATCAAACTGTCCATCAAATCTGATTTTTCCAATAAATACTTCGCGCCATGCGTGTAAATTTTGTTCTAAATAAATAACATTTCCTGGGCCATCAAAAGAGTCAGATAAAAAGAGATAGTGACGTACCCCATCAATGTTAGTATTTCCTACTTGTTGTACTGCGTGGGTCCATAGATATACGTTGTCGTACGCTGATTCCATATTGTTGCCAAGTACTTGATTTTCCCCGTATTTAGCTTTGTATTTAGCAATAAAGACACTATTTTCAGGTCGATAAATACTTTGTACATAATTGAGCGCTACATAATCACCGGTCATGAATGGTACGTTCATATGCTGTAATATCGGTTCAGAAAGACTAAATGACATAGTAGGAATTTTTTCAGTAGAGATACCTTCTTTGCGTAGTTCCCTAAAAAAGTCGATGTTGGTATCCCCATTAATGGTATTTAAAATTACTTCAGGTTTTGTCTCATTAATTTTTTTAATAACTGCTGTAACATCGTGGCTGCCAAGCGGAAGATACTCTTCACCAACCACCGTCCCCCCAATTGCTTTTAATTGCTCTTTAATAATTTCATGGGCAGCATGAGGAAATATATAATCTGAACCAACCAAGAAGAATGTTTTACCTAAATTTTTAAAGCACCAATTAACGCCCGGTATTAATGCTTGGTTAGGAGAGGCGCCGGTGTAAATAATATTAGGGGATTCTTCAAGCCCTTCTGATTGGGCAGGGTAAAACAGCAGTACGTTATGTTTTTCAACAACTTCTTTTACCTCTTTTCTGCTTGCTGAGGATAAACAGCCAAAAATAACGTCAACATGTTCTTTGGCAATAAGGTCTTCTGCTGCTTGCTTAAACGCCATCTCATCAGATTTGCCATCAACCACAATAGGCTCAATGCGTCTTCCTAAAACGCCCCCTTGTGCATTAATTTCATCAATAGCCATTAAAGTAACATTTACTAATGGTTGTTCATCATAGGCAAGGGTGCCGGTTAACGAATGCAGAACACCAACTTTGAGCGGTGGCTTGAGTGTAGTAAAGCCAACATTAAAACAGAGATGGAGAGCAATGAGAATGCCGATACTCACTATTAGCCCGCATAGGGCTATGATATACCATGATAACTTCTTCCACATGCAGTGCACTTTTCTTCTTAGAGATTTATGGTGTAACGTCATATGGATACTAAGGAACCGTGTAAAGTAATGTCAACAGTTAATACAGGCGCTAAAAATCTACCCAAAAACTACTAAATCGATATACTACTTGAGCATCTCTTTAGGAAAGATTTTTTATGCTCCTGATAACACTATTTCTCACTCTTGTATTCTCCATCCTATCAACTGCAATATTAAGTTATATCTCCATGGCCGTCATGATTGGACCCTGGATCCATTCATTAGTGGTGATTGCAAGCTCGATTATTTTCTCATTATTACGATCACAGCTTTCAGCACAGCAACGTATGACCTCTATCTCATTAATTACGGCAGCATCATCTATTGGGGGCATTTTAGCTACTGGTTGTGGCTTTGCATTTCCTACGCTCTATTTTCTTAACAAAGATCTGTTTGTAAGTTGGCTGAACACGCCAGTTTATTTTGTTGTTATTATGGCGCTTATGTCTTTTACCGCTGGTGCACTTGGATTATTAATTGCCAATCTCTTTGAACATAAATTGATAGTAGTTGATAAGTTGCCATTTCCTATAGGGGAGTTGAGTTATAGTTTAGTGGCACTGCAAAACAATGTTGCTCAAACATATCAGCTTATTGTCGGTTCATTGGCAAGTGCTGTATACAGCGGCGCCATGTATTTTTATGCAGTATCACAACGCGTTATGCTCTTTTCTGGGTGTAGCATATATGGATTGCAATTGCCGGCACTTGGAATTCCTGCATACGAATTGCCATTGTTTATATCAATTGGATTTATCGCAGGAAGTATTATTATGGTTCCACTAGCCATTGGAGTCATATCTAAAATAATACTATTAAGTCCCGCGCACACATATTTTTTTGATTATTTAAATTACAATGATTTCGCATTTGCTTTTATTAGTGGCATGGTTTTTTATGGGGCGATTGTGAGTCTTTTGGAGTTGCCCAAATTTTTTAAGACCATCATAAAAAAAGCAAAAACGTTATACAATCCAAATCAGTCTATCTTAAGG
>JBIOKB010000014.1:0-24952 GCA_044451405.1 Candidatus Babeliales bacterium
ATCCAATACTTGGTCTCTTACCTACCTCTTTTCCTATACCATTCCTGCTGCGTTAGTGTTACCGCGGAGTACTGATCGGATGTGCGAGGGGTTTTTGCCCTTTGTGCCATGGTATGAGTCGGGGGCCATTTATTTCGTGGATTGTAGGGGCCTAGTTGAAGGTGGTTTAGGAATTTATTCCTATGATATAACTACCGGGGTAACTTCGGAGATTATTAGGAATAGTACCTTATATTGTGCCCCCATGATAATAGGTAAAAACCTTATATATGGTGGGAAGTTACCTGAGATTTACGACTATTTTTCTTTTAAAGTCCTTTGAATTGATTGGTTGTTCCGTTATTTCGACTTCTTTTGGTTATTTGTTTTAACATAATAGTCATTATCAGAATAATTTAAATTTATGCGTTTCTTTAGGGCTTTGTACCCTGTCCTCTACAAGCACAAGTCTCGACACCAATTAATACTCTATTTGAGTTTATAGAAAGATTCTGGTTTATAACCTGCTATTTTTATCTCTTTATTTCAAATCATGTATTGACATAATGCTAGGCCAGCTTACTATTAAATTAATATCGATCTTTCTTAATGGAGTCTTTCATGATCTTAACCGTATTCCGGTCTCTTTTAGTTACCCTGGTCCTTGGCGTTCCCCTGCTTCATGCAAGCGAACAAGAATCAGAATTATTATTAGCCGTCGACAGAGGGAACCTTGTTATAGTTAAACAACTCTTGTCTCACGGAGTTAACCCTAGTTGCGCACTTATTACTTCAATTAGGTATCGCCATGGAGAATATAGTTTCAATAGTCACCGTTATGCCATTATACAAGAACTTCTTGCCCACGGAGCCAATCCAAACATGCAAGATAATGAGGGGAATACAGCTCTTATAATTGCAAGCGACATGTCAAAAATATCCCCTGAATATTTGGAAGTAGTAAAACTACTCCTGCATTACAAGGCAAATCCAAATATTCAAAACAATGAAGGAAATACAGCTCTTCTACGTGCCGTATACAGAAGTGATCGTTACAACTGCGATGTGGTTAAGTTGCTTCTTGAACATGGCGCTAATCCTCATATAAAAAATAATAAAAGAAAAACTGCCATTGACTATGTTACCTATACATATCGTAGCCCCGTAAAACATAAAATAAGTAGCTTTGGTGGAAATGTTGTTGGAGCAACAGCATCACTCTTTGCATGCGGTGTTCCACTGTGGGGGTTTGGTGATGATATGCATAGAAAAAGCACGAATTCTGAAGCAATAAAAAACAAGCGTACTATTCTCAAATTACTCAAGAAACGTGGCGTGAAGCTTACTCGCTGGCAACAATTTACATGGAAAGTGTAATACATTTATTTTAATTACTTTTATATGGAGTCTTTCATGATCTCAACTTTTGCTACCTGGTTATTAATCGTTGCCGCATTAGGCGCTCCTGAAGGCATTTTTATCGAAAACAATGCCGTTTGGGAACCGCACAACTCTTTCCAAGATCTTTAACTCCCCATAAACTTGATGATGCGCAAGCACACGAGTATCTCGAGAATTATGAGAGAGACGTAAGACACCATTGTACGAGAAGACATGAAATGCCGTTTGGCAGAACGCCGTTAAGTATACCGTTTAGAATAATCGATGGACTTGCACGAGCAATAACAGCCCCGTTAGCTCGATAATTACCGGTTTACTAACACCGGATTCTTCCACAAGCCACATAGCGTGACGGCAATAGCATCAGTCACATCAGCTTTATCCGGTGCATTAAGCTTTGGAAATAGCTGCAAAATAACACGCGCTACTTGATCTTTACTCGCGCCACCAAATCCCGTAATTGATTGCTTAACCTGCATGGGTGTAAACTCATGCAGGTTTAATTTGTTTTTGTTTGCTAATAAATACAGAATGCCGCGCAGGTAGCCAAGTTTTAAAAAGTTCTGCGCATTTTTGCCTAAAAACGGTGTTTCAAGCGCCAGATCAGTAATGCCATAGACGGTAATTTTTTCTTGTATCGCATCATGAAATATCCCCACGCGATCAACTAAGCTCTGCGTTGGTGACATTTTTACGTACCCACAATCGAGCATGAATGTCCTATGCCCCTCTTTTTTTATAACTGCATAGCCTGCGAATCGAAACCCCGGATCTATGCCGAGAATTGTCATGTTACCCTTTGGTTAACAATGCCTGCACCGTATCTGACAGCGGATACCTAAAATCACGTGACAACGTTACTTCTTCTTCTAACACTTTGTTATATGCAAGTACTACCAATACATGATCTGAGGCACGCGTAACGTTATCCGTTGCCTTGATGGTAAAATAGGTTTCGCTTACGGGATTTGCTATCGCTGCTTTAAAATCAGCTAACGTTTTTACCGGCATCCCGTTAATTTCATTTAACGTCACCCCTACCATGAGTGTGCGTGATCTGAACAGTTGCGAGTTAGGGAAAATGTGCGTAACAACCAATACCGGTTCTAATTGATGCTTCATATCAAGATACTTGGCAAGGCCGGGCGCCTGATTGATTAACGCCTTTACATGATTTAAGGTGAGTTCCATTACCACCATGCCACCAAAAATTTCATACTCTAACGGCTCATAGCCAGGATATATGCGGCGTATTGGCAACAATTTATTTTGTTCAAAAATAACCTGACATTCACTGCGTGCTCCGTGGCGATACACCGTAATATTCACCTGATCACCAAGCGCTAAACGGGAAGCAAAATCAGCGATGGTAATCTTGTCTTCTGACCACGGTACTTTCATTTCACCATAAATATCAAGACGATACCCATTAATCTCATACAACATATCGCCACGCTTGACCCCTGCTTTATCCATTAAACTATCTTTTATAACTTCTACCGCATAACAACCACCCGGCGATGGATTGCCAAGCAATTTGGTTAACTCTGGTGTGCCATACATGGAGAATATGCCGAGTGTTGGTTTACGCAATAACGGCGTTGTTTCTAAATCAGATTTAATAACATGCACTTCATTAATCGGCGTGATATAGCCAACATTTTGTGCTTCAATAATTCCTGCGCATGTTATCCCTATAACTTCACCAGCAAGATTAAGTAGCGGGCCTCCTGAGCTGCCCGGATTAATCGGCGCACTCATTTGAATAAGATTTTTTTCTCGCCCACTAATGACCCCGGTGGTACTTTTTAATGATTCTTGTCCGAGCGGATAGCCAAGTGCTAAAACCTCATCAGAGCGGCGCACCTTATCTGAATCACCCAATACAAGATAGGGAATATACCCAAGTTCAGAACGAATATAATCAACATCTTCATCTGCCACGCGCAATAACGCAATATCACGCTCAGGACATATGCCAACAACTATCACATTAATGAGCCGTTTACCGAGTGATGGGATCTGAATCCATATGGCATGGGCTTGATCAATAACATGTGCGTTGGTAATAATATATCCATGTTCATTGATAAAAAAACCACTTCCGCGTGAGCCGTACTGGGTCGGTGTTTTATATGGTTGCATTAAATCAATTTCTGCAATTTGCGCAAACACTTGCACCACCGTATCACGCGCCATGTCTTGAATGAGGCGCCACGATTGCCGTGTAGGGGTATCTGTCAGTGATTGCTGACATTCACTCGATACAAACATAAAACAGAAAATTATGACAAGATGTTGTGTTGGTGTGATGCATTGCATCGTACGTACCAAAGCTGCCAAGAGGTAGTTCACGGGTATCCTTTTTATTGCACTGCTTAAATATCATACGAATATACCCCGCATTTTTTCACAATACAAGTATAACCCGCCGTAGCTTGCCAAGTCTGAAGACCTGGATAAGCGAAGGCTGGGTGTACGCACATTAATACTCGTGTACGTTTTGATCGACAAACTTAGTAAGCTCGCGCGCAAAGTTAAGAAACACCGTTCCGGTAGGTCCATTACGCTGTTTGCCGATAATGAGCTCAGCAAGCGCAGGATTTTCTGTTTCAGGGTTGTACATAACATCACGATATAAAAACATGATAAGATCTGCGTCCTGCTCAATAGCGCCTGATTCACGTAAATCAGAAAGCATTGGGCGTTTATCCATGCGGCTATCAACAGCACGTGAAAGCTGTGAAAGTGCTATGATAGGAACCTCTAATTCTTTAGCAAGCGCTTTTAATGAACGGGAAATATCAGACACTTCTTGATGTCTATTTTCATGTCTTCTGCTTGCATGAATAAGTTGTAAATAATCGATAACCAGCAATTGTAAATTGTGTTCTGCTTTGAGTTTACGCGCTTTAGCACGCAAATCCATCAAAGTAAGCATGGCAACATCATCAATAAAAATTTTCATCTCCGATAGTTGCGCTGCAGCACCAGTTAATGATACCCATTCTTGTGAGCTTAACGTTGCATTTCTAATATTATGATGTGCAATACCCGATTGAGATGATAATAAACGCAAACTTAATTGTTCAGCAGACATTTCAAGTGAAAACACACCAACGCTCGCACCACTTTCTGCTGCATGGAGCGCCATACCAAGAGCAAGTGCTGTTTTACCCATTGAAGGACGCGCTGCAAGTACTACCAGATCGCCATTTTGAAATCCTGACGACATGAGATCTAATTTTTTAAATCCTGAAGGAATACCAGTAATACCCTTACTGCTACTTTTGATGTTGGATAACTGTTTAAATGTTTTTTTTAGCCAGATATTAAGCTGTACAAACGATTGATTGGTACGCTTATTAGCAATCTGAAAGATAGTTTTTTCTGCATTATCAAGTACCACATCAATGTGTTTATCATCTTGCGCATAGCAGCTGGTAATAATCCCTGCTGCTGAGGTAATCAATTCACGCAACACCGCTTTTTCTTTGATAATGCGCGCATGCTGTTCAATAAGACCAATAGCGGGAATATCTTCTTGTAGTGAGAGTAAAAATACAACACCGCCAATAACTTCAAGCTGCCCGCGCTTTGCAAGTTCATCTTGTAAAGTGACAACATCTACACGCTTGAATTCGTGCATGATATCAACTATTGCCTGATACACTATTTTATGCGAAATCGCATAAAAATCTTCTGCCGTCAAAAATTCTGCTACCTGTGATAGGCTCGCATCATTTAATAATAAAGCAGTTAAAACAGCGCGCTCAGCTTCCAAGTTTGCCGGTAGATTTTTGCCAACCGTTTTTTCCGTATCACCGATAGTTGGTTTTACTAATCCCTGCCGCTTTCCTTCTATGTGCATCTCATGGTACCTATAGGGAAATCAGATTACTCAGGAAGAATCTGCAATTTGAGTGTAGGTTGTAATTTTGATGAAAGTTTAATGGTAACATCATACGTACCAGTTGTTTTAATCATTTTGCCAAATTCGATCTGATTTTTTGCAACTGACACCCCTTTTTCTGCTAACAGTTCAACCACTTCACTCGCATTGATTGAGCCGTATAACCGTCCATCATCATGGATTTTGCGCTTAAGTGTCAGTTTTAATGTTTTGATTTTTTCAGCAAGCATAGAGGTTTGTGTGGCAATAGTTTCTTGGCGCTTTTCAACCGTTCTAATCTTTTTTTGTAATGATGCTTCATTGTTTGGAGTAACTTCAACAGCAAGCTTGTGTGCAACTAAAAAGTTAACGCCGTAGCCGTCTGAAACTTTAACAATTTCCCCTTCCATACCCACTTTTTCAACATTCTTGAGTAAAAATACTTTCATAGGAACCCTTTCTGTGTACACATACTTCTTATGTACCATGGTAGTATACTCTAAATTTACGGTAGTTAAAGCCAGTCTTTGCCTTAGAGAATAACTGCGAAGTTTTATTGGGTTACGTCTGGTTTCACCATTCATTACCTAACTTGTCTATATACGCTCCATAGGTATAACTACTATAGATAACGTCCTGCGATTGCTCACATGCAGTATACCGGGCAAACAAATACATAAGACGTTTAATGTAGGTACACGAAAACCAACTGTCATTAACCAGCGCAAGAACCGGGTACGGTAGATTGCGCGCATAGGCATCAAAGAAAAATTCAGAGCATAGAGCAGGGCACACTAAAAAATCAGGTGTTAAGGGTATGACATAGGGAGATTCTTTTGCTGAAAATCCGCATTTGTTTTTTAAAAAAAGCGTTCGCGTACAGGTAAGCAAACTCCATGGAAAAGGAACATACTCGGTAAATGGCATGCGGCAATTTTTGACATAATTAAAAATTACGCGACATTCTTTGATGCCATAGATACCGTTATACAAATTCCCTTTTTCTTTATAATAGGATCCTAAAACAAGCTGCTGCCCTTTATCTAACGCATTAATACTCCACAGATCAATGACATTTTCATGTGTATTAAGTTCAAATGGATAACTGGATTCGGGCAGTATAATAATCTGCGTCTCTGGTTTATCGGCACACACCTGCATGATGCAGGCGTTAATATCCTGCGCTCGATCACGTGGGTGCATGGCGCCATAGGGTACCGGCGGGATCACGGTAGCACAGATACGCACTAACGGCGGTTCAGGAATGTGTGTTGACGGCACAACCCACCCAATGCCAAAGGGAAGCAGCCCAGCAACACTCAGTACAAGCGCCATCTGTTGCTTACTCAGGCAATAGTAAGCAACTCCCATCGCGCTCACCAGTAAACAGACCAACAATCCTGCTGATGTTAGGTAGGGCAGAGCACCAAGACAGTGCGGATATTCGGCTAACACTAGTACTGGTAATGCCAGCGGATATCCGGTTGATAATCCGATAATCCAGAGTGATGCGTAGCGCATACTAAGATAATAGAAACACACACAAAAAACCCAGATGCCAGCACCAACTTCTCTACTCTTGCCTCTACTCAAATGCGCTGCTCCATAAAACACTACAGCACTATACAGCGCACAATATATAACAAGCATGAGCGGAACGAGCATGCGAAAGGCGCCATAGCCATGCTCATACACCATCCAAAAGAGTGCATACAACTGCCCGCTCCAACACAACAATCCCCACCAGAATCCATGCCAGAAGGTAAGACGATGCATTAATGCGGCATAAAAAAGCGGGACATAGGCAATAAACACAAGCCAACACAAAGAATGGGGGAAATAGAGTGGGATGGTGAGCAGCACTGCAGATAGAGTAACTAATGCAGTAGCATTACGACTTAACCGTTGACCATGCGGTAATAACTGCGCGCGTATCATCATTACTATCTCCCGCTACTTCAGGTACATGCAACGTACACATAAGAGAACATACTTCGTGATTATCTACCTGCAATGCACTGCGTATCTGTATGTAGGTTGGCGTCTCTGCCGTAATAGTAATAGTACCACATCCAAAGATAGTATCGGTGATGGGCCATTGAGGTAACGTAATAACTGCCTGCTTGCCACGATCGCGTATTATGCGGTCTTTATTATAGGAAGCTATGGTGCATCCACACAACAGTAACCCTTCTGTAGCGTAGCGCTGCTGATAATAGATTTCTTTGCTACGCACAACATCACTGAGTAACCAGGTATGTTGCCACACACTAAAACTTGCTATGATACCCGCTGATAACAGTACTAATACGGCAACTAATGCTGAGCCATGCACGCAATTGTTCACACCACCCTCCCTACTCTGAGTGCGACATACCGTGTAACTGAACTATCGTCCCCTGCAATTTCACACGTTACTGCGCATATCGTGTCTGACGCATGCAAAGACGGTATCAGCGTACATGCCCATGCAGTAACGCCAGTTGACATAACACTGATAGTGCGCTGTGTCCATCGCTGTGAATTTCTATCATACGTACCAGTTACACGCATTAACTTTTTCTCTTTCACCAGCCAGCACATATCCGTTGTGCCACATCGAAATAGTATCGTATGCACATCTGGTTGATACCACGTATCACGCGCATCGGATGCCTCATATACATCATGGGCAAACACATCACATGCGGTTGAGAGCATAGACATCTCATGCAATGAATGGTGTGCGCGTACTACACTGCTATAGGTATACATCAATGCTGTGGTGGTACATCCTATAATAAGCGTCACAATCCCGATATAGAGTAAGAATTCGATAATTGAAAAACCAGGTATCTTCATCGCCCTGTCCAACTGCACAGCACCATACTCTGTGCACGCACGAGCACAGAGTGTGCCAACGGTGGTAGTACCAGATCAATGCCCGTGCACAGCGGCGATGTGAGTAGCGGAATTTTTTGTACCGTGCACGCTGCATGCGTGTGTGCGATACTTCCACTTAATACCCCTTCCATGGTTTCAAGCGCACACGATAATGCGTAAGAACGATTTCGTATGTCAGCACGTAATGTTGCCGCTTTTCCTAGATACAACACCATAATTGAACTCAATATGATACTCATAAGTACCGCTATGGTTGCTTCCATGAGTAAAAATCCGGGGAGTATCTGTTTCATACCGGTGTCCCCCTATTTCCTAGGTAAAGAACGGGCAATTTAAATTTCTAAAAAAACACGTATACTATTAGTAAATATCACTACTATAGGTTAAAAATAAATAAAAAGGTCTTATATGAAGAGCTATACCCGAACTACCCTCTTTCTTACCCTCCTTAGTATCGTATTAGGAAGCAGTCAGCCAGTAATGGCCATGAATGCTCCGGCAGCAAACAACGCTGATAACCTACCTGCCCAGAACAATTACCCTCCTGTAGCTCCCGGTGGCAAAATCGATTTTAATAATATTCCTCCTATGTCTCCTGATGAATTAGCTACATGGGAAGCAGAAGTAACAAAAGAAATCGATCAATATGTAAGTACCCTATCGCCAGAAGACCAAGCACAATTTCATAAAGAAGTTGAAGAGCTTACCAATGTTATGAGCAAGATGTCTCCTGATGAACTCGTTAAGTTTGTTGATCAAATGCTGGTTGAAGAAAATCAACAAGCAATGCCGCAGCCAACACCGCAACCAACAGCACCGACACAACCTGAAGTTGTTGAAGAAAAACCGGTGCACACAGAAAAAACACCAGAACTTCCTGCTAAATCAGTTGAAGCAGCCGTTAATCTCATTGACGATCTTATCATGCACATTGAACGATTCATACGTAAATCAACCATGATTCCTGAATTGCCCGGCAACATTGAACAATGGGTATCCCGAAACAAAATAAGAGAATGGAAGAATAATTTAACGTGGGAAATTCTCAAAACTGATATTGAAGCGTTAAATAAACAGCTCAATCACTTAAAAGATCGCGATCCAAAAACTAAGAATTATTTATACTTAAGCAAACTTATCGAACAAGAAAGTTTATATAATAACTTGATCCATATCAGACAAGCACTTGTACGTCATGAACCAAAAATTCAGCCACCAGCATTTGGTTTAGGTAATGTCACACCAGAATCACATGAAGCAATCAGACAGGTATTAAATACGCTTGCAGAAGCTATCTACACATTACACGTGCCAACCGATATTGCTAAAGTACTAGGTACTTCACAAGCACGTGAAAAAGAGCTCAAGGAAGAAGCAGAAAAAGAGCGCAAACAAGCCATTGAACATTCTAAGCGCCCACAAGTCCATGAAGGTAAACGTGAAACGGTAATGCCACAACAAAGCAGAGGCGGCTATACTGGCGGTGAACAACCAGGATATCCATCATACTCAGGCGGCTATCCATATTCCGGTGGCGGATATTATGGTGGCCCAGAAACATACACTAACAAACCGAGCACACCACCAAGCAAACCAGGCGCACCAGGAAAAGAAGCTCCAGGCAAAACAGAAAAAGAGAAAAAAGCTGAGCAAGAGAATAAAAAAGCTGCTGCTACCTTAGATGAAACAGGCAAAGGTTTAGTAACTAAAATTGATAAAGCGCTTGAAAAATTTGCTGAAGTGTATGACACCAGTTCACTGCAGAACATCTATAATCAGCTTGCGGGCGGCGCTCAGATAGATAATACATTACACGATGCTATCACTAAAGCACAAACGCACATTAACAATGCGCTTGATTTAGCTAAGAAATTAAGAACCCGTGGCCGCACTAACCAATCATCAGCAGAAGCGATAAAAAATGCGTTGCGCGATGTAACTGCTCCATATACAGAACGCATTAATAAGCTCATTAATCAAATCAGCACTCTTAAAACAAAACGCGGTGTTGTGGTACCACCAGCAGTTGAAGCGCTATACACCACGCTTACTGATTTCAATAAAGAAGTCGGTGCAAAAGCTGATACACGTGGAGGCATGTCTGCAGGTACGCCAGTAAAACCAACCAAGGCTATGCCAGAGGCACCAGCTCCTGAAGTTAAAGGTGCACCAACACCGTCTGCTAAAGCTGGCAAGAAAGAGAGCACGCGCAAAGCAGCACAAGAAAAAGAGGAAGACCAAACGCCCTACGGAAGACAGAAAGCAAAATTATATGGCGCAATTATTGATGTAGGAATGGCCCTTAACCAAATAAAGGGATTAGATGAGCATATTATTAAGCAAGTAGATAAGCCAGCAGATATAGCAACTGCTCGCGCATTTACTGAAGTGGTTGATGCATGTAAAGCTGTACAAAGACAGGCAAAAAGCATGACAAGCGTCCTTCATAAATTACCAGCTGCTGTGCAAAAACAACATCGCACTGAGATGCGTAAAGAATATGCTGATGATTGTAAGATATTTGATAATCTCGTAACACAACTTACTGCATTTGAACAACATGTGTTAAAACAGCCGATTTCATTGGATAAAGAATACGCATTCTTTGGTAAAGAAATAACTGAAGAGATGCTTGGTAAAGTTCATCAAACAGATCCAGCAAAAGCGCAAGCGATTGAAGCTATTAGAAAAGAATTTGCAAAACCAACCACCATCTCTGATCTTATTAAGGCGCTACAAGCAGCAAGTAACGCGATACGCGATATATAAACTATCCTATACAGATACTTAAAGAGGGCACTCACGAGAGTGCCCTCTTCTGTTTAATAGATTCCTACTGGTGAGCTGTTATCTCAACACTCCCTGGCATCGTCTACATAAATCATGTTCACCAGGAAATTCATCCCAATTCCAACAACGTGGGCATTTGCGTCCAAGCGCATGTTCAACCTGCACAAAGAGTCCTGTCATCATAGATTCAGTAAGCCCTTGCGCTGATGGTGCAAACTCTAGTTGGGAAACAATTAAGAATTCTTTCAAGAAGCTTTTTTGTGTTTCAACAGCAGTATCTTCATGCACAAAAAAGGGTGCGAGCGAATTGCGCAATGCCATATCCATGTAAATAGTAAGACGCGCTTCGAGCGAATGCTTGATGATCCCTTTTTCTCGCATGCCTTCAATGGCTTTTAATAACGCTGAGCGGAGATCTTTTAACACTACCCACTGTTGTTCATGGCTTTTTAACCATGCTTGAATTGCATCAAAATTATACGCTGCTGGAACTTCGGTTAACAGCGCATGGGTAGTGGTGATATGCTCGCCACCTTCAGAGAGCATCTGCGTTTCAAAGAAATGGCGCAGCTGTGTTAATGGTGCAAACTGCTGCATATGAATCGATTGCTGTTTATCTTTTTGGTAATAATCTGAAATCTGTTCAGCGGTAAATGAAAGTATTGGGGCCATAAGGCGGGTAAGCGTGTCAAGAATATACCAACACACCGTTTGTGCTGAACGCCGCTTTAACCCAGCCGCTTTTTCAACGTATAACCGATCTTTTATAATATCAAGATAGGCGGCACTTAAATCTACCGCACAATAATCACCAAGCACATGGAATATACCCGTAAAATCAACGTTAGCATAATTACGCATCACCGTTGCTTGTACATCCACTAATTGTTCTAGCGCGTGACGATCAATGAGTAACAGCTGATCAAACGGAACTGCATCGCGTGTATGATCATAATCATACAGATTTTGGAGCAAGAATCGGCACGTGTTGCGAATCTTTTGTGCAACCTGTCCCACATTTTTTAAGAGCACATCTGAAACTACTACGTCACCTGAATTATCGATGCTTGAAGCCCACAAGCGTAAGCCATCAGTTCCTAACTGATTAATAATATCCTGTGGATCTACGCCGTTACCTAACGATTTAGACATTTTTCTGCCCTGCGCATCGACTGTGTATCCATGGGTTACAATGGTACGCATCGGTGCAACACCTTCAATAACCAGTGCAGTTAACAAGGAACTTTGAAACCAGCCGCGATGCTGATCTTTCCCTTCAATATACATATCAGCAGGAAACTGCAATTCCGGATTTTTTCTGAGTACCGCATAATGGCTGATACCAGAATCAAACCAGACATCTAAAATGTCATATTCTTTTTTAAATACAGTGGTGGTACACAGCGGGCACGCAAAACCTTTTGGTAGGAGCTGCTCAACCTCTACGCTATCCCAATATTCAATACCTTCCTGTTCAACACCTTCTGCAACCCGTTCAATTAACCCTTGGGTGATATAGGTATAATCACACTTGGTACAGAGCAATGCCGGAATAGGTACGCCCCACACTCGTTGACGGGAAAGCACCCATTCAAGACGCCCTTCAATAGTTGCTTTTAACCGGTTAATTGATTTTTCAGGAACCGTGTTAATGGTATCAGTTACGGTGAGCGCGCGTTGTTTTAAATCACCCTGGGAGAGATTACAAAACCATTGACGCGTTGCACGGAAAATAAGGCCGTTACGGCAGCGCCAACAATGGGGGTAACTGTGCTTGATACTTCCTTTATAAAGCATGCGTCCACGCTCAGCTAATTTTTTTATCACCCAAATTTGGCCATCAGTAACCAACATGCCTTCTAATTCTTGTGGCGCAATCCCCGCAGTATATCGACCATCAGGGCCTACCGGTGAAAAAATTTCAAGACTGTTGCGTACGCCAACTTCATAATCTTCTGGTCCACAGCCAGGCGCACAGTGCACTAATGCAGTACCATCTTCAAGTAACACTGATTTATCAGCAATAAGTGGCACTTTTAAGTCATCAATAAATGGGTGCTGTATTTTGGGATGTGCCGCTAATAACGTATCTGAATTAATGGTTGCAATTACTTGGTATTCACGTTGCAATAGGGATGCAAATTTTTCAATTAATGCTTGTGCAATAATAAAATAGGTACCGCCAGTTTCAACAATCGCATATTCAGTTGATGGACGGATAAGCACAGCACGATTTAATGGCAACGTCCAGGGGGTGGTAGTCCACACTAAGAAATTAACTGATTTTCCTGCAAAGTCAGGAAATAGTTGATCGGTAAACGATTGTACAAGTTCAAAGAGCACGTAAATAGATGGATCTTTACGTTCATGATATTCAATTTCTGCTGATGCAAGCACTGTTTGATCATGAAAACACCATGGTACGGTTTTATTTTTACGTTCGATGTACCCATTAGCAACAAAAATACCAAAGGCGCGCAACGTTGCCGCCTCATACCCCGGCGACATGGTAATATAGGGATGATCCCAATCCATTAACACGCCTAATTGTTTCAATTCAGATCGCTGTACATCAATCCATTGTTGTGCATAAGCACGGCACGCTTTTTTCATTTCTTGGGGCGACAAACCGGGATTATCTTGGGCCACTTTAAATTCAATAGGCAAGCCATGGCAATCCCACCCAGGAATAACGGGCACATGTTTGCCCATCATGCGCTGTGATTTAGTAACAATATCTTTTAAAATTTTATTATAGGCGTGACCTAAATGAATGTGGCCATTTGCATAGGGAGGGCCATCATGGAGAATAAATTTGGTATGCCCTTTATTATGCTCAGTTGATTGGGAAAAAAGTTCTTGCTGCTCCCACCGCTTGATCATCGCCGGGTCTTCAGTTTTTGTATTCGCGCGGAGGGGAAAATCGGTGCGCGGCAAATTTAATGTATCTTTAAAACTGACCGTAGTTTCTGCTTTATCAGTGGCCATGGCTATCCTTAATCAAAAAATCTTTTTTAGATAATAATAACTTTACCGTATTGCCCATTTTTTACTAGAAACTATAGCAGAATAACCATAATCAGGTATCCTACTCATATGGAATTTAAAAATAAAAACATTGGCATTTGGGGACTTGGCGTTGTTGGAACGTCAGCCGTACGTTATTTGCATGCACAGGGTGCCCATCTTCAGGTTTTAGATAACCGCATTCTCAGTGGGGAAGAAACAGCATTTCTTGCTCAATACAGCATCGCCTGGTTTAATGCCGATAAACTTCTCCCCTTTCTTGAGCATAATGAGTTCATTCTCCCGAGCCCAGGTATTGACCTGCGTCCATATGCTCACTACCAATCAAAGTGGCTTTCTGAACTTGATATATTTGCAGCGGCATATAAAAAACCGATTATTGCTATTACCGGCTCTATTGGCAAAACAAGTGTTACTCATCTACTATCTACTATTTTAAGTACCCAATTTCAGGTTGCTACTGGTGGCAATATTGGTACGGCCATGTTCGATTTACTTGCAACCCCATCGGACATCGCCGTCCTTGAAGTCTCCAGTTTTCAGTTAGATTTGTGCCAATCATTTGCCCCCGATCTTGCTATTTTGACCAACTTTTACCCGAATCACTTGGATAGGCATGGTACTGAAGATGAGTATTTTAGGGCTAAAGGCAAAATATTTTCGCAGCAAAAAGAGCATCAAAAAACACTCTTACCATTAAACCTATATAAAAAAATATACCCGCTCGGCCAGCCTGCTCGTGCAAACACTGCGATTTTCTCTCTTTCACGGCCAACTGACATGGAACTGACTGCCATCGATCCTGCACTCGCCATCTTTTATATCGAGAACAACTATATTGTATTACATCATAATTATGGCGAACAAAAACTTATTGCGCTCAGTGATTTGCCAGAAGCATCGTTCATAGAAAATTGGCTTATCATCTGCAGCGCTCTTCATATGCTCAACGTCCGTCTTGATTCTCTTGGAGATATCAAAAATTCTCTCACCGTACCAGAACATCGTCTTGAAAAAGTAGCAACTATCAACGACATCATTTTTTATAACGATTCAAAATCAACCACTCCCCAATCAACCCTAGCAGCAATTACACAATTGCAGGGAAAACCAATTCATCTTTTTGTTGGCGGCATCAGTAAAGGGATTAAACGAGAAGATTTTATTAAGCAATTACATGGACAGGTAAAACAGGTGCATTGTTTTGGTAAAGAACGTGAGCAACTCTATTCCTGGTGCATGCAAGCAGCAATCCCTGCAACATGTAGCACAACCCTCGAAGAAGCGTTTGCTACGTGTGCCAAACAAAGCGCACCCGGTGAACAGATTGTATTCTCTCCCGCGGGCGCAAGTTTTGATTTGTTTAAAGATTATAAAGAGCGGGGTAACAAATTTAAGGATCTGGTTAAGAAACTGACCACGCAAATTTAATAAGAACTTTCTCTTTAGGAACGTACGTTTCACGCCGCTGAGGCTCCGTAGGTTCTACATGCATGGCATCTTCTAATTTTGCTTTATCATCAGACTCTTGTGCTTTTTGCGCTTTCCATTTCAGATATTCATAATAATGTTCTTTCAGCTCTGGATTTTCTTGCAGTTTATCCCAAAGATCTTCTCGCTCTTGTTCAGGTAGATCTTTATGCTGTAAAAAGAAATCATTTTTTTCTTGAAGCAGCTTTCTCCAATGAGCTTCCCGCTCTGCAACGGGAATATGCAGATATTGTAAAAAGAATTTCAGCTTCTCTAATAAATAAGCTTCGTTTTTAACAAGATGATCGTGTATATTTTCTTCAAAATCACTCTTAGGAATTTTGAGCAAACGACGATCTACCTCTTCTATAACAGAGAGTGGCCTGGGAGCCTCTCCCAATGCAGCATAGCGCCAAGCGGGTGAATCAAAATACGCTTCAGGTTTTTGAGGAGGCTTTGGCCTTGGCACCTGCTGTTGTCCCCACATCACTGATGCGCCCATCAACAACCCACCAAAAACTAATTTTTTTGTCATAACTTTACTCCCTTACTGTGATTAATTATGTGTCGGTAAATCTACGCTCAGGAGCTAGTGTAGACAGGAGCATCAGTGTTTACTAGATCTTTGGTGTGCTATTTTTTGCTACTCCTGCATTTTGCTTTGCACAATGAGCAACAATATGCTTACCAAATACACTAAGCTCTTCAGCTTTTTGATGTTTCTCTAGCCACATAGCATTAATCTGTTTCTTTTTTAGGCGAAATAAATCCCGATTCTTTTCATCTAGATGCGCCCTATAATCATGGGCTACCAGGCTCTGTTGAAAAGAAAGTTTGTCTTGAAATACCTCATGGTTAACGCTCACATGAGCTTTCTGTTGAACAGTTGGATAAAAAGAAGGTGTGAAACCGAGATAATCCTCAGGAGATTCTGGCTTTTTCCATGTCGTTTTTTGCCAGTCCATCCCATACATTCCTACGTTCAAGAATACTAATCCTGTTATAAATAGTTTTTTAACCATATATTCCCCCTACTTTATTAACGATCCATATTGAAAAAAGTGTTAAGGATACATAGTTTCTCATATTCTCAATTTATTTCAACCGGTAATAATAAATGTTGGATAGGTAAAGCGTTGACAGAAGAAAAAGGGGTTTATTAAGGTAGCAGAGTAATGAAAGGTATCCCATGCTTCACCCCTATCGTGCCACCAGAAATGATCTGAGTATTATCCTCATAACCACCCTCGCACTGGTAATTATCGGTCTCTTATTTATTTATTCATCAAGCTCAGTGTATGCGCTGGAACACTTTGGCACATCGTTATATTTTGTTAAAAAACAACTTATTGGATTGTGTGTAGGCTTCATCGCCTTTATCATCGCCTGCATGATACCGGTAGAAGTAGTAAAGCGCTATTGTCCGCTCTTTTTTTTTGCGGCCCTTGGCCTTACAGCACTGACCTTAGTCCCCGGTCTTTCCCAGCACATTAATGGTTCAAGTCGCTGGATTAATCTTTACGGTTTTGTCTTTCAGCCAAGTGAATTATTAAAAATCGCGCTTATTCTCTATATTGTTCACTTTATTACCAAAAACCAAAAGCGAACTTCCTCATTTATAAACGGCTACGTGCCACCTCTTATCATTGTTGGAATTACCAGCCTTATTTTACTCAAGCAACCTGATTTTGGTCTGACCGTAACGCTGATCATCACCATCTTTGCTCTCTTTTTTATCGCCCAATTTTATACGCTCTATTTAGCACTCACCATGGCAGCAATGATTCCTGCAGGCATTGCGCTCATTATGTTTAAAACATACCGTCTCAAGCGTGTTTTAACATTTTTAAATCCGTGGGATGATCCCCAAGGAGCTGGGTTTCAAATTATACAATCACTCATTGCTATTGGATCCGGGCACATTATGGGTCTTGGAATAGCGCAATCAAAGCAAAAATTCTTTTATTTACCGATGCAGCATACGGATTTTATCTTTTCTATCATCGCAGAAGAAACCGGCTTTATAGGCTGCCTCACCATAATTACTCTCTATATGATTCTACTCTACACGGGCCTCAAACTTGCCTGGCAACTGACTGATCCCTTTTGCACCCTATCGAGTATCGGCTTTGTGCTTCTTATTAACCTCCAGGCACTCATAAATCTGGCAGTAACCACCGGGTTAGTCCCTACCAAAGGGATCGGGCTACCGCTGGTAAGTTATGGGAACACCGCCTTGGTGTGCAATCTGGCCATGATTGGCCTTATGGTGCGAATGGTTAAAGAATCGCGATGATACTCTCACAAAACTAAATTTGAATTGTCCTAAAAATTGGGGTACACCTAGTACGTGTTAACAATGTATCTACATTACCTCAAGGAACATTCGTGGAAACCATTGATGTATCAACTGCATATACACAGAATCTCCCAACAACATTAGACAAATCAGATCCACTTGGTGATGGCATTAGTTCACTTGAATTAATACGCGCATCAGGCTCTGATGTTGATGTAGTAAATGCAGCGCGTGTTTCATATGGCAAGCATACCACTACGTTAACAGAACGTGATCAAGCACTCATTAATTATTTAGTAGAACATTCACACACCAGCCCATTTGAACACAATCAACTCTCATTCCGCGTTAAATGTCCACTCTATGTCGCACGCCAGTGGATGCGGCATCGCATGAATTCATATAACGAGATTAGTTACCGCTATGTTAAAGCTCCACTTGAATTTTATGTGCCCAACAAGTGGCGCTATCAGGATAAAAAAAATCGCCAAGGGTCGGTGGGCGAATTTGATAACGAACACTTTACTCAGCAGTACAAAGATACCATCGCTACGATCGTAAAAACCTATGAACAATTATTAGAAAACGATGTGTGTCGCGAATTGGCACGCGGGTTATTACCGCTATGTACCTACACTGAGTTTATTTATACGTGCAATCTCCATTCACTCACCCATTTTTTAAAACTTCGCTTGCATCCTGGTGCGCAATATGAAATCAGACAATATGCATTAGGCTTACTCGAGCTCGCAACGCCACATTTTCCTGCTTCACTGAAAGCTTGGAAGAAATTCCACATGCCTGAAAATTTTTAACATAACTAACATTATCAAGTGCATGTGCTCAAAAATTAAGGCCGACTCTCGCAAAGAAAGTCGGCCTTTGTTATTAACAAGTTATTATTTATTCCAAGACATAATTAAATCTATAAACAGGCGAACGCCGGCGCCGGTGGCACCTTCAGGACGGTAAAATGGCAAATCAGGAACATCAAGCGCAGTCCCTGCAATATCAAGATGTGCCCATGGCGTATCACCAACAAAGCTTTGTAAAAAGAACGCTGCCGTGATAGCTCCTGCGCGATATTTGCCACTGCCAATATTACATAAATCAGCTACATGGGATTTTACTGCTGCTTTATAATCATTATCAAACGGCAACGGCCATACACGATCACCGGTGCGTTTACCGGATGCAATAATGCGTTCTGTAAGATCGTCATGCTGACTCATAAGCCCACTAAAAAATGGCCCGAGCGCATGTGAGCAAGCACCGGTTAACGTTGCAATATCAATAATAACATCAGGCTTATAATGTTTTACTGCATACGAAAGTGCATCAGCCAAAATGAGGCGCCCTTCCGCATCAGTATTTTTAACTTCTGCTGTTTTACCATTATAAAAGGTTACGATATCACCCGGCTTGGTTGCTTTACCACTCGGTAAATTTTCAGCCATTGGCGCAAGTGCTATTACATTCACCTGCGGTTTTAATTGGGCAAGTGCACGCATCACGCTAATAACCGCAGCAGCACCGGACATATCATCTTTCATAGCTTCCATATTTGCAGCAGGCTTAATACTAATACCACCAGAATCAAAGGTGATCCCTTTACCCACAATAGCAATCGTTGGCGCTTTGGGTTTTTCTGTATGATATTCAAGAATCGCTAAGCGACATTCTTCATCTGAACCACGGGAAACCCCTGCTAATCCACCCATACCCATTTGGGTTACTTCTTGTTCATTAAATACGGTAACTTTAAGGCCATTTTTACGAGCAATTTCAACGGCATGATCTGCTAAAATGGTTGGCGTCATACCGCGCGGTGGCATATCAATCCAATGGCGTGCATCATTCACCGCATCAGCAATAATCGTACCTTCATCAACACCAGCTTGAAGCTCTGCTTCACCTTTACCGAGTAAAAACACTTCTGTTACATGCTTTTTCTTAGCTTCTTTATCGGTAATAAATTCATCAAACGTGTACGCTGCTAAGCGCAGGGCAATGGTTGTTTCTTTTGCTACATCGCTGGTTAACAAACCAAGCACAGAATCATCAGGAAGATGTAAGGCAATATGGGCGCAGCGCAATGATTCAGCGGTACGGGCAATGCGGGCTACGGCGCGGCGATACTGTTCAACATCAATTAACCCATCACTCGTTCGTTTTCCTAACCCCACCATAACCAGCTGTACTACTTTACCATTATGCATCGCAGGCAACGTAAAAACACTCTGCGCTTTTCCCGTAAAATCACGGGTTTTAATATACGTGCGCACATCAACAAAGAGTGGCGACATACGCTCAAGTTCTGCAGGTAATGGCGCGTCTTGTTCTACAACAAAGGCTATACATTCAGGATTATGCTCAAGGGCATATTTAGAGCTTACTAACAATAACATGGGGCCTCATGACGTGATATAATATGAAACAGCTATAAAATTACTCGATGTTGAGCATAGCAAAAAGAGTGGTAACCGCCAAAAACAACTTAGATGATCACGGTATCGTAAAACCAAACCCTACATTCGCTGGATTTTCTTCATCATAGACTGCGTTAAAGTTAGAATTTGGGTAGCCATAAAAGACGTTATCCCACGTTTGCTCATTAAGTCCTTGGTAATAGGCTTCCTGTTTATATTCCACACGAAGATCAATTGCATGTCCTAAATGGCGCTCAATAAAGGCATGGAGTTGTTCAGGCGTTGCTGAACCAGACAGCACCGCGATACCGCCATTTTTAGCATGCACCGGCACCCCATGTTTAAATAACATAAAAGTTGGAAATTTTTTAATACCATACTCATTGGCAACGGCATCAAGACCTCTGTAGGCAACGTTCACTTTAATAAACATGAGATCAGCTTTGTGATACTGCTTATTGTGTCTGGTTGTGTTTATAGTCCGTTGCGCGTTTTTATTTGTATGCACTTGGATATGACATGCCGCTTGTGGATGTTTTTTAGAACAGGTTACCAACTGTTTATCTTGATCGTAGAAAAAAACTACCGAAAATGGCTGTTGTTTTAACAGGCTATGAAACGTTGATGCAGAGCGCACTGCTTTATGCGGCGCACTACCCACACTCAGCGTAGGTATACACAATAATAGGCCTACTACTATACTGTATTTTTTCATTACCCTCTCCTTTGTTCGTGAAGTATCTCTTCAATATCTTCAACAATTTCTTGCTTTTGCGTGGTATATAACGTTCCTTGCAATGCTAGATCTAAAAAATTACGTACCGTCTCGGTATATTTCTCAGGATTATAAAAGTAGGAATCAAAATGCCAGCGTCCGTTGGTTAACCATAACTTTTTATAGCTTGCTGCTGAATTGTTATAGATTGCTTTTATACCTTCTATAGATACTCGCTTATCTTTTTTACATGATATAAAGAGCGATGGCACTGATACTTTACTCACCGTTTTCACCGGCGTTACAGGACACATGTGCGTAGTAATATTACGCGGGTCCATTTGGGCCACCGTTTTAAGAATAATCTTAACTAATGATTGCACATATGGATGGAATGCATATTTATTTAATAGTTCTCGTCCAGGAATATTAATTTCATAGCCTAATATTGAAAATTTTACATCATCCAGGCCACGACGTAATACATTTTCCATAGTGTCAAACGGACAATCAAGAATCATTGCTTTAAATAGTGAAGGATCTTTAGCTTGCGCTTCAATAGCAGCTACCGCTCCCATGGAAAAGCCATACACAAAAATTGGTGCATCTTTTACCTGAGGATGGTTCTTAATAAAATGTGCTGCAGCCAGTACATCATATGCTTCATCACGGCCAAAGGTACAACATTGCCCTCGCGTATTTTCTCCATGAGCCCTAAAATCAAAACTCAACACGTTAAATTTGCCTGCCGGAAACATACCACGCAGGATACCTTGGTCATATTTATCACACATAAAGCCATGGCACATAACTACCGTACCCACCGCATCGGGATAACGAATTAAAAGGCCGCTCCGTTCTATTTTTTTATCTGATTGGGAGTTTTCCTGAGAAAATAGGGTAACTTTTTCTGCGACAGCACCGTTAATATAGGTGGGATCACTATGGACTGTAGTGCCGTAGGGATTAACCGGGGGGGGTAATTGGCTTGCCTTCAGGAGGGGCATGACAAAGCTGCTGCTCATAAGCAACAGACAAAGCATGTTAAGTTTATAACCCCCGAGCATGACAGCTCCCTTATATAGCATATTCTATTATATTTTAACCACCCGTTCCTATCTCGATCATAGCAAGTATGATTTTCTATTTGCAACATTTTTAATTTTATTTATATATAGCTACTAAAGTGCTTTAGAGCATCGATTTGACATTCTGAGGTGGCACCTTAGGCTGATAACTACATCAACAAAGAAAGATTTTTTTATGAACGTTATATATCGCTACTTCCATGCCCATTCACTGCTCCTTGCCGGCATGCTCACCCTTACTGCACATGCAGATTCTTTTTTTGATACCCCAGGAACCAAGCAAACCTCCTACGTATATTGTCCCGGATTGTTAGGAAGCCCGGTAGTTATGGGCCGTTATTGCCCCTCATTTATGGCCCCCACTCATGAAGAAATTACCTGGGAACATGGTGGCCATGTTATTGATCACCCCTATAGCGCGGTTACGTTTGCTGAAATCGTTACAGAAAAACCTCGCTTTTGTTATAACCCCCTTACCTGGCCAACCAATGGATTTCGTTCTATAGCCTATCCTATTGCCAAAGCTATCGGTAAAAAACGGTATGGATTACAGATTACCGAACATGAGCATACTGCAACCTCAATTGCTCACTATTTTTTTGATATAAGCGCGATAAATATTGGCCAAGATCATGATGTTGAACTTCTTAATACTACCCTTACCCAGCACCGCCTCTGCCATCCACATACCCATATTGTGCTGTATGGTGATTCACGGGGTGCTGCCACCATTATCAATTTTCTTGGACTCGACTACGATTACACCAACATTAAAGCAGTCGTTCTTGAAGGTATATTTGATTCTATTGACCATCTTTTAACCCACTATCGCGCATCTAAAATACCTGGCATGAAACGGGCACTCCATGCCACACTCAAAGCATGTGCAGGAACCTATAAAGAAGATGGGGTGTTTCCTCGCGATACTATTACCAAGATACCAGCTCATATTCCGATACTCTTTGTAACATCACTTAACGATGAAATTGTCCCCTATCAATGCACCATGCGTTTATACAACACCATACAAGAACGCCCTAACGCGCATCTACTGGTACTCAAAAAAGCAAACCATATGGATTATATGTATCATGAAAAAGAGAGGTATGAATCAGTCGTCCATGCATTTTATAAAGAGTATGGTGTGGCTTATAACACACAAAAAGCCAAGCGTGGCACCAAAACATTTGCCACAACACGGCCTACAAAAGACTATCTGCGCACAACCTATCATCTTCATGATGCATGCTGTGCGCAGATATAGATTCTCTTAATATACCGTTTTATTTTGCTTGTTCTGCCGTTATAAATTGGCTTACAAAATCCTTTAATTCCTGTCTATTCATAGTCTCATGATAGCGCGCTAGAAGCGTATCTTTTTTAACCACTACAAGACACGGCACTTTATATACAAAGAACTTTTGAGCAAGATCAACTGCTTGTTCAGCATTCACCTTAAAGAACTGTGCTTTACCGATAAATTCTCCCGCTACTGATGCCACAAGCGGCATCATCTGCAAGCAGGTAGGACACGTATCGGTATAAAAATCTAAGACAACAAGTGCATCAGTTGATTGGGTAATCTTGCCAAGATCAGCTAAAGATCCAAGAGAAGGAAGTTCTTCGATTTTAAGTTCTTCAACCTGCAACGCGCCTTTAAATTGAGATGCCATTGATGGCGTAAAGCCTAGTTCAGTTAAAAAGTTAACTGCATCAAGTGCCGCACTTGCTCCCCGCCCTGCTGATACAATTGCCTGACGATAGCGATTATCTTCTACTTCTCCGGCAGCAAAAACTCCCGTAATACTGGTTTCTTGTGTTTTACCCTTGGTAAGAATGTAGCCATTATCATCGGTGGTCACTGAACCCTTCACGAGAAGAGAATTTGGCGTATGCCCTATGGCCAAGAATAACCCGCTGACGGCCATATGATTTACTTCATTGGTTGTGGCATCAAGCAGTTCAATACCGGTGACATGATGTTCATCACCCATAACTTTTTGTACCTGGACGTTATAGCGTATGGTAATAGTTGGATAGCCTTTAAGCCGTTGCTGCATACGGGCAGCGGCACGCATTTTGTCTTTACGCACTAGAATAGTAACACTCTTTGCATATTGGGCTAATTGAATAGCTTCTTCAATGGCAGAATCACCGCCACCTACTACCACCACGTCCTCATTTTTATAAAAGGCAGCATCACACACGGCACAGGTTCCCACCCCTCTTCCCCAATATTCCTGCTCTCCTGGGATACCTAAGGTAAAAGGTGTAGCGCCCGTTGCCAGAATGATAGATAAGGCATGGAGCTCTTTGCCGTTATCAGTTTCAATTGTGTAGGGCCATGAAGAGAAATCAATATTAAGAACCGTATCGTGCATAAATTCTACCCCCAATTTCTGAGCATGCTTTTCCATGTTGCCAATAAGATTGGGTCCCATAATCAGTTGCTCACCCGGCCAATTTTCTACATCGGTTGTTTGGGTTAATAATCCTCCTGGCAACGGCCCTTTAATAACAACCGTTTTAATCATGCTCCGCGCTCCATAAATGGCAGCCGGCAACCCCGCTGACCCTGAACCAATGATGACCAGCGGCACTACGTTTTGGAAACCCAAGGCTTTTTGAAGATCAAAGGAGTGTTCAGCCCGCGTCCACATGCACCCTTGCATCAGAAGCAATGAACTTATTAATAACCCACCCATAAGCATGCGTGAAACCATATATTTCCCTTTGGTAGTTAGCCTGTCATTTCCCGCTAAAATAGTGTGCTTCATGCACACCAATGATGGGCAGGCATATCGACAAACATGATAGACCAGTTTATACTCATCTTAATTCTTTATGTATTATCGTTCTATTTGTTTTCTCTTTAATGGAAGTCTTATCTCATATGAAAATATCAAATGGTAAAAAAATACTACTCGTCGTATTAATTGGTTCTGTCAGTATAACCAATCTTGGGTTAATCGCCAATGA
>JBIOKB010000015.1:0-24505 GCA_044451405.1 Candidatus Babeliales bacterium
CTTACACACGGCATGAGATTCAGCAATAATGTTATCTATGTGTTGTGCAGATAATCCCATGCGTTCCAACACGTGCCGCTTCTCTGCCGCATCGCGACACAAGGTAAACCCTTGTCCAATAAAATCCCGTTTTTGTTGATGCGTGAGTGATGCAAGTGCCGTAACTGGGTATAAATGATACTCTTCAATTAACTGAGGTAAATTGTGTTGCGCAGGATACGACCAGCTAATAAGTTTGATGTCTACACACGTTGCATATTGCACTGCTTCTTCACTAAAACTCGTATTGGTGACAATCCAATTGTGTTTGATATCCAGATGAAGATGTTCTTTCTTAGAAGCATTCTCAATATCATCAAAGCGTGATTTTACATACAGTGGTACTTTAACATCCGATTTTAATCCCAGTTCATTATGGAACTTGCATTCAACAAGGCCATGATGCTTACTTTTTTCTATTATCACATCAATTTCGTGCGATACACACGCACCCATAAGTGTTTGATCCGTTTCAACACGGTAGCCCTGTGCTTTAAAAATTTCAGCAACAAATTGTTCAAACGGAAATCCTGAAGGTCCCATTTCTAAAAGCGCCTGTTTAATGCTATAGCGCCCTGCTGCTACTACATTGCGCTCCCGTAATTGTGCGTATGCATAAGCATAGATATCTTTGGTGGTACGCAAATCACCCCGTTGTTCTACTTCATGTACTATCTGATCAATAAGCTGAGGATGTGCGCCTGCTTTATGCAGTGATGAACGCAGTTTGTGTTCATTAAACGGTTCTTTATCACCAGATCGTTTGGTAATAATAAAACTCATGAGAGCGTCTCTTTTTTTGGCAGTCCAACATTATACAGCTGGATGGTGAGCCAGACAAAAAGATAGGTATAGACAAAACTTTGCAATAGTCCGGCAACAAAGTGAACAATAGTTATTTTGGTGTATGGATATAA
Source organism: Candidatus Babeliales bacterium (assembly GCA_044451405.1). Classification (GTDB taxonomy): domain Bacteria; phylum Babelota; class Babeliae; order Babelales; family Vermiphilaceae; genus JBIOKB01. Next base: position 957 of record JBIOKB010000015.1, read on the forward strand.
GAGTGCCAAGCTTTTTAAATGTACGATGGTTGCAATAAATTGCAGCGTATACAAAGGCCACAGGTAAAAGGCGCCGGCAGTAAGGGTGAAGGCAAGAGCGACAACAAAGGCGGCTGAAAATGCCAATTTATGGGCATGAAGTTTCATGGGTTCTCTCCGTACTATAGAAATGTATTTTCTGTAGTACGTACACAAGAGATGGTATGTAAGTCAACAGTTGATCTCGTGTTTAGCGTGTCTGGCGTGTGCGCAGGCTGTTTAGTGCATCAGTGACAGAAGGGAGGACGCGCCCTGATTTATGGAGTGCTTGGTACTGGGTACTTGTAGTAAGAAGTGATGTTATATGAACTGGTGTGCCAACAATAAAAACGGTTATGTTCTTCTGTTCAAAAAATTCTATAAGCTCATCAAGAATATCGATACCATCAAGATCAATAAAATAGAGATCGTGTAGATTGAAAATAATTGTTTTGCAGGTAGTTGGTGTAGTTTCTAATCGTGCAACATGGGTTTGGCCATTGATGTATACGAGGTGCCCTTTAAATGAATAGATGAGAGTGCAGAGCGGAGCGTACGTTTTTTCAGCAGTGCCATCTTCCCTGTCCTCCGAAGCTTGCCGAGTCTGAGAACCCGGATAAGCGTAGGAGGGCTCCTGCGCATATTCTAATTCATAATGGCCATGTGACAGTTGTTCCATAAAAATAATCAGTGCGCAGGCGATGCCACATACTATACCCATCATAGGGTCAGCATAGATAGTAATGAATGCTACAAGTAGCGACAGTCCAAAGCTCATTTTATCAAGGCGATACATACGTATAAAATGTTCGTGTTCAATCATGCGATAGGCGGTATACACCAGAATTGCTGCAATAACTGCCATAGGAATAAAACTAAAATACGTAAGTAACGCGAGTGAAATGAGTGCAATAAAAATACTGCCTATAGTTGCAGATAGTTTGCTGGTGGCGCCACTTTTAATATTAAGCGCAGTTCGTGCGAGTGCTGCTGTAGCAGGCATGCCGCCAACAAAACCAGAAACAATATTTGCTATACCAAGGCCAAAAAGTTCTTTCTTTTTATTATGCTTTGTTTTGGTCATACCATCGGCAATGCGCGCAGAAATCATCGTTTCTAAAATGGCAATTAATGCAACAACGATGCTTGCTTGCGCAAGTGAATTGGTATAAATAAACGATGGATAATGTACAAGTTGTGCGGTAATTGAGCCAAAGCGATCTCCCAATGTTTGTATGTGATAGGGTAGATAGCCCATGTGCATGAAATAGCCGAGCGCAATACCTATGGGTGTAATGATAATAGCGCTTGGTATGGAGGGAATGGAGCATGTACTTATAAATAAGCCAGCGAGTGTACAGAGAAACATGACGGCTGTTGGTAGAGCAACCATGTCTAAGTGGCCGAGTATTTCTTTGAGGTTGTTTATGCAGTGTTCATGAGTTGGTAATCCAGTAATGCCTAAGGCGCTGGTAAGTTGACTGATTACAATAATACAAGCTATCCCCAGTGTAAAACCATGAATAGTGCTTGCCGGAACAAAGATAAGATACCGTTCAAGATGTAGAAAATAAGCAGCGATAATAATAAGACCACTTGCTATGGCAAGTGATGGTAATGATGCAGCACCATGTGCAATAGCATAGGTTGCTAATACGCCAGACAGTGCGCCCGTTGGTCCAATAATATTAAAATTGCTGCCGCCAAAGAGTGATGCAATAAGCCCTGCCCAAATAGCAGTGATGATACCAACTACTGGTGTTGTGTGTGATGCGATTGCAAGGGAAATAGAAAGCGGAATAGAAACTAAGGCAACGGTTAACCCTGATTGGAGATTGGTTTGAATTTTATTCCAAAAATTCATAGGGTGCCTTAAAAATGGTCGGGATGGCCAGACTCGAACTGACAACCCCTCGTACCCAAAACGAGTGCGCTACCAATTGCGCCACATCCCGACGACCAAATATCAAGAAAATAAAGAGAAATATGCGATTACTGTATAGATTTTTTTTGATTCCAGCAAGCTGTTTTCAAAGTTTTTTTGGGGTGAATGGTGGGGCTCGAACCCACGGCCACCAGAGCCACAATCTGGTGCTCTACCAACTGAGCTACATTCACCATATTTCAATGATGTTCCCTTATTATAAGAGTTTTCAGGTGAAAATCAATGAATTGAGGAGGGGGAGCACCTTACAAGGCGCATTATTTATGCTACATTTAATTTGTTAATGTGTTTTTATAACTAATTTATATCTTAAAAAATAAAAAAATGACTAAAAAGAGTTTAATGAACAAGACTGATTGGATTAAGGTTGTAGGGGCCAAGGAGCATAATCTTAAGAATATTGATGTTTCTATCCCTAAAGGCACCTTGACCGTTATTACCGGACCGTCAGGTTCAGGAAAAAGCTCCTTAGCGCTCGATATCCTCTTTACCGAAGGTAAGCGTCGCTATATGGAATCCCTTTCATCCTATGCCCGTCAGTTTTTGGGTATTGCCAAAAAACCGGATGTTGAGCGTATTGATGGGTTATGCCCCGCTATTGCTATTGAGCAAAAGACGGTGGGCGCAAATCCCCGATCTACGGTTGGGACCATCACCGAAATTTATGATTATTTACGAGTACTATTTGCACGCATTGGGCATGTTCATTGTCCTACCTGTAAAAAACGTATTCAGGCAGAATCTCCTGAGCGCATTACCCAGATCGTATGCGATACGTATCGTGATAGCACCGTAATCATTGCAGCACCTATTGCCAATGAACGCAAGGGTGAATTTGTTAATGAATTACTTTCCTTATTTAAACAAGGTTTTTATCGGTTTTTAATTGATGGTGTTAATCATCGCTTTAAATCAGAAGATGAAATTAAAGAATTAAAGTTAAAAAAGACCTTTAAACATTCAATTGATCTGTTGATTGACAGCATTGATATCAATGCTGATTCACGCGCACGCGTGCAAGAAGCTGTTGAATTGGCGTTTAAGCTTGCTCATGGTAATTGTAAAATTATTAGTGGTACTATTAAACAGGTGTATACCGCGCATGCAATGTGTGTTTCGTGTGCAACCTCAGTGCCTGAACTTGAACCGCGCTCATTTTCATTTAATTCACCCTTAGGCGCATGTACCGAATGCCATGGTCTTGGCACCATTCATGAATGGCCGTGGGATGATAATGACCCACAAGCATGGAAAGCTCAGTATCCTGATTTCTTTGGTGATAAATATGCTACGGTACATACCTGTAGTGCCTGTCATGGTAAGCGGTTGAATCCGTATGCATTAGCAGTGACCGTGGGGCAAAAGAATATTGATGATCTCTGTCAATTTTCTATTAAAGAATTACTCCATTTTTTTGAAACGGTACGCTTATCTGATGTTGAAACAGAAATTGCCCATAGTCTTATTAAAGAAATAACCAATCGTCTTACCTTTTTACTTGATGTTGGTCTTGGCTATTTATCGTTATCACGTTCAGCACGTACGTTATCTGGTGGTGAAGGACAACGTATTAGACTTGCTACACAAATTGGGTCTTGCCTATCCGGAGTTCTCTATATTTTAGATGAGCCAAGTATTGGATTGCATCAGCGGGACAATGATCGTCTTATTGAGACTCTCAAAAAATTACGGGATTGCGGCAATACGGTTGTGGTAGTAGAACACGATCTTGATACGATACGTGCTTCTGATTACGTTATTGATATGGGTCCGGCAGCAGGTACGCTCGGTGGTATGGTAACCGCCTTTGGAACGCCTACTGAACTTGCGCGTAATGCACGCTCGCTTACCGGGGGCTATATCAGTGGTAAACGGAACATAGCATTACCCGTATCGATACGAAAGCCGCACGGCTTTTTAACGTTGCATCATGCACGCAAAAATAATTTAAAGGATCTTAGTCTCGCATTCCCCCTCGGCGTTATCTGTGGAGTTTCAGGAGTATCTGGTTCAGGTAAAAGTAGTTTAATTATGCAAGAGTTAGTGCCTGCGCTGCACAGGGAGCTCATGGGCAACCAACCGAGTAAAACACCAAGTAGCCATGATCTTGAAGGCGCTGAAAATCTGGAACATCTGGTAGTCATTGATCAATCACCTATTGGGCGTACGCCACGTTCAAATCCAGCCACCTATTTAGGGATCTTTGATGATATTCGTAAGCTTTTTGCCTCATTGCCAGAAAGTAATGCGCGTGGGTATAAAGTAGGGCGATTTAGTTTTAATGTACCTGAAGGAAGCTGTTTTGAATGTAAGGGTGACGGCTTAGTAAAAGTGACGATGCACTTTTTACCCGATGTTACCATGGTATGTAAAGCGTGTAAGGGGAAACGTTATAATGCAGAGACGCTCTCAATTACTTATAAAGGTAAAACCATTGCTGACGTTCTTGAAATGACGGCGCTTGAAGCAGCAGAATTCTTTGCAGCACATACTTCTATTGTAAAGCGTCTTAAACTACTCTGTGATGTTGGTCTTGATTATGTTGCGTTAGGGCAACCATCAACAACATTATCAGGTGGGGAAGCACAGCGTATCAAACTTGTTGATGAGCTTTCAAAGCGAGGAAACAACACCATGTACATTCTTGATGAGCCTACGACGGGATTACATAGCAGTGATATTGAAAAGTTGTTGATCGTACTTAACCGGTTGGTTGATAAAGGTAATTCTATGATTGTTATTGAGCATAATCTTGATGTGCTTAAAACGGTGGATTATCTTATTGACTTAGGTCCAGAAGGGGGTCAGAATGGCGGTGCTATTGTTGCCCAAGGATTACCGCGTGAAGTAGCACGGGTACAAGCAAGTTATACGGGTCGTTACTTACGCCCCTATTTTACCTAAATGTAAAGGACGACATACAAAATATACCAAGCTCTCATAGATAGTGTAGAATACATCAAATTCTAAACCTCAATAAGCAGTGGGGCTATCATGAACAGATGTAGTATAGCGCTAATTATAGGCGTAGTAGTTGTATCGTTACACGGAGCAGAAGGACCCATAAAAGAGCAAGAGCCGAAAAAAGAACATCCGACACATAGTGCCAAAGGTCGTTACACGTTTGCACAAAAATCAGCAAAACGAGTAGCGGAAGAAAAAAAGAAAAAAGAAGAAAAAGATAAAAAGCCGGATTCCCCATCAAAAACACCAAGTGAAGCACCAAAATCAGAAGATGGCGGACGCCCAGAAATGTATGCGAGTGGGAAATGGAGAATGTCGTAATAATGAAGCTGCGTGAAATCAAACTAACTATTGTTACTATCCAAGGTTATATATGAACAAAATCAATCGATTAGCAGGTATAGGTGTACTTGTCATGAGTATGGGCATGTTTGCAGAGCCAGTACGGTCTGTTGTTATGCCTGATGAAGAAACAAGCGAGCTGTTTTGTCAACATACTTCAGCACCCATGCTTACCCGCAACTATCCCATTACGTTCATAGAACAAGATGCTATTGATGCGCAGCACCAAAAATTAGTGCAAGAACTAAAACTTAATACACTCGCACGGTATGGTGTTAAGGCAGCAACCGCTGCAGTGCTTGTGTACGTAGCGTATGAAGTCTGGTTATCTCAAAGAGGGAATAAAGATTATATAATCCCAGCAGAATCGATTATGGTGCCCGATGGACAAGGTGTGGCTACTCAGGGAGAATTAAATCGTGTTGATCATCGGGTAACGGTGTTCGGTAATCAGCTCCATGCTCATATCCAAGAAAACTACCCTCAATGGCTCAGCTGGCAGTGGTTTAAAAATGGCGCAAAATCTATCGGCTGGAGTGTGATTAATATTGCTCTTGCTAAAGGGGTTTTTGATCGTATTGAAAACTCCATCGATTCAATTATGCATAACGGCAATCTTGATTGGTTTGTAAAAACCCATACCAAAAGCCTTGAAACGTTAGTTGAATTAACGGAATATGCCCACACGCATGATACTCCTGGTGCAACTGATCGTGAGCACGCGCATCATAAAGAACAGATTATGCAAGTAACTCAAAGCTTTATTAATAATATGACGGCAATTCTTGGGTTCATGAGTTATAGTAAATCTGGTGCAGCTGATCCACAAATTCGCGTTAACATGCATACGTTAATAGAATATTTCCGCATCACCTGTAATGAGTTTTCACAATTAGTAACGCAAGCACTTGAACAAGATACTGCAGTGACACCGCATATGAGTAAAATGAGCGTTGAGCTTAATCGAATCCTTATGAGCTTTATGCGTTTAGAACGTGAGCAGGCAGCAGAATAAGTCCCCTATAGGCAAGAGGAAACTCTTGCCTATATCTTTTATTATTGCAACACCCCACTACCTTTTGGGTATCCTGAGTAAAAATAAAGATTCTCATAAAGGGGGTAGTGTTATGGCAATGATGAATAGTTTTATCCATATCAAAAACGCTCAAGTGCGTAATGCAAGTAATGATGGCATGGAATTGCTAGGGCATTTTTTACTGGGCAAAGTGGGTGTCGACGCCCATTTCTTTATCATGTTTTTTGAAGACGCGGAAAATGGTGCTATAGCCTCCGGTGCTTACTTTTTGGAAAAGCTAGATGATATGGTGTATTTAGAACATTTAGAAAGTAGCAAGCTCATGCCATTTGAAACAACGCGGCGCAACTTTATTGATATTTTAAAGCGTTGGCAATCCGCGTGCAAAAGCCCCACATCATCTGCATGTAATGCGCAGGGCAGTGATTTGATTATTATCCGTTCATTAAATGGCCGTGATTTCTCATTTGATACCCAGTTACCAGACGATGTAATGTTGGTGTAATATAAAACACATAAGGCCAGATGTGACTCTGGCCTTTATTTTTAATGCGTCTGTTTTTCAAGAGCCGCGATGCGTTGAATAAGCTGTTCAATAATTACCTGTTGTTCATTGTTCTTTGTAGCAAGTTCTTGCACTGCTTTTAATAAGAGTATTGGAAGTGCATGGTACTTGACCGTTTCAGGTTGTCCATCTTTGTAGATCACCAGATCAGGGGCTACCCGCGCAACTTCTTCAGCAATTAATCCGTATTCAGCAGGAGTTGTTTCATCATGAATTTTATATCTGAAGCGTACCGGGCGTAACTTCATGAGAGCAACAGCTACGCTTTCCATAGTTGTGATATCTTTTTTGTAACGAAAAGATGATGATGCTGTACCAAGTTGGCCGGTGCTCTGAGATACAAGTACTGGTATAGCATCAGCGACCGTTGTAGTTATTCCCGATATACCACCAATGAAACATGCTCCAGTACCAGCAGATTGAGATCCAATACGTGTTGTATTATTCTCTGCCCCTAATGAAGCAGGCCCTACACTGCCAATATAAATATTATTTACGTTCGTTCCCGTGTTGTTGAGGTTTATTCCTGCATTGAAGCCAAGAGCAATATTGTTGCTGATGGAAGTATGATTTCCCAGATTGCTAAGAGCATTGCTACCAATAGCAACATTTTGTGAACCCTTTGTTCCTGAAAGCGCAATAAATCCAATACCAACATTGTCACTATTTGAACTTGAAAACAAAGCTCCTTGACCGATAGCAACATTATTGTTGCCCGAGACATTATTTTCCAATGTATTTTCTCCAACGGCAATGTTAAATTCTCCTGTTGTTAATGCTTGAAGAGCATTATGGCCTACTGCAACATTACTTGCTCCTGAATTATTTTTTGTATTTTGCAATGCATCTATTCCTAACGCAGTATTGGAATTTTCTGCATGAATAAATGGCTGACTATCGAGGGTAACAATTCCTTGTGAAAAATCAGTTGCAGTAATAGGAAGATTAATGTTAGCGGTGATGGTAAGGTTGTTTACATTAGACATATTGGTTGAACTATCAATGACCACTGGCGCAGAGGTTACCGGATTATTAGCCGATTGTTCAATTGCCTTGCCGGTAGTATCAGTAAATAAAACAACTGCATTTGCTGTAGTTGGTGATGTTGGGCCGACAACGTTACCACTACCGCCGCTGCCACCACCACCGCTCGCGCTAATAGGTGACCCGTTAATGGTGATAGTTCCATGCACATCTAATGAACCACCGATATTGGCATTGCCTGTTACGGTAAGCGCATTGATAAGTCCATTGCCTGAAACTATAAATGAACCTACTTGTAATGACTCACGAATAAGCACTGTGTTGAATATTCTTCTTTGCGCATCAGCATCAACTATTTCTTGTGCTATATCTGCTGGCATATCTTTTGTTAAGTCATCGGACGCAGACATGCTGTATGTTACGATGAGTAACAGGAGTGTGCATTTTTTCATAAAGTTCCTTGTTTAATATGTGATAGTGACACCATAGTAAGAACGAATATGCACATGCAATAGATTGTAATGGGCATTAGTTACGGTATACTTTCAGCGTAATATTAATCATCATTATTATAGTCTTTGGTATGACCCAGCAATCTTTCGATCACACGCCGTTAATGAAACAGTATCATGCTATTAAGGCACGATATCCTGATGCATTATTATTGTTTCAAGTAGGTGATTTTTACGAACTTTTTTTTGAAGATGCAAAGCGTGCAGCAGCATGTTTAGGCATCGCCTTAACAAAGCGGGGCAAAAATAATGGTGAACCTATTCCGCTGTGTGGCGTGCCGGTGCATACCTTAGATTTTTATCTTGCAAAGTTAATTCGCGTTGGTTTTAATCTTGCAATCTGTGATCAACTTGAAGAACCAAAACCGGGTAAAGTGGTTGAACGGGGCGTGACCCAAGTATTAACACCAGGAACGCTGACTGATCCTAAATTACTTGATGCCCATTCTGCAAGCTATGTATTATCCTTTTTCCCCCATGAAAATCAGTGGGGCTTATTATTTGGTGAACTCTTAACAACCCAATTATGCGCCACCATCATACCAACACCATCTGAAAAATTATTAGAAGCAGAGCTCGTACGATTTTTTCCTGATGAAGTTGTGTTGCCCGCAACAGCAGGCGGCAAAGAGTTCACCTCCTACTTTAACCGTTCAGGATATAGTACTTCATTGATAGCCGTTGATGATGCAACTACTACTGCAGCACGTACCTGGATGCACCGATTTGGTGATCAGGTGTATGGGCAGATACAAGCACATGAAGGGCTAGCGCACGCCATTATTAATTTTTATGCCTACATGCAGACAACGCATGAACAAGCATTGGGGCAGTTTAATCACCTATCACTCTATCAACCAGATGATTTTCTTATCTTAGATTCTGCGACACAAAAAAATCTTGAACTCATACACAATAGTTACGATGGAACGCGTAATCATACATTACTCCAAGCGATTGATGGAACGGTAACAACGATGGGATCGCGTATGATCAAAAAATGGGTTATGCGTCCCTTGGTTGACAAAACTGCTATTGACCATCGTCTTGATGTAGTCGATGCCTATATGCATGATGTTGCCGGGTTGCAGACTGCAGCAACACTATTTAAATCGTTAGGTGATTGTGAGCGGATTGTTGGCCGTATTGCGCTACGCCGTGCTACTATTCATGATTATCGTGCATTAGGTGCTATCCTCGATGTGATCCCTGAAATTATTAACCATATGCGCAGACACCAGCATCTACGGTTGATGCAGGCTATTGCAGTACAGATACATGATTTTGGATTACTCAGGGCATATATGCGGGCAGCGCTTAATGATGATCCAACACAGGAATGGTTAATAAAAAAAGGATTTGACCAGCGCCTTGATGAGATGCGTACATTAGTTGAATCAGGAACGCAAGCCATTCTTGCTCTTGAAAAACAGGAGCAACAGGCAACGGGTATAGGATCATTAAAAATTCGCTATAATCAGGTGCATGGCTATTATATTGAAGTTACTAAAACACATGCAGATGCAATTCCTGATCGCTATATACGGCGGCAGACGTTAGTGGGCCGTGAGCGGTATACCACACCAGAACTTGAGAATCTTGAGCATAGATTGCATCAAGCACATCGTGATATTGCACAGGTTGAGCAGGAACTTTTTGCAACAGTAAAACAGGAAGTTGCATCCCATATACATGGGTTGCGCACATTAGCCCATGCGCTTGCTCATGCTGACGCGTTAATTGGATTAGCACGGGTAGCCTATAATCACGGATATAGACGGCCTATGATTGGTACGAGTACCGCGTTATCTATTACCCAAGGACGACATCCGGTTGTTGAGCGCAGTTTATACGTTCCGTTTATTGCTAATGATACATACCTAACTGATGATCACTTGTTATGGATTATTACGGGGCCTAATATGGGGGGTAAATCTACTTACTTACGCCAAGTGGCCCTTATTGCTATCATGGCTCACATTGGATCATATGTACCAGCACACGCGGCAACTATTCCTATACTTGACCGTATTTTTACGCGAATCGGGGCAGGTGATAACTTAGCCCAAGGAAAAAGTACCTTTTTAGTTGAGATGGAAGAAACAGCAACTATATGTAATTACGCAACGAGCAACTCATTGGTTATTTTAGATGAAGTTGGGCGGGGGACGAGTACCTTTGATGGGCTTGCGCTTGCCCAGGCTATTGTTGAATATCTGTACACCACGGTGAGAGCTAAGTGCCTCTTTGCCACCCACTACCATGAATTGACTGCCTTATCACAACAGTTTCCGGGGATCCAGTCCTATTATGCAGCAAGTAAAAAGAGCCCAAAGGGCATTGTCTTTTTATATGCCATGATTCGCGGGGTAGCCGATGGGAGTTTTGGTATTGAGGTAGCCCAACTGGCCCAGCTTCCGCCATCAGTTATTGTACGAGCCCAGGAGATTGTAGATACTTTGAGCGCTGGTCAGGGTTCGATACCGGTACATCCTGCTGTCCAGGATAGGAGTGGTGAGTGTGAGACCCTACGCACGCAGCTGCGGACTTTAGAGGGGAAAGTGGCCCGCTATGCGGCCAGAGACCGGCTGTTGCATGCCCTTGATTATAATGAGTTAACCCCTAAGGCTGCCTTTGACTTGCTCTGGCGGTTTAAAGAGGGGGATTTTTAAGGCTTACGCTTTACTAAAACCAGTTCTTTGTTAAACTATAAAAACTACTTTTTAAAGCCCCTGTTTTAAAAAAATCAGATAATATCCAGTTTCCATCAACCTATAGGAATATACTAAATGGAAGACACTAAAAATCTTAATGCTACCTACGAACAATATGCTATTTTTGCTACCGGCGGTAAGCAATACCAAGCAGTTCCGGGTAAAACCATTGCGGTAGAAAAAATCGACGGCCAAGCGGGAACTTCAGTAGAATTTAATGAAGTTTTATTTCGTAAGACGGCTGAAGGTACCTTTGAAGTTGGTACTCCGTTCCTTAAAACAGGAATTAAGGCGTCTATCGTAAAACAAATACGTGAACCAAAGATTATCGTATTTAAGTTTAAACGTCGTAAAAAAGCGCGCCGCAAACAAGGGCATCGTCAACATAAGACGGTTATTCGTATTGAAGCGATATAACTCTAAACACAAGAAATTAAAACAGGCGAAAGCTATTCAGTTCGCGCCTGTTTTTTTGTATATGCGAAAATTTAACATATAAAATTAACACAATTTAAACTCCCGTTCGTCCTTGATACTTCGATACGCTATCGCTACTCAGTAGTAAACGCAACCCTTCCTAAGTCGCCTTTAGTCCTGAGCCTGTCGAAGGGTTGTCGAGGGATACGAACGGATGCGAAAAGAACACCATGCTTATATATATTCCCCTTCTCCTCCTTCTCACCTTCCCTCTCTACCCATCGCACCATTTTCCTGTCTCTCGGCCAGAGATTGATCATCGAATTCGATTGGAAGAAAACCAAGTATTAAAAGCTAAAATTAAGTTATTAGAAGCGCAGCTTGATAAAGCGCCAGAAGAAGTTATCAAAAAGCATAGCGATGAGGTAAGGAGCACTGCAACAGATATGTTGTTTGTGCTTTCACTAGTAACAGAGCAGGACGTGCGTATTGAAGATATTGATTTTTGTATGACACATAATGCTGATGTAAATGCGTTAGATGAAGATGAGATGCCGCCATTATTTCATGCAGTACAATGCAATATAACATTGGTGCGTGAGTTGATTCGCGCAGGTGCTGATATAGATTATGCTACTCAAACTTCCCTAGGATATGATACAACAGCTCTTGTATTAGCAGATAAAGGACGTAATGTTGATACTCCCGCGATTGCTATTTTACTTGAAGCAGGAGCAACGTTCCCAAAAGCGTACCGGTGGCTCTGGGATGATAGAATGACTGCTCATCGGCAAACATTAATTGATACCATTGATGAAACGCATCTGTTACCAACTATTCTATCAGTTATAGTGGTAAATTATGCCTTTGGTAAGCCGCCAAAAATAAATCCTGAAACTGAGGAAGAGTATTATTCAGATGATGAGGTGGATGAGGTAAGCAAAGATTCCCAATGAAAAAGGCGCCACATAATGGCGCCCAACTTTTATCGAGTGTTACTTTTTTTATGCATTACCGTGACGTTGAGCTGCAAATACTCTTTCCCAATATGCAGCTTTTACTGCACGACGATCTTTAAGTGATTGTGGCATGCGTGATATATCACATGGAAATCTACCTTCGATAGCCCCTTCTTCGCGACCATCTACATAAATACGTACGGTAGATCTAATATCTGTTTGCGCAGAAGTTCCATTTTTGTAATCAGTGTAGTGCAGTGTTGCTTTTGTGGTATGTATTGAGCCGTCATGATCTTTACTATAACTAACTACAGTTCGTGATACATACTTTGTGCCGTCTTCTGTATCGAGTGGATATCCGCCTTCACATCCGCAAATATGCCGTGTTTCTTCATCCCATGAATCACCAGCTTTTTTGCTTTTAGCGTACTTAGATGTGTATTTTGTAAGCATACTGTGCATTAATTTTTTTTCGGCATCATCTGCTGGAACTTTTTGTGTCCAATCAGCAGCATGGATACCAATGCTCGTAAGTGCGATGAGTGCATAGACCATTTTCATGAAATACTCCTGTAAGTTAATGATTAATAATGGTTGTACATGCATATCAGTATAACGCGGTAGAAAATGATGAGCAATACGGGCTTTTTTATAGTTTTGCTACCCGCTCCAATTGCTTATTTAGTCCAGCACAGATCATTTTATCATTTTGTTGAATAATATACTCAGGATCAATAGGCATGATGCGATCAGCATCTTTGAGCCCAATGCAGTGGACGTGATACATATGATATACATCAAGTTGTTGTAATGTTTTACCAATAAAAGCTTCGGGTGCCGTTATTTGGGAGATTGAAAAATCTTTGCTCAGGCGTAAGAGTTCCGTAAACGGGCTGCTTAAGTTATCCGCTAAGCGAATGCCAATCTCTTTTTCCGGTAAAATAACCTGATCAGCGCCGGTTAATTGTAAAATTTCTTTGTGTATATCATTAATAGCACGCGCAATAACGCGTTTAATTTTAAGCCGTTTTTTAAGCAATGCCGTTACTAAAATAGATTGGGCAAAGTTTTCCCCCATTGCAACAATGACGGTGTCCATTTCTTCAACACCTAAAGATCGTAGGGAACCTTCATCAGTCACCCGCATGCAGACTGCTTGTGTTACCTGATCTCGGATAGATGCTACAATAGATTCATTGCTATCAATGGCCATGACTTCCATGCCATTTTCTGCAAGTACGGTTGCTACTTGATAACCAAAGCGACCAAGACCAATAACACAAAATTTCATGGGTATCCTTTATTAGCTTAATATGACTCGTTCTTCTGGGTATGAAAATTCGGTGCCACCGTCAACTTTTTTACGGTAGGTGAGCGTGCGTAAAATGAAGATGAGGGCCAGTGATCCGATACGCCCTACAATCATGCTTGTAATGATAAACAATTTTCCTAACCACGATAAGGAAGCAGTAATATCAGTTGAAACACCCAAGGTTACAAAGGCTGACAGTGATTCAAACATAATATCAAAGAATGTTTTATTACGTTCACTTAATAAAAGACAAAAGGTAGTAAGCGCAATCCAACAACCACTCAGCGATACAATGGCAATAGTTTTGTATACTTGATCTTTTGCTATAGTGCGTCCTTTAATTTCAACTGCAGCTCTTCCAATAATTGCGGTATATATAATGGCACAATAAATGGCAAGCGAGGTTATTTTTATACCACTACCTGTTGATCCTGGAGAAGCGCCGATAAATGAAAGTACCATCATGAGAAAAATGCTTGCTTGTTGTAAGTCGCCCATTTCAACCGTCATAAATCCTGATCCACGAAATGAGGTAACATAAAAAAGAGCATTGGTAAGCATTAACAGCGGTGATTGATGCTGGAGAATATTCCCATGTTCAATGATCCAAAACAATATGAGGGACGTCAGCAGCAAAACAGTAGTGCCATACACAATAATTTTGTTGTGTAATGACAGTGTATATCTACGGCCGCTTAATCGAGCAGCACTATAATGAATAAGTTCATGCCAGGTAACAAATCCTAATCCACCAGCAAGCATTAAAAATGTGGTAGTAAGAAGCATAATATAGCTAGTGCTATACGGCTCCATGCCGTGAGGAAACAAAGTAATTCCCGCATTACAAAAAGCAGACACCGCGTGAAAGAGTGAATAGAACAAGGCTTGTCCTAAGGGAAACTCGGTATGTACGACAGAAAAAATACAGATCATACCAATAAGCTCAGTGAATAACGTTACGAGTATAATAAATATGATGAAGTTTTTTATGTTTTTCCATGTTTCAAATTCAAGCAGTTGTCCTGCCAGCAGTTGCGTTGCAAAACCAAAATCAATAAGGAGTGACATTAAAAAAATGGTAAGGGTAATGATACCAAGGCCACCAATTTGGATGAGTGTAAGGATGATGCCGTGCCCGATAGGAGTAAAACTATCAAGAGGGATAGTAAAAAGCCCCGTAACACAGGTTGCAGATGTTGCGGTGAATAAGAGATCAATGAGCGAAAGTTCTTGAGTGCGGGCAATAGGAAGTGCAAGAGCTGCAGCACCTATAATAATAGCTGCTAGGACCGATATGATGACCAATGCTGCAGGTGAAAAACGTGACAAACCAGTACGCATACTCTCCTTTTATTTATATTAATTGAGCAAGTATAAAAATAATAATAATGAGTAGGCTCAATCCTACTAGGATCGTAAAGAAGCGGTCAATAAAATCCTTTACCTGTTGCCCCCATCGATGTACCAACCAGGCAACTCCATAAAAACGTACCCCACGGGTGATGATTGAACAGATAATAAAGGGAACAAGAGATACCGAACAAAATCCTGCAACTAACGTGGCAGCCTTGTAGGGAATAGGGCTAAAACCGGCAACTAATAACGCGATCCAGGCATGTTCTTGAAATTGTATACACAAATGCTCAAAGGTTGCAGGTGCCATGACGTACTGTACATAGCGATTATACATGATGCTATTTCCTAGATAGAACCACAGAGCAAAACCGATGATGTATGATGCAAGTGCGCCAGCAACAGAAGAAAGAACTGCTATGGTTGCATAGCGCCAGGCATGCGTACGCCGTTCTAAGCAGTAAAGGACAAACATAGGATCGACGGGGAAGAAAATAATAGCTTCGATAAAAAAGAGAGATGCAAGAATTGAAGATGCGTAGCGGGAATGCGCTTGCGCGCTCATCCAATCATACATAACGCGAAATGCTTGCATGCTATTCTACTTTCGTAGATAATCGCGTACGTACCCAACTACTTGATCAATTGAAATTCGCTCTTGTGCAGTGGTATCGCGATTACGTACCGTGACGCGCTGATCCTGCTCGCTATCAAAATCATAGGTAAAGCAGAGCGGTGTGCCTATCTCATCTTGACGTCGGTAGCGTTTACCAATAGATCCTGATTCATCAAATTGTACGTTGAACCCTTCCTTTTTGCAGGCAAGATACAGTGCGTGCATTGGTTCAGATTGCTGTTTTGTGAGCGGTAAAAATGCAGCCTTAATTGGCGCAACGCGTGGTGCAAGGCGAAGTACAACGCGTGCTTCACCCTCTACAACATCTTCAGCATAGGCATCAAAGAGGAGTGTTAGAAAGAGTCGATCAACCCCAACGGAGCATTCAACTACGGTTGGTATATACGATGTTTTTGTTTCCTCATCAAACACCGCAAGATCTTTTTTAGAATAGGTTGTATGTTGTGTTAAATCGAACGTACCACGATGTGCAAGGCCTTCAAGTTCTTTCCAACCAAAAGGGAATTCATATTCAACATCAGAGCACATGGTTGAATAATGGGCAAGTTCGTTTGTTTCATGCGGTCGAATGCGTATTTTGTTCATATCAAGGCCGATAGTTTTATAAAAGTCTAAACGCGCCTTGGTCCACGTATTAAAATCCTGCAATGAAGTTTCACCTTTACAAAACCATTCAATTTCCATCTGTTCAAATTCACGCATTCTAAATAAAAACTGTTTTGGCGTAATTTCATTACGAAACGCTTTACCAATTTGCGCGATACCAAATGGCATTTTAACGCGAGAAGTTGAAAGCACATTTTTAAAATTTACAAAAATAGCTTGCGCTGTTTCTGGCCGTAGATAAGCGATAGATGATTGTTCAGCAGCTGCACCAACGTGGGTTTGAAACATCATGTTAAATTGACGTACTTCAGTCCAGACTTTTTTACCACAATGAGGACACGCTTTATTAAAATCCATGCTGCCATCATCAGCGCGGTACCGGTGTTTACAATTTAAGCAATCAACCATAGGGTCATTAAAATTTTGTACGTGACCCGATGCTTCCCACTCAATATGGGGCCCCAAGATGGCACCTTCTATAAAAACAACTTCGCCCGGTGCTTGGTGCATTGATTCAGTCCAGAGTGCGCGAATGTTCTGTTTTAATAGAGTTCCTAACGGTCCAAAGTCATATACCCCATTAAGTCCACCATAAATTTCAGCTGATGGATATACAAAGCCGCGCCGTTTACACAGGGCGACTAATTTTTCAAGAGTAACGGTGGAAGATGGGGAACTCATGGGTTTGGCCTTACTAATAATCGTGAAACGTATATATGGATCACATTAGATTAATCGGTTCGTAATTTTTAGCAATTTCGGTAATATAGACGGAAGTCGTTTATTAACCGAAATTTTAAAAAGGGGTCTCACGTATGACTACACAACGTTTATCGACTATGCTGGCTGTTCCAGCAGTAATTACCGCATTGGTTGGTATTTCCTATACCTTGTTTCAACAGCAACGATCATTGCAAGCAGTTATATCACAAGTACAACAAACGCACGAGCGCCCAGAAAAACAGGTATCAATGCCGGTTGAAAAACTCGTATCAAAAAGTGAAATCTGGCGTCCTATCCAAGAGCGGGTAAAAGATACGGTAGTGCAAGTGTTTTCCCAAGTAGCTGAATTTGATTTTTTAGAACCGTATAAAACACCAACGCAATATTCTACGTATGGCAGCGCCTTTTTTATTAACGAAAATGGTGAATTATTATCAAATGCCCATGTCGTTAATCAAGCAAAGGTAGTCTGGATTCAAATACCATCACTTGGTAAACGGGATCTTGATGTTGAGGTAGTTGGTGTGAGCCCAGAGCGTGATGTAGCGCTGTTGCGTTTGACACCAGAAAGTCTTGAAATAGTACGCAAAGAACTTGGTGCAGTGCCTTACTTACCATTGGGAGATTCTGATCAAGTGCGCCGTTCAGATGAAGTATTAGCACTTGGGTATCCACTTGGGCAACAATCACTTAAGAGCACCAGTGGTGTTATTAGTGGACGTGAAGGCACGCTCATTCAAATGAGTGCGGCAATTAATCCCGGAAATTCTGGCGGACCATTATTAAATGCGCAGGGAGAAGTAGTGGGAATTAATAGTATGAACGTTCCTGGCGCACAAAATGTTGGTTATATTATCCCGATTAAAGATATTGAGAACATCTATCCTGATTTGCGTTCAGTAAAATTACTTCGTAAGCCATTTTTAGGAGTACTGTTCAATAATGCAACAGAAACCTTAACCGAACTTCTTGGTAATCCACAACCAGGTGGCTGCTATGTGGTTGAAGTGGTTAAAAATAGTACGTTGTATAAAGCAGGAGTTGAGCGTGGCGATATGATCTATTCTATTAATGGTCATACGCTTGATGTGTACGGTGAAATGAGTGTTCCGTGGAGTGAAGATAAGATTTCATTATTAGATTACGTCTCTCGCTTATCCATCGGTCAAAAGCTTGATTTAGTCATATATCGCCGTAGCAAGCGCAAAGAATTTTCTGTTGCCTTTAGTCAATCAGAGCTTCCTGCGATCAGAAAAGTGTATCCTGGGTATGAGATCATTGATTATGAAATTTTTGGTGGCATGGTAGTGATGCAATTAACGCTCAATCACGTGATTGGTCTTGCAAAGAGTGTTCCAGGGCTTGCAAGTTATGCGGAAATGAAAAATCAAACAGATCCAGTACTTATTGTAACGCACATATTCCCGAGCTCTCAGTTATATAGATCGCGTGCTATTTCAGCTGGATCTACTATCAATGAAGTCAACGGTCTTAAAGTAGGAACTTTAGATGAATTTAGAGCAGCAATTAAAAAGCCAGTTGAGGGTAAATTCTTAACTATTCGAGCATCTGATAACTTGTCCCGTGCATCTGATAATGTGTTTGTAGCGTTACCGCATAATCAATTGGTTACCGAAGCACCAAAATTAGCAAAAGACTACCATTTTGTATTATCAACCTCAGTAAAAGATATGTGCAAAAAAGCGCAGGTAATGGCCTAACCTATGGCAAAAAAACGCCTTGATGTTCTACTTGCTGAGCGGTATCCGCAGTATAGTCGTCAACAGATTCAAAGTTGGATTATGCAGGGCAAAGCGCGTCTTGATGGGCACCCGCTTACCAAAGCGGGGACCATGATGGCAGAAGATGCGGTAATAGAATTTATCGTTGAAGAACCAAAGTATGTCAGCCGCGCTGGCTTTAAATTAGAAAAAGCCCTCGAACATTTTACCATTAATGTTCAGGGCTTAACTTGTCTTGATGCGGGTCTTTCAACCGGCGGCTTTACTGATTGTTTACTGCAACATGGTGCACGTAAAATATACGGTGTTGAAGTTGGCCACGGGCAGACCCATGAGAAAATTCGTACCGATGTACGCGTTGTGATTTTAGAACACACCAACTTACGTGATCTGCGTGATGTGGGTGAAAAAGTAGATCTGATTACCCTCGATGTTTCTTTTATCTCAGTACTTAAACTCATGGATGCAGTCTGCGCACTGCTCAAAGATACCGGACAGCTTATCATTCTTATCAAGCCCCAATTTGAGGCGCAGAAACATGAAGTCGGCAAAGGTGGCATTGTAAAAGCTGCTGGGGTTCATGAGGATGTAATCAAGCGGGTTACAGAAGGGGTTATTGCTCACGGCTTTGAACTTGTAGGGGTGATTGAATCACCTATTACAGGGACTGAGGGGAATAAAGAGTTCCTGGCTTATTTTAAGCGATTTGCCAAGTAAGCACATACACCACATAACGTTATTCCACCAAGAGCTTTAATAACTCGTTTCTTTATAGGAGTTGGTTCAAAATTACCCGGGAATAATTCTTGAGCTCGCTCTTGAGCATTGTTTTCTGTAAATTCTTGGCCGACTTTATTTTTAAGCTCATAATCTTGTGCACTTTTTAGTGCGTTTTCTACAGATTTTTTACGCTTTTCTTGAATGTCATTCCAAACAATTTTTTTAGTAACATCTGTTATAGCATCGATTACCAGATATATGCCAATAAGGCCACCAAGTCCGATAGGAGCTTGGATGAAAAAATTTTTTGGTTTAAAAAAATCTCTGATAGCTTCAAATGGCTTTGTTATGGGATGGAACATTTCAGGGCCTACTCCGGCATGTATCATTGGCGTGCCTTGCGCAAGCAATAAGCATGTGGCGAGTGCGATTCGTGATTTGTGTTTGGTAATCATGAGAGACCTTCCATTTAGGACTTATAACCATTTCATTCTAGTAATTAGGGTAACAAGGTGGTGGAGGATTGCAAATGGTGGGGTATAGGGAAGGATGAGGGGGCATTATCTTGACCACTACTTTATAATGTACCATAATGTAAAGTATCGATATCTTTTTCAAGAAGGCAATTATGAAGCAATGGGAAATCAGGTATTGGACTACTCAGGCAGGTAGGAGTCCAGTTGAAAAATGGCTTGATGATTTAACAGAAGAACAACTTGAATTAGTTTTTGAAGAAATAAATTTGCTTAAAAAAGCTGGCAATAATTTAAAACTTCCACACAGTAAACCCCTTGGCGGTGGTCTTTTTGAATTACGGGAACGAAGATATGGATTCAGAATTTATTATCATTTTAAAGGTAACTCAATAATTATATTGTTAGCTGCTGGAGATAAAAAAAGCCAAGATCGGGATATTAAAATTGCGTATAAAAGATTAGATAACTAGGAGGAAAATTATATGAGAACTAAAAGTTTTCAAAAATATATTGAAAAACGACTCAGTAAAGAAAAAATCCAAGAAATAGAACGTAAAACTGACTTAGAGATAAAAATGCTTAGATCAATTCAAAAGCTTATCGCAGACACTATGGCAGAATACATGGAAAAAGAAGAAATAGGCTTTAATGAGCTGGTAAGGCGCTTGGATTCAAGCCCAACCCAAGTGGCAAAGATGCAACGTGGGGAAGCTAATTTAACCTTGTCTACGATGGCACACCTTTTTGCATTGCTTGGAAAAGAACCGCAAGATGTTTTTGTGAGCAAAAAGAGAAAATAAGTAATAATCTAAAACTGCGGTATTTCTGGCTAAAATCCTCTTTTTCTGATACAACAATAATCCATATCTTATTGCGCCTGTAGCTCAGTTGGATAGAGCGACGGACTTCGAATCCGTAGGCCGCAGGTTCGAATCCTGCCGGGCGCACCATAGTTTATCATCCGTACAATTTAGGATCACATCAAAGGGCTTTTGAGCCTCGTAGACGATGTTTTCGCCTTCTACCCGTAGGTTCGATAGTACGAGCTTGATTAACTGTCGTTTTTCTTCAACTTCAGAACTTACAAATAAATCATAGGCACGATTCGTGATTTCTAGCACATATTTTGCGGTTATGAAGTAGTTATCTTCTGCTTCCTGCAATTTGGCAAGCCGTGCAGTAACGTCATCTATTTGTTCCCGCAGGATTTTATAAAACCTCTCATGGTCTTCTTCAGTAATAGTTCCCCTGAGCTTATCCATGTAGAGCTTATCGATCATCTTGGTTATGTTCTTTTGTTCTTGAGTGAGCTTATCGAACTGTTGGTTATGGAACTCTATTTTATGTTGGTGAACCTCGTTAAGCGTAGCCGTTATTTTTTGCAGCACGCTTTCAGGAACATACAGGCGCTTAAAAACTGCTTCTAACTGCCTGGTTATCTCTTCTTCTCTGAGCCATTTAGCCCCATGCTTACCGTTGAATTGCGTACAGTGATAATAGACATGACCTTTGTGTTTTTCAGGCGTTATGGATAACCCACACTCTGCGCAGCGCAATAGCCCTCTATAGATATAAGGTTGCCCTGCATATTTATAGCGTCTTTTATTGAACCGTGCTTTAGTTTGTTGTACCTGATCAAAGAGCTCCTTGGTAATAATGGGAGGGTAGCGGTGTGGATACATTTTACCCTTACAAATCATGATGCCATGGTAAAAAGGGTTTCTAAACACACAATCAAGATACCCAACCGACCAATTCAGCCCAAAATCAGCTTTCAGTTTTTTGCAAAGCAACTCCAGTGAAAACGCGCCGGTAGCATAGAGTGCAAATGCGGTATTAACAATGGGGGCAGCATAATCGTCGACGATGATGTCATTTTTACCGTGAGTGTTTTTAATATTCTTGTAACCATAGGGAGCTTTACCAGTCCATTCACCCTTGTGTCTTTTTTGTTCAAGCGCTCGTTTAACGTTATCGCTTATAGCATCTGAGTAATATTTTGCTAACCCAAGACTCATACCAAACTGGAACTTTTCTACCGCGGAGATTTGGCTCGTGATTACTTGGCCATCGGAAACAAAATGAAGCTCGATCTTATCACTAAGCGCCATCTCATACAGAAGCGACACGCGTTTATCAAACATATTGCGGGATAACCGGTCTACCTTATCACAGCACACCGCAATTTTCTCTTTTTGTTCCTTGATAAACTCGATAATGCGATCAAATTCATCACGCTGGTCAGTATAGGCGCTTTCATCAAAACTATAACGTTGAATGATAGTAAGTTGTTTTGCTTGGCAGTATCTTTCAACGCGCGCAACCTGGGCTGGTAGGGAATTACCTGCTTCTTTTTGATCTTCGGTACTAACACGGGCGATAAGGACGGCTTTCATAGGGGGACTTCACCTGGCTGGTTATGATGTTTTGATGACCACCTTATTGTAGCAGAATTGAGGCCTTTTTCACCCAGCAGGATCAAGCAGTATGGCGGTCGACATAGTGTACACTTCGAACTTTTAGATGGAATGAATTAAAAGAAAAACTAGCGCTCATACGTCACCGATACTAAAACATCATTTGTGATCAATGCATTCTTTTTCTTGTTCGTCTTACCTGCTTTTTGTTAATTATTACATTCTAATGTCATCACTAAGGAGAAAAAGATGCAGTTATTAGTGTCGTGGAAGAACTCGTTGTCCTTGTTTAAACCGTCAAACTTTAAAGTATTTTTATCTGATGTTCTAAAATCGCTCAAGCAGACATATCCTGTATGGTTTAAATATTGGTGGTGGGTGATGGGGCTCTATCTTGTTGGAGTAGCAACAATACCTTTTTTCAAGCAAAAATGGTTAATGAGCTTTATCTTAGACGGCTCCTCTTGGATGACAGTCCCTCAAATAGAGCTCGGGGTTTTATCATTAATTCTTTTTGTTACTGCTTTTTTATCAGCACGATCTTCTTCTGAAACTAAAAACTACTGGTATTTTTTATCGTATGCATGGAAATTTCTGTTTATAGATATGGTTCTTTCTGTGGTAGGCCGTCTATTTATGTTAATTGAGTCGCATCTTTACGGAGTAGGCATAATGACTGGTTTTGCAATAACAATACCTCTTGTCATTTGTCTTATATTTCTAAATCTTTTTTTTATTTTGTTTGAGCTGGATTCTACAAGCTACATGCTTATTAAACCATTCTTTTATTCAGCGCGTATGGTTATTTATAATTTACCATTTTGTATTGTTACAGGGTTTGCGTTATTAGGGTTGTTTCAGCTTACAGATGTTATTGTGGTTGGAAGTATACGATGCATTGGGCATGAAGATATCGCATATTGCGCAGAGGCATTTACACAGATATTGTTTGTTCCCATAATTGCGTGTGTTGTTACTATCTATTACAACATGAAAAAATCATAACAAAATATAGGACTTTATATGACAAAATATGAGTACAAATTTGTCAAATTAAATATAGGATGGTCAGATCCTGATTATGAAAAAGTAATTCGAGAACATGCA
>JBIOKB010000016.1:0-24116 GCA_044451405.1 Candidatus Babeliales bacterium
TCTTCAGATTGTAGTAATGGGAAAGTCTCAAGATCAACTACGTGGGCTTTACTAGATGTGTCTTTAGCTTTTTCCTTCTTTTTACTAGATTCTTCTATCTCTGCCAGAAGTTTGCCCATTGCCCATTCAAAGTCTATTTCCATTTCTTTTTCGAGTTTCGTTTTAGAGTATGTATATTCTGGCGTGATGTTAAAAGTCCCATACATCTCTGTTTTATCCATGTCACATAATTTCATGAATAACTGTAGTTCGGCTGATTCGGGTTGGGCACTTATTTCTTTCGGACGAGAGAACTTGCGAGTCATTGTATAAGAGTTATTACTGCATGCTGAGGTTATAATAAATGCTACTAATAGATACATGGCTTGTCCCCTTTTTATAGTATTGTATTGTTCTTTTTAGTGTATCAGGATGCCCTAAGGGAGGCAAAATAGAGAAGGTTATTCCTTAAAATCTCTTGCTCATAAAATATTTTGTATGCCCTGGCGGGCAATTTTCAAGTGCACCAAATACTTGATATCCATGCTTGAGGTAGAAATCTTTTGCCTGAAAATCAAAGGTATCTAAATGAGCGAGTGTGCAGCCGATCTTTTGTGCTTCTTGCTCAACTTTTTCAAGTAGCTGCGATCCATAGCCGTGCTTGCGATGTTGTTCATCAACCCATAACACGTTAATGTAAAGGATTTTCCAGCAGTACGACGCAGCGATGATGCCGCCAATGATGGTGCCATTCTCATCTTTAATGACGTAATTGAAGTTGATAAATGCCGGATCTTGAGTGAATGGAACTTTGCTGTTGTTGAATTCAACAATTTGCTGATCGATGAAATCTGTATCTTGTGTAGAAGCGGAAGTAACTATTGATTTGTTCACGTTCATTCCACCGGGAAGTTAAAGTAACTGCTATCCTGATTTGCAGGAAATGGTTCATTTTTGAGGGTAAAATGCCACCACTCTTCTGAATAATTTTTAAAGCCGTGCTTTTCCATGATGTTTTTTAGGTAAGTTCTGCGTGCTTTATATTCTTGAGCAATTAGATTATTTTCATAATGGGAAGCAACATCAAAGAGATCGAATGATGAACCCATATCTACGGTGCCATCATCTAAATAAGTGATAGAGAAGTTATCGAGTAACGTGCGTTGTGTTGTTTTAATGTCATGAACTGATTGGCCATTTTTGATGAGTGTAAGATCAACCGTGCTGCCTCTGCTATGTCCTGAACGTTCTGCAACATAACCAAGCTCAAATACGCGTGCTTTATCTATGCGTGGGTAGTAGTAATCTTTTTTAGCTTGATCCTTAACATCTTTGCTCCAGCGCATGAAATGGTCAACTGCTTGTTGTGGGCGATACGCGTCATATACAACAAGAGAGTAACCATCTTTTTTTACTTCTTCTTGCACCTTCTTTAAAGCTTGCGCTGCTTGCTTTGTCATTATGACCACATTTTTTTTATAGCCGTCAACAACGGTGCCAACAAAGTTTTCATTACTGTTGTAGCGCAATGAAGTTTTAATAGTTGGATCGATTTCATGCAGATATACAAAACCTTTTGCACGTGTTTCAGGAGTGAGTGCAAGAGTAGTGCTGCAGCTGATTATTAAGCTGCATAACAATGATAAGCCGAATAGTTTTTTCATAACTGTTCCTCGTATTTAAAGTTTTGAATTCTTTACTGCATCATAGATAGCGCTTCTTTTGCTTGCATCAGCTTCTTGCCAAAAGCTTGCATAACGATCACCATGCGAAAAATGCCACCATTCATAGGTATAATTAACAAGGCCTGCCTGTGCTGCCGCAGCAAGGAGTAATAAGCGATTGTTTATTTGTTCTTCTGTTAAATCAGCAGAGAAAGTTGGTGCGGTGGTGTTTTTCCCCCAGATTACCCCAAATGGCCCCATATCAATAAATTGGTTGTTTTTGATGTCCCATAAACGAATATCAACAGCGGCACCCGTTGAATGTACGGGAATATTGTTACGAACCGGGGATACCCATTTACAGGTTTCAGCAAACGCTTCTTCTTCGCTCATACTTGGATTGGCTTGCTGAATCTCGTGCGCTTTATTAGTAAAAAGCATTTCTTGTGTTTTTAAATCACGCAGTCCTTCAAATACTTTGATGTGTATTTGTCCTGCTTGGTAGCCAAAATGAGGAGCGAGAGTATCCAATTGATTAACGAGGCCTTGCAGTTTTACAAATACTGAACGTCTGATTTTAGATGAAGCAGTAAAGCCAGAATTGCAATCAGCAGATGCAAATGGATGCGTAGGATTTGGCAGCATACTAATGCGTGCATGATTTGATGCGTTAACATCCACTAATGGCTCATTTGATTCAATAATGGGAATCGTTTTTACACGAGGATCAACAATTTTAGGTGCGTCATTCTTGACATGAAGTTCATGCTGGGCAGTGAGTAAGCGGTATGCTGATTCATTTATAACCGATTTTTTTGATTCAAGATGTTCTTTCCAAGAAGCATTTAATGATAAAGAAAATAATGCGAAAGCACATATTAGACGTCTCATGATTGTTTTCTCCAATATCTTTTAATAGCAGGTATGCACCATTCTTGTATTGCGATAACTATTGGTAAACCAAATATGCCGGCGAGCAAGGCTGTTGAAGGCACTGTTATTCCAATAAGAGAAGCTATAATCATCACAAAACCAGCCCCTATAACTCCGCACATAAGAAAACTTATTATTTTTTTTAATGTACTTGGTGATTTCATGATTATGTTCTCCAGCCAGCTTTTTTAAGCCAAGCAATAAATTCTTTGGCAATTAATGGTGCACTGATGAGAGCTAAAGCTAAGAGAGAGTTTTTGATGTAGTTCATAGTGTGTCCTTATTTACTGATAAATGGGAATCGTGTTTTGAGTATAAAAAATAGTGAACCAGCTATGGCAGCTACAAAAGGCACGTACCAGTTAGGAAGGTCGATATAATAATACCAGAAGCAGCTTATTAAGAATCCAGAGGCCAAAAGAACTGTTATTTTATGTAAGGTATTTGGATTTTGAAGAAAGATATTCATAAGAGTCCCTTAGCTGAATTAAAGGATTAAACACCAGTTAATTTCAGTATAAAAGAGGCTAAAAAAAGTACAATGATAACGAGAAAATGTTATTTCCCCCGATATCTCTTAACAGCCGGTATAACCCATCCTTGTGCCACATGACCTACTATCATCCCACATATTATTTTTCACTCTTACTTTGCTGCTTCTTCCACAATTTAAAATACATCCCTTGAGCAGTTAACAGCTCCTGATGCGTGCCTTGTTCTACAATTCTCCCTTTATCAAGCACAATAATAGTATCAGCGTAAATCACCGTTGATAAGCGGTGCGCAATAATAAGCGTGGTTGCATGTGTTGAAATTGCTTCCAGGCTTTGTTGAATATCCCGTTCAGTGTTTGTATCCAGCGCTGAGGTTGCTTCATCAAAAATATACATGACTGGTTTTTTGAGCAGTACACGGGCAATAGCAATACGCTGTTTTTCACCACCCGATAATTTAAGTCCTCGTTCGCCTACCATTGAGTCTAAGCCTTCAGGCAACTCTTTAATAAACTGTTCTAAATGCGCAAGTTTAATCACTGTTTCAACGTCTTGCCGCGTTGCATCAGGACGTCCATAGGCAATGTTATAATAGAGGGTATTGTTAAAAAGTACCGTGTCTTGCGGCACAATGCCAATTGCTTTGTGGAGTGAATCTTGGGAAATAGTTCTAATATCGTGGCCATTAATGGCTATAGAACCATCAGAAACATCGTAAAATCTGAATAATAGTCGTGCGATAGTTGATTTGCCTGACCCTGATGCGCCTACAATAGCAACCGTTTTACCCGCAGGGACGGTAAATGAAATGCCATGTAAAATAGCGCGGCGATGTTCATAATGAAATTTAACGTTAGTAAAACTGATATCAGCAGTAGGGGCATTGAGAGTTATGGCATGGGGTGCATCAATTACTTCTGGTTTTTCCTGCATTAAGTGAATGATGTTTTCCATATCTGTTAAACTTTGACGCAAATCGCGGAACAATAAACCAAAATAGCTTAAAGGCGTAACAAATTGTAACAGGTAGCCATGAATTAAGATAAAGTCGCCAACGTTCATGGTGCCCGCAAGTACCGCACGGCCTGAAAGCCACGTTAACATCATAAGCCCAAGTCCAATGATAATGCCTTGCCCTAGGTGAATAAGGCCAGTATCGCTATGTTTTTTAGTTGCTGCTTGTTCCCGTTCTTGCAGTACCAGATCACATTGCTGATATTCATACCGTTCATTGGCAAAATATTTAACGGTAGAAAAATTAATGAGGGTATCAACAATGCGGGCATTCGCTTTAATATCTTTTTCATTACTCGTTTGTTGTGCGTGAATGGACCAGCGCATGCCAAGCATGCTAAAAGCCAAATATAAGATGAGAATCATTAACAGTGCGATACCATATGTGAAGGTGTAGAAGTACCACAAAATAGCAACTGCTAGTAATACTTCAACCATGGTAGGAATAATGTATAAAAAAAGAAACCAGTAAATGGTTGGAAATGCATGTTGCGCCTTTTCAATAGCAATGGTAATAGCACCCGTCCGTTTGCTGACATGAAAGCGTAAGGAAAGCTGTTGTAAATGATTAAAAATATGAAGGCTGAGCAATCGAATGCTCCGTTCCATAGTTCTAAAAAGTACCAATTCGCGCAGTTGCAGCGTAATTTGGCTCGTGGTCCATAATATTCCATAACTAATAAGTAGTAAAAGTGCCAGATAACTGGGGAGCATGGTTGGCTCAGCAAGCGTACTAATTACTTTTTTAAATAAAATGGGAATGCCAAGATTAAGGCAAATAGTGACTGCAACAAGGGCCATGGACACAAAAATGCGCGAGCGTAAACGCCAATCATTAACCCATAAAAATGGTAAAAGCCATGCGATAATGGAGGTGTGAGAGATACGGTTTTTATTCATAATGGTACTTTGATAGGGATAGGCAAGAGATTGCCCAACGGGGAACTTTTATATCTTTTTAGTATACCAATATGCGTTATAAAGGCAATGAGATCATAAAGCAATTAATCATAGGTTTCTTTGATTAATTTTCTACGTTCAGCCTCACTTTCTAAAGTGCGGCTTATAGGCTTATCTTGAGAACCACGAAGTTTTACTGATATTGTACGAATGATTTCTTCGCTATATTCCTTGGTTAGGGGAAATTTTAACGATGAAGGCATTAACGTTTTAAATTGTTGTAATCGTTCATCGTGTATATCTATAGTCCACTGATCGTATTTATTAATTTTATATCTTAGTTGATATATGAATTCGTCACGTTGTAAATACTCATTTAGATTTGTTATTTTAAGAATAGACTTAATTTCTTGTTCAGTCAGCGTGCGATTAAGAGCTCCCGCGGCTACTTTTACAAGTTTTCTATATTGCTCATTGTCTAAAGTAAAAGGTATTATTTTTGATTCACCTTGGGTAGGTGTATATTTTATTCTGTAGGTATATGGAAATTGATCGCTATCGGGTACCTCTTTTAATACCTTATTACAGAGAAGTTGTATCCAAATATTACGTGTATTTATGAGTAATTTTAAGTTTTCTATTTCGGGTAGCTTTTTAGTGAAAGTACGAACAAGAGCTGTTGCTCGTTCATAACGTTTTTTTTTCATCTCTTCACGTATATGCGGTGGATATTCGATTCTTCCCCCATCAAACAATGGGGTTGCAGGTTCATCCATAGAGAGTGCCTGTGGGAAACTAAAGAGCGGTGATTGTGGTGATTCTGGTGAAGAAGGGGAGCTATCAGATGGTGGTGTGACCGGACTCACTGGGGTTAAAGGTGAAGGAGGTGGTATGCGTGGTGTAAGAAATCTATCGCCCAAGTGATCGGGAAATCGTTCTAAAGCGGTTTGAGGACTAGTAGCGGGCGTTGGGGGTGATGGACGAACAGGGCGTTGTTGGTGTGAAGTAGAGATGTCTGTTGTTGGTGTAACTGATGCGGTAGTTGAGGGTACACGTAGTTGATTTGGTACAGTGAGGTGTGTTGGTCCTAGTGGTACTGCTTTTTTTATAGGATGCGTATGAGCTACTGATGTAGGTGCAACTGCTTGAACTTGCTTGCGGGGTTCTACACGTACAACGGTCATTTGTATTATTTCAGTTTTTTCACCACACAAACAACCTCCAAAAAATCCTGCATGTGTAGAGGGCATTATTGTTACTAAAAACCAAAACAGAACATTCATTGCGTATTCTACCTTAATTTCTACGGTGCAAGTAGGCTTGTATATCCTCCATCCTGCTTTTTAAATAAAAAGTGAAGCGCACCAAAAAAATGTTTTACGTTAAGAACATACATATCTAATGCAGTGATATCTACATGTTCTTTAATATACAACGGTGGCAACACAAAATTAGGCGTATTATCAGCCAGGGTAATACCCGCAGGAAGATAAATGTCATAAGCATCAGCAAAAATGATAATAGTGTCAAGAGGAATAATGTTATCGGTTGGTACTGATGCGTGTTGCACTTCCCAATAATACAGATGAGTATCAGGATCCTGTTTGAATGCAAGGGAATAGAAGTTAACCGGTACTTGAGGATCTAATTCCCAATGATGTACCGTCATGCCATTTATTAATATCGGAGTAATGCGATCAGTTATTAAAACATGCAGGAGTGGATGTTCTTGCTTGCGGGGGAATTGAAGTTGCCCATTGCAATCAGAAACATTTAAAAAACCAGCATACGTTGCAAAAATACCTGAGCCGATACAGGGTTGAATTAAGCCGTGCAAGGTATTATGTGCAATAGTGCCAATATGAGATAAGTGTGTATTTAATTGCTTTGAATACTCAGATGATATGGTTGGATATGGACGGATAAAGAGCGTTATAATGGGATCACATAGTACAGCACTAGAGAATGTTAATGTCATGATGCTTGATACAAGTACTGATGTACGGGAGTTAGATGTTATATACTTCATGATACGAATAACCTCACAATAATAATGGTAGTATGTTATCATGACAGTACCAAAATGAGGGATGGAAAAGCTACTATTTATAGGATACATCAGTGGATGCATTTGAAAAATATGGACCGACTATAAACCAAGCGTGGCATCACTTTGTTGAGCAAGAAAAATTGAGTATTGAGCAAGCCCATGCATTTGAGCAGTATGTGCTCTTACTACTTGCATGGAATGATACCATGAACATTACCACGATTACCGATATTCCCGTATTACTTAAAGATCATTTTCAAGACTCTTTGCACCTTGCGCATGTTATGCCATTAACAGCACACGATTGGATCTGTGATGTTGGTAGTGGCGGTGGATTTCCCGGTATACCACTTAAAATTATGTATCCAGAGGTGCCGATGGTATTGCTTGAAGTAAATACCAAAAAGATACGCTTTCTTACTACCGTTATTGCAACGCTTGGATTACGCACTATTGAGGTATGTTCATCAGATTGGCGTACCTTTATACGCAAAGCACCATATCCTATTACTTTGTTTCTTGCGCGGGCCTCATTACGGCCTGATGAACTCATTCGTATATTTAAACCAGGATGTGTATATAAACATGCACGATTGATTTATTGGGCATCACGTGCGTGGGAATTAGGAGCAAAAGAGGTGCCATTTTTGGAAAAAGAAGAGCGCTATGATATTGGGAATAAACATCGGCGATTGTTATTCTTTAAACAGCCAGAAAATGCGCTAGTATAAACCGCTTGTTTACATTTTTGTCTACTTACTTTATACCTAAACGGATCTTTACCATCACTTCAGTCGAAGGAGAATACCATGAAAAAGGGATTGCTCGCGAGCTATGTTTACGGCATAACTGACGTTGCGCATGGGGAGAGTTATAACCGCATTATTCGTTATTTTATACCCGAATTTATTACCGCATTTTTATTATATTCATTACCGTTTTTACTTGATGCCTATTTTATTGGCCATTTAAAATCTACGACTACGTACGGAACGTTGGGAGCTACCAATAATCTCATTCATTTTATTATTAAACTGTCTGAAGGCTTTGCAGTCAGCACCGTTATATTAAGTGGTCGCTTTAGTGGTATGGGTGAATTTAAACAGTCAGGTAAAATATTACGCGATTCATTTTGGGTTACCTTTATATTAGGTTTCTTTATTGCTACAACGCTCTATTTTGGCGCGCACTGGATTTACACTTTGTATGTTCCTGAGGAAATGGTTGCTATTGGCGTTCCCTTTTTACGGTTGCGCGCTATCAGTATCTTCCTCATGTTTATTTCGCTCGCCTTTGTTGGATTTTTACGCGGTGTTAAAAATACTAAATTTCCTATGTTTGCCTTTATTGCAGGTATTACCGTATTTATCTTTTTTGATTATGCGCTGATTTTTGGTGAGTTCGGCTTTTCCCCGATGGGGCTTCAAGGATCAGCCATTGCATCAATTCTGCAATATGCGGTTATGGGTTTTCATGCTTGGTGCGTATGTATTGTATACCCGACGGTATAAGAAGTATGAAATTAGCTTATTATCGGTTTTTACAGAAAAAACTGCTTATAAAGATATTTTACGTTTAAGTTTCCCCGTTATTTTAGATAAAGCAGCCCTTGCTTTTGCATACATTTGGTTATGCGCCATGATTAAACCATTAGGTACGGCAGGAGTTGCAACCTTTGCGGTACTTAAAGATATGGAGCGGTTTGCCTTAGTTCCTGCTATTGCATGCGCACAAATTATTACCTTTTTAGTCAGTAATGATCTTGGTATTCAAAATTGGGAAGGCATTAAAAGTAATATTAAAAAGGTGGTTTTTTTAGCTTCCATTATGGTGTTTGCTATCTTAGCGGTGTTTATTTGTTATACCTCTTCTATTGTGCAGTGTTTTGATAGAAATTGTGAATTTACTGACCTTGCTTCCCGTGTGTTTCCCATCATTAGCGTATTAGTGTTTTTTGATCTGTTGCAACTGGTGTTATCGGGCGCGTTGCGTGGTGCGGGGAATGTAAAGCTAGTTATGACGGTTCGGCTCCTGGTATGCGGGTTTTATTTTTTACCTATTTCTTATATACTTTCCCAATTACCTATTGAGGATACGACGCTTAAATTAGTATTGATTTATGGCTCATTTTATATAGGCAATGCGCTGATGAGTATTGTGTATATAAACAGGTTCCGCAGTGAAGATTGGAAGACAGCATCACATTGAGAATTTAAAGGTTATTATGGCAAAAATTTCACGCGATGAAGTTGTTAAAATTGCACGTATTTCAAATATCGCGCTTCATGAACAGGAAATTGATGCAGTTGTTGCACAGTTAGAGCAGGTATTAAGTTATGCAGAACGGGTTATTGAAATTGCAGATAAGGGAAATGCAGAAGCTATAGCGCGCCCGCACAACATTTTCCGTCAAGATGTAGCAATCCCGACGCCTACACAGCCTATTTTAGCGCAAGCCCCAGAACGTGAAGAACGCTACTTTGTCGTACCAAAAATTTTAGAAAATGCTTAACAACCCGTTCGCCCTGAGCTTGTCGAAGGGTGCGAACTCCCAAAGAAAACTATGAACACACTCGCCTTTGCTACCATTTCCGAATTAAAACACAAATTACACACGCGTGAAATTTCATCTGCCGAGCTTCTTAAATTTTATCTTGACCGTTTTGCACAGCATGATGAACGTATTGGGTCAGCGCTTGAAACCTTTGATGCGCACTCTATTCTCAATGCTTCTCGTGATACGGGCATCCTTGCAGGTATTCCTGGCATAATAAAAGACAATATTGCGCAACAAGGGCGCGCATTAACCTGTGCATCCAAGATATTAAAAGGTTTTGTATCTACGTATGATGCAACGGCAATAGCTCGCTTAAAACAAGAAGGGGCGCTGTTGCTCGGACGCGCTAACATGGACGAATTTGCCATGGGAAGTTCAACTGAAACTTCAGCATACAAAAAGACGGTTAATCCGTGGGATCACAGTCGCGTTCCTGGTGGTTCAAGTGGCGGATCAATAGCAGCGGTAGCAGCAGGGTTTGTACCCTGGGCGTTGGGATCTGAAACAGGGGGATCTGTGCGCCAACCAGCCGCATTTTGTGGTGTTGTTGGCTTTAAACCTACATATGGACTTATATCGCGCTATGGTCTTGTTGCCTATGGTTCTTCACTTGATCAAATTGGCATAGCAACGCGTACGGTTAAAGATACCGCCATTGTACTTTCTGCTATTGCAGGGCACGATGCACATGATATGACCAGTGTGCCGGTTGAGAAAAAAGATTATACCGCATCGTTACAGGGCAAAATACCCGCAGGGCTTACCCTTGGTGTTGTTGAAAATGCGCTTTATGCACACGGTATGGATCCAGAAATTGTCAAAGCTATAGAAGATGCAATTCAGGTTCTTACCACATTAGGAGCGCAGGTAAAACGTATTACCTTACCCACGCTTGATTATAGTGCGGCAACCTATTTCATTGTCAGCCGGGCTGAAGCAGCGTCTAACTTAGCCCGTTTTGATGGCGTACGGTATGGATTGCGCGCAAAAACAAAAACTTTAGGTGATATGTATGCACAAACGCGGCATGATGGTTTTGGTCCTGAAGTAAGAAAGCGCATTTTAGTAGGAAATTACGTATTATCTGCTGGTCATGCGGCCCAGTTTTATATAAATGCAAAAAAAGTTCAGCAATTAATGGCCCAAGAATTCACGCACGCATTTGCTGATGTAGATCTCTTGGTAATGCCAACGCATCCTATTCCTGCCTTTAAGTTTGGTGCTTTTGATGTAGACCCGTTACAAATGGATCTGCAAGATTATTTCACCTGCACAGCAAATCTTATAGGCGTTCCAGCAATCTCAATTCCGTGTGGGTTTACCGCAAATTCATTACCTATTGGATTCCAATTAGTTGCTCCCCATTTAGCAGAAGAGATGCTATTGAGTGTTGCCCATGCGTATGAACAAGAAACGCCGTGGCATACTATGCACCCCTCTTCGCTCTAGGGAATTGCTTTGTAGTTTAATCAAGCTACGCCGGGCTCCATCCTCTTGTTTAGGGAAGACTGACAAAGTAAGATCCCTTGCGCCTATCTCCCTCTCCTTATTATACTAATAGAATTGAAGAGGTACTTCATGCAGAGATGGAGGGATGGTGGAACGGGAACGCATACATCAAAGATTATTTCACGTTTTTTTGATTGTGCTGATGCTCAGTTGCAGCTACATATTGGGTACTCTTCAAGAACAAGAACAGTTTTTAAATCATGATCAGTATCATAATCATCAGATGACAAAGCCTGCCCATGCGGTAGTAACGGTATTGCGTGATGCAGGTAATTCTATTAAGCATCTGTTTGATTGGGACTCATTTAAGATATTTGTAGGTACGTTTCCCTTTTTTGCCATCGGTTCTATGGTTGATAATTCAGTGCAATCCTGTTTTTATACGCGCTGGTGTCATAAAAATCGTAATCAATGGCCTCAAGTAATACATGGATTATCTCAGTATGGATTTGTATTTCCCGTATTTCTCGGCTTTAGTTGCATGCTTGCAGCCCATGACATTGATGTGCGGTACACAAGCCAAATATTTTTAACAGATATTCCCCTGGTAATGCTTACGTCAGATTTAATAAAAAGAACCGAATTTAATCATGGATTTTTACGTCCGTGGTGTGAACGGTTTAGTAGCGTACAGCGTGCGTATGGTGGATTTCCCTCAGGACACGTTGCGTTAATGTCCTATGCAGCCTTTTCCTATGGATTGCGTTTTGGTCCAAAATGGGGCGTACCCTTAGGCGCCTTTGCGGTACTTATTGGTGCTGCTTTTATTAATTGTAACCGCCACTATACATCCCAAGTTATTGCCGGTGGTGCGCTTGGTGCATTTTGGGGTTTTGCATTGAGCAAGGCGGTAGATGATAAGCTTGCTCGCCACTTAGAAGAAAAAAATATTTCACTTGCCTTTTCTATGGGCAAGGGTGGCAAACCAACGGTTAAAGTTTCCTATGCATTCTAATTGGTTATAAATACTTGTAAGATCTCTAGGTGCGTAGTACCCTATCGCTCATATTTAAATCTTACATAAGCTAGGTATCACATGAAATGGCGCATAGTGTTATACATGAGTATGGGGATATTACTTATCGGCATGGGTGCCCGTACTACGCTATCTTTATATTCAGCAGAGCAGCTATCGGCATATCTTATGTATCCGGTGTTAGTAACACAACAGCATGTGGTTACGCCAATTAAAAATTTCTTTGCTGAAAAACAAACAGTACATACATTACAACAAGAAGTTACGTTACTACAAAAAGAGCGTGATGCATTGCTTGCTCAAACTATAGAACTTAAATCATTACTTTACTATTCCGATGAGATTAAAGAATTGGTGGACTTCAAAAAGCAGTATGAATACGAAGATGCGCTGCTAGTACCAGTGCTTGTGCGTAATATGTCCGATCAATCCCACTTTTTCCTGGTTGATGGTGGAGAAAATAAAGGGATTGAAAAGAATATGATCGCAGTCTATAGCAATGGCCTTATTGGTAAAGTGGAGGAAGTGTACCCACAGTATAGCAAAGTGGTATTAATTACCGATCGGTTATGCAAAGTTGCAGCCACCTGCATTGCAACCAATACCTGTGGCATTTATGAAGGATGCAATGATGAACGTGTCGGACTATTAAATCGCGTAAGCCATTTAGATACGGTGCAAGAAGGGGATCTTGTTATCTCAAGCGGACAGGGGTTAGTGTTTCCGCGCGGCTTTGCATTAGGAACCATCAAAAAATATACCCAAGATGGTCTTACCTATCATGTTGAATTAGAACCGCTCTTTGATCTTGCTTCCCTTAATTACTGTTTTATCTTGGCTAAAAGATAGAGGTTTAATACACCTTATTACTGTATCGCGTCTCAATCTGCGCACATAGTGCATTGGTAACATGGGACATTAATGATTCTTGTGTATCATCTTCTGATTTAAATATGTTTGTCCAGTTATATGGTTGTGGTGCATATACCCATTCAATATCGCCTTCAATGAGTGCTTTTTCTTTAATAGAAGCGGTGGCAGTATGCAGTGACCCTAACGTATCAACAAGGCCAATTTTTTGTGCTTGGCGTGCAGAAAATACTTTTCCTTCAGCCCATTTCTCTTTATCAGCAACTGAAACACCACGAGTTTTTGCAATATCTTCTACGAATTGTTGGTACATGTCTTGAGTCATTTCTTGGAGGAGTTCCCGTTCTTGTGGTGTCATTGGAACAAACGGGTCGCCCGCTGATTTGTAGGTGCCAGCTTTTATCGGTTCATAATGGATCTTAAATTGTTCAATAAAATCTTTCAGTTGAAAGAGGTAGGGCATGTAGGCCCCAATGCTCCCAATGATAGCAGTACCAGGAGCAGTAATATGAT
Organism: Candidatus Babeliales bacterium; assembly: GCA_044451405.1. Taxonomy (GTDB): domain Bacteria; phylum Babelota; class Babeliae; order Babelales; family Vermiphilaceae; genus JBIOKB01. Next base: position 13,460 of record JBIOKB010000016.1, read on the forward strand.
CAGCAGCGCTTGCAATATAATAGCCGCCTGATGCGCATACATTTTCTACCAATACTTCAACATGTTTAGGATGTTCTTTTTTAAGCATGTGTATTTCATGGTGAATTGCCTGAGCAGTTGCCGCAGCGCTACCAGGACACTCAACTTTAAGTAAGATTGCCTTGATTTCAGGGTCTTTAAAAAAGGTGTTTAACTGTTTTACGTAATAGGAAGAATCAACAATCATTCCCTTAATGGGCAGCACGCCGACCTGTGTTTTTGGTTCAAGGTAGGCTTGATACTGTTTTTTAATATTTTTAATAAGTGGCGGTGCGAAATTGATCATGATAAGCAACAAAAAGATGGTTTTTAACACATTAAAAAATGACATGGCGCCTCCGCTATTGGTGCGCGTAAAGCGCACTATTTTTGTTCATGGATGGGATAGATATTAATAACAGCACAGAGCCTATAGTAAAAAAGGTAAATTATGAAGATGGGATCGAATAAAGAGATTGGCTTGCCGGTCATTTCCTTCAGAAATAACTGGCGGAGCTGACGAGGCTCGAACTCGCGACCTTCCGCGTGACAGGCGGACGCTCTGACCAACTGAGCTACAGCTCCATACCAAATTTAGATGGCTCCTCGGGCAGGAATCGAACCTGCGACCTAACGATTAACAGTCGTGTGCTCTACCGCTGAGCTACCGAGGAATTCTGATCTGATTAAAAAAACCCGCATATTATATATATGCAGGGAAGTTTTCACTTTTTAGTTACGTATGTCAACCCTTAAAAAGGCTGGCGCAGCCAGGCGTAGCTTGCCGAGCCTGAATGGCCCGGATAAGCGAAGACTGGTGGGCGGTACAGGACTCGAACCTGTGACCCCCAGTTTGTAAGACTGATGCTCTACCAACTGAGCTAACCGCCCTCATGTTCGTTAATTTCAAGGGAACGTTGAAATTGTATTGTAAAAGCAGCTGAAAGTCAAAGTAGTTTATGCACAAAACAGAAATCGCTATGAGGGGATTTTAAGCTCACAGCGATTATTCTAAAAGTTCTTACTTTAGCTGCCAATCTTAAGCCGCTTCCTATTAATATTTTGGTTATTTTCTAATGGGTAAAGTATTCGCCTGTTAGTATTCCAATTGGACATGGAAGTAAGAATCTGTTTAAAAAGACCAATATATTTTGTCTTACAGAACGTTCTTTTTTCTTTTTGAGGAGATATTTATCGGTCCATTGGGGTGTTTTATACACGACGTATAGTCCGGCTAACATGCTTAAAGCTGCAGGAATGGCTCGTACACCAAAAAGAATGTTATAATTTGTGCATCTGAGTTCTTTGGGAGTTAGCCCTATTTGATATGATATCCAATCAGCAGTACCCGTCTTTGCAACGGCATCTCCAATTATTATACCTGTAACCGTACTAGTGAGAAATACCAGGTGCGCAGCTAATCCAGTAATAAGGTGTGAGGTATAATGGTTTGCAGAGAGTTGTTCTGTTTTTTGCTGGAGTTCAGGGGTAGTTTCTGTTTGCTGAGGGTGCAGTAAAGCAGGAGCAGATAAGGCAAATATAATAATGTATTTCATAATAGAATCATATTGAGGCATTATAAAAATCCTAAGAATAATGGATAAAAAAGCTACTAAAAATCATTGTAATAGCCCATTATTTTATGTCTAGGTGATTGAAAGGAATATTACGATTTATGATGAGATTTTAGGTTTAAAATATTTCTTAATATTCTCTACAATCTTTGACGAATCAGTCCATCGAAGATACCGCGCACCATAGATACCATTAATTCCTATAATGGTATCTATGGTGCGCCTATAGCTGGCGGCCTTGGTGAAGTACACGGTAATACAAATGCAAGAAGCTCTCTGTGATTATTCTAATTGAATTAAATGTATTAATTTTGCTTTTTATTCGCAGGTTTAAACAGTCCTGCAAAATAATACATTGACATAATGGGTCACATGCCTACTATTAAATTTATAATCATTTTTAATGAATGGAATCTTTTTTGTGACAAAATTAGCCATACTCGTATGCGCACTTACTTTTTCTTATACAGATTTTCATGCTGCAACCTTTGAGCCTGTGTATTCAACTGATACGCTGGCAAAAAACATTGCAGGTGAAGTACCTGAAGAAGTAATGAGACTCATTACATATTTAAAGGATCCTCGTATACGTCAACGCTACAAAGATTTTGGTGTTGATCTGTATAAAGGGTTTTTATTTACAGGCAAGCCTGGTACAGGCAAAACAGCATTAGCCAAAGCAATAGCTGGAGAAACGCAAGCTCCATTCTTTGCTGTTAAGCTTACTGACATTATCACGCCCAGTGATGGTGAAACAGAAAAAAATATTCACGACATATTTGAAGCTGCGCGTAAAGCAGCGAGCAAAAGTACGTTCAAATCGGCTATTATTTTTATCGATGAGATTGATGCCATAGCTCATGACCGATCAGCTAATATCCACTCAGTGTGGCGCTCGGGTTGGTTAAACGTGCTATTAACAGAAATGGATGGTTTTGAGAAAAATGAAGGCATCATTGTTATTGGCGCAACCAATAGACCAGAAATGCTTGATGATGCAATTATGCGTCCTGGAAGATTTGATAAAATTATAGAGATACCTTGTCCGTCACCGGAAAAACAAAAAGCTATTCTTGAGTTATATCTCGATAAAGTGCTTTACGAGCATCGTACGCATAAAAATAAAAAAAATGAACTTATACAAAAAGTTATTACCCTGTTAGCAGATCGTAAAATTGAGGTTACTGCTGCAGTGTTAAAGGAGGGTGTTTTTGAAGCAGCTCGTTGTGCAGCGCACGATCTTTCTGTTCACACCATTCAAGACGCTCTGATTATCCAAGCATTTACCAAGTACGCCCAGGCGTCACTACCACAAGGATTAGTATGAAAAAACAACTACTCGTATTGGGAGCTTTTATCTGCTCTACTATGTCCGTTCAAGGCATATCCATTAAAAGACACATTACTGAGGCTATTGAACAAGCAATTGTCCAAGAAGTAGTAGAGAAGAATCAAGCGCAACCTACAACAGCACCTGTTCTGAGAACAGAAGTAAGTGAAGCGGTCAAAGAACGTCAAAAACAAGTACAGTCATTGGCCAAATTTATAGCAAGTAAAAAAACTATTCGTACGGTAAGTAAGGCATTTAAGCGCTCTATAAAGCCGACGGAAAAACTGTTACATCGCTGTTTTCACCTCTGCGATTTTTACCGACATCAACTGCGCTTTATGGACCAATCATTGCAAGAATTCATTGATTTGTTTAAAAAACATGAAGCAACTCTTGTTGAAAGTCTTTTTAGCATGATGTCAGATCCACGTTTTGCGGCACTTATGCAAACGATGAGCGAACTTGATGCAACCAATCCACAGCAGATCAAAATAGACCAAGAGCAGCTTAAGCCGTTACTTGAGGAATTTGGCGCAAAGTTAGAAAGCATGGAGCAAGATTTTGCTGCATGGACTAAAAAATGGGAACCAGAATTTGACAAACTAAGACCATATATTACTGCACGCACTGAATATCATAAAGAACATTTACAAGAAGCTATGAATGCTTTTGGCAAATCTATGATATGGCAACACTGGGCCGCTGCCCTCGGTCTTACTATTAGATCGTACTGGCATGCGCGTGGTGTCAAGATTCAAGAATCTAGTCCGCAGTTGTTATCGGCTACGTATACCCATGCTATGCAAAACCAAGAAGCATTAAAACAAGAAATGCATGATGCGTTTGCAACCATAGTAACGGCTTACGAAGATATGTTCCGTCGTATCTTTTCTCATGCATATTCAAGATCACCGCGGTAATTTTTTATACTTTATTTCTTATTTATTCTAGATGGAGTCTTTTATGAAAAGAATATTCTTACTCTCTTTGTTCCCTATCTGTCTTACTGCTCTGGCAATGGATATGATTCAGGAAAAACCGATACCTGGGCAAACTGCATGGTCAGTATTAAATGTACGAGGATATTCTGTTGATCCGCAGACTGGTGTGGTTGATGATACTGAAGGATTTGGCGCTTTTGATTCAATCATAAAACTTTTTAATCCTTCATGTCCGCGTAATTTTGATAATGGTGGCGGATCATTTGATGATACAACTCGCTATGTAAAAGATACCTACGATATTGAAAACGTTGTATACGATCCCTTTATGAGAACCAAAGAACATAACGAGTATGTTCTTTACTTAGCTCGTCATAAAAAATTTGATTGTTGTACATCTATAAGTGTATTGAACGTTATCGATATACAAGATGCACGATTAGTGCATATACAATTATGTTACGACGTTCTTAAAGAAAATGGTTCTGCTTTTTTTAAAGTGTGGCCAGGTGATAGATCTGGAGTAGAACTCAAAGAAAAAGGGCGCTATCAGAGTAATCGAGATGCCACATATTACGTTGCAGAAATAAAGAAGATTTTTGGAGAAAATAACGTTACTTTAATTGATGATAAAACAATTAAAGCGATTAAAGTGAGCTGAGTAGCAAATACAGGCTATTACCTCTTCTCCGGTACACAAGCTCCCTTAACCTCTTGGCTGCTAAACGGCCCAATTGATTTATCAATTTTATGCTCTAATGCCTTGATTCTTTAATTCTTTATTAACATCCATGATAAATTGCGTCTGAAATGCTTTTTCAGTGCGGGCATCTTTGATAATGCATTTTGTTCGCATGGCAATTGAGACAACGCCAGTAATACCTAAAATTTCACGAGCAACTACAACAATGGATTTTTGTGCGTGTACATACTTGCTCTGGGAGGCTGTTTTTTCAAGAATATTTTTTACCTGTACTAAATCTGACGTTGGGGCAACGTGCATATCAATGGTTACCATCATACCTAATTGCCCAGCACTGCTAGAACTTACTACATCATTCATAAAGCGATGGTTAGGAATGGTTACGATACTTTCATCAAGCGTGAGTAATTTTACTGATCGTAAGCCTATGCTTACAATTTCACCATATGCATCTTGAAAAGTAACGCGATCGCCGACTTGAAAGGGCTTATCAACTAATACAACAATGCCTGCAATAAGTGATTGCAGGATATCTTTTGCGGCAAATCCAAAGGCTATCAACGCGCTGGCTATAAAGCCCAGGTATACTTTTTCCGTTGGTTGAAAAATGAGGTATGCTGCACTAAAAAAACCGATAAAGTAAATAGTGAAATTAATAAATGGCATCCAACTTAGCAGAGTCATTCGTCTTGTTGGAAACGCTTTGGTAATGATAAAGACCAATGCTCTTATTAGTGAGGTAGCAATTGCAAGAGCAATTAATACACCAATAAATAATGCTAATTCTTGTAAAGCAACATGTGATAAAAAAGTATGTATATGAGTTACATTAAACATAGAGGCTATCGAGTTACAGTTCTTGACTCTTGGTAAAAATCACGCTATGCGTTCGACAGTGAATACTGCATTAGCTGCTGATCCGCTAGCAAATAACGGAACGCTGCTTCCGCTAACATTAACAAGAGTAAGAGAGGAATTAGCTGGCAATGATATAATGCCAAAGCCTAAGACGTTCAAAACTCCAGCTGAACCTGATGTGTTGCTCGCAATTGTAGCGTTAGGAATAGCTACGCCGTCATTTTGTAACTGGAAAACAAATGTTTGACCTGCACCAGTAGCCTCACCTGCGATAAGTGCCACAACTTTATAAATTCCTGCGCTTTCTACAGTAATTCCAGATGAAGTTTGTAGAACTCCTGCACCAGGTACTGTAGTGAGAAGATTGAAAGTAAGTGCTGCGCCATTTGCAACCGTTTGAGCTCCTGTATTTCCAACTGCTCCGTAAGCCAAATCGCCGCCAAGACCTGGAACGCCAACAGTGCCAACAGCTGCTGCAGGTGAAAGTGCAAAGCTACCAGCAGTTAAAGTACCTCCAATGAAGGCATTATTGCAAATTTTAAGATTACGTGCTTTTAAACATTTTTTTCTTCGTGTTGTTTCTTCGGTGGTCGTATCATCAGAGGGTTCTTCTGCTATAACGTGTGCACAAGAAATTGCCATGCATGTTGTTAATAATAAGGTGATTTTCAAATTCATACTTTCTCCTTTTTTGAACATATAATAATAACTATACATAGCTATACACTATAAGATTATGAAAAGTCACTAGTTGAGTAAGGAGTGCTTAAGTTGTTTTAAGCACCTCAGGGACTTAAGCCCCCTTTAGAGAGGCCTTCTGTAGGGCTAGGGTCGCTTTACAAAAGGTTATTTTAAAGTACTATTAGGATACTAAGTAATAATAAAGACGTGGGGTACCCCCAGTACCCCAGATTATTTGAATAAGGATTCTCTATGAAAACAGGTATTCACCCCCAAGAACATGACATTACCGCACGATGCGCGTGTGGCAATTCCTTTAACACCCGTTCAACGTTGACTGAGCTTGATGTTACCCTCTGTTCTAATTGCCATCCTTTCTATACCAACACCCAAAAGTTTGTTGATAGTGCGGGTAGAATTGAAAAGTTCACAAAAAAATACAATAAAAAGAGCTAACCATTGGCGAATCAAACGGTATGGGATACCATTAAGCTGCGTCGCGACGAGCTGATGCAGGCATTAATGAATCCCGTTATTGATAACGCTCAGCGTTCATCATATCAAAAAGAATTATCCCATCTTACTGCGTTGTTTGATAAATACACCCAGGTACAAGCGTTTGACCGTGAGATCAAAGAGGTTCAAGAGCAGGCGTTTGGTAATAAAGATTCTGAAATGGCTGATCTTTATACCCAGGAACTTGTTGATCTTAATGAGCGTCATAAGCAGGCATCCAACGAGCTTGAAGAGCTGATGTTTCCCCCTAATGAAATAGATGACCGTAACATATATCTTGAAATACGGGCTGGTGCTGGTGGTCAGGAAGCGGCTCTTTTTGCTGGTGACTTGCTTAAAATGTATACCAACTATGCCTTGAAGCGCCATTGGAAAGTATCGGTTGAAAGTTCAAGCAGTACCGATCTGGGAGGCTTGCGTGAAGTGATACTCCACATCAAAGGTAAAGGGGTATACGGACAGCTTAAGTTTGAATCAGGAGTGCATCGTGTACAGCGGGTTCCCCAAACAGAAACACAAGGGCGTATTCATACGTCTACCGCTACCGTAGCAGTGCTCCCTGAAGCCGAAGAAGTCGATGTAACGATTAACCCAGCCGATTTACGTATTGATGTCTACCGTTCCAGTGGTGCGGGTGGTCAGCATGTAAATACAACCGATTCTGCCGTGCGCGTTACCCACATTCCTACCGGGGTTGCTGTAGCCTGCCAAGAAGAGCGCTCTCAGCATAAAAATAAAGAAAAAGCGATGAAAATGCTTAAAGCGCGTATCCTTGCTGCTCAGGTTGAAAAACAGCAAGCTGAGTTAAGCCAGCAACGTAAAGAAATGGTGGGCACTGGCATGCGAGCAGAAAAGGTGCGCACCTACAATTTCCCTCAAAATCGCATTACAGATCACCAAGTTGATCTAACTTTGCAAAAATTGGATATGGTAATGCAGGGCGACTTGGATGATATTATTCAAGCACTACGCAAAAAAGAGTACGAAGAGCGTCGAAAACAACCCGTGCTTATCTCATCTTAGATACAAAATATATTTCTGAGTATACTAACGGATCATTATACACATGGTCCGTTTTTTATTTCTAAGGGATTGTTATGGTTCTTATTTCCTACCTTCTTGAATATAATCGTTATCTTAATATTGTTGGCATAGGCGTACTGCTTGGTATCGCGGTTATTTTGTCCCATAAACGTTCAGTAATTGATTGGAAGCTCGTTATAAAAGCGTTACTCTTGCAAATTGGTATTGCTCTCATAATGCTTAAAACAACAATAGGGATTCGCTGTGTTGCTGCCCTTGCACGCGGTGTAACGGCGGTATATCGGTGTGCTGATGAGGGAATCAATTTTGTGTTTGGTAATTTGGGCAACGCACAGGGAGCGTGGGGATTTATATTTGCGTTTAAAGTGTTACCGGTGATGGTATTTTTTGGTGCATTAACTGCGCTCTTATTTCACTGGGGCATTATCCAACGTCTTGTTACTGGAGTTAATATGCTCCTACGTCCGTTATTAGATACGTCTGGTGCAGAAACGCTGTGTGCTATTGCCAATAGTTTTTTAGGGCAAACTGAATCTCCGTTATTAATACGCAACTATCTTCATGGTATGACGCGATCAGAATTATTTGTGGTCATGGTAAGTGGCATGGCAACTATTAGCGGATCAATTTTAGTGGTGTATGCAGCAATGGGAGTTCCCGCAGAACATTTGCTTGCTTCAAGCATTATGGCAATTCCTGGAGCAATTTTGTTAGCAAAAATTATGATTCCAGAAATTGACAAAGCTGCACTACAAGGACATGTGAGCGTTACCTTTGAAAAACGAAGCACGAATGTACTTGATGCCATAGCGCGTGGTACGAGTGATGGATTACAGCTCGCGGTGAATGTTGGTGCTATGTTAATTGTATTTCTTTCATTGCTTGCATTGATACAGTATGGTTTTGCGTATGGTATTGATAGTGCAAATGCATTACTAGCACTGGCAGGTAGTTCTTGTCACATTCCTGCCTATACGCTTGATGCGGTGTTTGGTGTTATTTTTTGGCCATTTAGTTTTTTACTTGGATTTCAAGGAGCGGAAATAGGAGCAACTGGTCAATTGCTTGGCATGAAAGTTGTGCTGAATGAACTTATTGCATACAAAAAAATGCTTGCGTTGGATTTGTCACCGCGCACGGTGGCGATTATGACCTATGTATTGTGTGGCTTTTCAAATTTCTCAAGTATTGGCATACAAATTGGCGGTATAGGAGCGCTCGTTCCAGAAAAACGACATTGGCTCACCGAATTAGGTCCACGTGCTTTAATTGCAGCAACGCTTGCAAATCTGTTATCAGCGATGATTGTAAGTCTTGTGTTGTAGACCAGCTATATAATTTTCGCTATGATGAAAATCTCTTCGTTGAAAGTAAGTACCAATGCAACTCGAGGGTTGATGTAATGGCAGCACAATTAAAACTCATTGTTATCGTTGGCGGTGTAATGTCAGGCGTTGGCAAAGGAGTTGCTGCCGCTTCTCTTGGTAGAACATTCAAAGAATATGGATTTAACGTAACCTTTATTAAAATAGATCCCTATATGAATTGTGATGCTGGTACGATGAAACCAACAGAACATGGTGAAGTCTGGGTTACTGAAGATGGCAAAGAAATTGATCAAGATTTAGGAACGTACGAGCGCTTTTTGGGAACCGATATTTTAGGCACCCATAATATTACCTCTGGTCAGATTTATAAAACGGTTATTGAAAAAGAACGTCGTGGCGAGTATTTAGGAGAGACGGTACAATTTATTCCGCACATTCCTGATGAGATCATTCGCCGTATTAAAATTGCTACAGCTGGTTATGAAGTGGCAATTATTGAAGTTGGTGGCACCGTTGGTGATTATGAAAATAAACCATTCTTATTTGCGATTAATGCATTAGAACGTGAACTTGGTTCAGATAATGTTGCCTACGTGTTAGTCACGTATCTTCCCGTACCTGGTCATATCCAAGAAATGAAAACAAAGCCTGCACAACAGGCAATTAAAATGCTCAATGAAGAGGGTATTTGGGCAGATTTTATTATTTGCCGTTCAGAAGGGGTGGTTGATGAAGTGCGTAAAAAGAAAATAGAATTATTTGCAAACATCCCCTCAGATCATATTATTTCAGCACCAGACATTAGCTCAATTTACGAGATGCCTCTCATCCTTGAACAAGAACAGATGGGTGCAAAATTATTAAAAAAATTAGGACTTGTTTCTCGCCAAGAACCACAGTGGGCACCATGGAAGCAGCTGGTGCATACGATTAAGCACCCAAGTAAAAACATTAAAATAGGTATTGTTGGTAAATATTTTGATACGGGTGATTATTCACTGACTGACAGCTATATTAGTATTTATCAATCATTAATTCATGCAGGCGCTTCATTAGATACGGGTATTACTATTTCGTGGATTAATGCAAAAAAATTAGAAGATTCCAACGCAGATTTAACGTTCCTCGATGAATTTGACGGTATCATCGTACCCGGCGGTTTTGGCACCTCAGGCGTTGAAGGGAAAATACACGCAATAGAATATGTACGTACGCATGGTATTCCGTATATAGGCTTGTGTTACGGATTTCAGTTAGCAGTAGTTGAATTTGCCCGCAATGTATGTGGCATGCATACTGCGCATACCACTGAAGTTGATCCGCACACTCCCCATCCAATTATTGATGTGTTGCCGCTGCAAAAAGCGTTGCTTGAACAAAGTGCGTATGGCGGCACCATGCGTCTTGGTGCGTATAAAGCAATTTTAGATGATGCAAGCCGTATGTATGCATTATATAAGCAAGCAGGGCGTTTAGATGCGCATAATAGTGTTTCTGAACGGCATCGCCATCGCTATGAAGTGAATCCGATCTATGTTGATGTTCTTCAACAGCATGGCTTGGTATTTTCTGGCTATCATGAACGGGAAGATGGCACGCGGCTTATGGAATTTTTGGAACTTCCGGATCATCCATTTTTTGTGGCAACCCAAGCGCATCCTGAA
>JBIOKB010000017.1:0-22484 GCA_044451405.1 Candidatus Babeliales bacterium
GTCTCAACTACTAATGCAACAACCCATCGTTTTATCGATTATAAGAGTGGTAAACTTAAAGCGGTAGCACAAGTAACGGGAGCGTATCAGCAATCCGTGCACATGGAAGGAATTTCCCAATATTTTCTATTTCCTGGCAAAAGCCAATTACTCGTAACTGGCGATGATGTAACCAGTGATTTTTATACGCGCAATATCCGTGCTGAATTTATCGGCTTACCATCAACATTTCAGGGATCATTTACCGTCAACCCGCAACAACGCCAGGAAGCTGCTTTTATTGATTTTAATCAAGATATAAGTGCTTATTGGGATCATGAACTGATGGAAGGCAGCTGGGTTACCGTTAGTATCCCCGTTGTACATGTTGAAAATAATATTCAACTTTCTGAATTTAATGTAAATGGCAATGGCACTGCGTATCCAAACACTATTGCACAAGCGTTCTCACAACCAACCTATTTATATGCAAAAATATGTGGCAAAAATTCAATAACACAACTTGCTGATCTTACCATTCGTCTCGGCCGTACTTTTTTGAATAGTAAGCATAATGTTGCTGCTATGTATACCAATTTAGTTTTTCCCTCAGGGAATAAACAAAATCCAAGTTATATATTTAGTCCAGTAGCAGGAACTGATGGCCATTTTGGTTATGGTGGTGGTACCCGATTTCAGATTCGCTTAAATCAAGATCCTACTAATTTTGGCCTTGTATTATTTTTAGATTTAGATGCAGTATTTTATGCACGTAACACACAAAAACGTACGTATGATTTAATTGATAAACCGTATAGCCGTTATTTACCACTCATAAAACCGAATTCTACTGAAACTATTCCTGCTACAAACGTATTAACGTTAAAAACCCAAGTACATCCATTTACGTTTGCTGATTTTTCATGCGGCTTTCGTTTTATAACGGCACATGCTGAACTAGAGCTCTGTTATGGCATTTGGGGCCGCGGACCAGAACAAATGAACTTGCGCTGCAATTTCCCCCAAAATTATGGCATTGCTGGTACTTTTGATCCAACTACTGGTTTTATTGGAACTTCCAGCCAAACTAACATCGGATTTCTTGCACCAAATGATCCAGAATTTGTTGCGCTGACTATTAATGATCTTGATCTTGATTCTGGCGCAGGCCGCAGTGCGTTTAACAACAAATTTCAGATTGCTGTAGGCTTTTGGCACAAAGGTAAGCTTGCTGAAATTTTTTGTGCGGCAGGAACCTATTATGATGTTCCTATGAAAAATAGCGCCTTAAACCTTATTGGTGCATTCTTGAAGCTTGGCGCGTCATTTTAAGCTCCCGTCTACGCTCATACTATCGAAGTAATACCCCAGGAAGTATTTAGCTACGCCGGGCTAACCAGAAACCCTTCGATGATTTATGCGCCGCATGAATTGGTGCAACTTGATTTGCAATACTCACAGCATCCGCCGCATACTGCATCGCAATCTGTTTCACCTTCTTCAAGGCGACCTTCACATTCTGCAACACAATAATCTTTGCAATCTTCGCAACACTGCAAACATACTAACGTACAATCGATAGCTTTAGCCATGGTTTTTCCCTTAATAAATAGGCTTTTTATGTATACCATTATAAAACCATGGTAGCGTATATATTTTCTATTTGTCAATATATAGTGAGAGTCTAGGGAAGGAGTCAGGTTAGGGGGAAAATAACCCTAATATTGCTTTTAAAACACTAGTTTTCCTATGCTGCAAATAGGTGAATTTAGCGTAGTTTTATAGGAGAAATGTATGAAGAAACTAGTTTATTTGTTGGGTATTGGATATATAGCGATGGCCAACCTAGCTTTAGCCATACCTGTTATCAACGATCTTTCTGTTGATATTCGTGTAGGGAGTAAAAAAGGCCTCGTTAAGGTGAGCGCTGGTGAACAAAGTGATATCGATATACTTGCATCATTCAATATCGTCATCAACCAAAAACAATACATGTTCAGATTCCCTAAAAAAGATAGTGACTTTAAAAATCATATTAGCCAAGTAACCATAGGTGGATCCGCATCAACACCTTATGCCGATTATTCAGGAAAACCCGGATCTCCTGACTATGACAATATAAAAGGCGAATTACAATAACACATAGCTAGTTGCCTATCCCACATGCCTCAAGCTCATAATAGCATCGATTCATGGCATCCTGGGCATGGGATAGCTTCTCCTGGGCAAAACGCACCTCGGGGCTACTAGCTTCAAGTCCTAATTTGGTGAGTTCCCTAATTTCCTGAGAATAATTAATAATCATTTTCCGCTGCAACGCAATACGCCGTTGTAATGATTGATGGGTATCTACCTGGGATGAGAGTGCCGCCATCTGTTCTTTTTGTTTGTATTCGATTTGTGCGGGGCTTTCATGCATAAAAATGGTCGCCCCATAGAGTAAAACCCCTAGGGTAAACCCGCAGGCGGTAATAACATGCCCTAAACGATTATTCATATAACCTCCGCGATTCAACTAGAAATTCTACTATTCGAAGCCCTTCCATCCTTCGCTCTTGCTATCGAAGTAATACCTCAGGAAGTGTTAAGCTTCGGAGGACTTCGTCGTAGCTTGCGAAGTAGGGCCCGATCCATTTTAATATTTTTATTGGCGATTAAATAACCCGCCAGCAGGATTTAACATGCCGCCTACAGCCTTTACCTTCTCCCCACGGATATATTCTTTTTTGGTCTCACGGAATTCTTGGCGCACTACATGAAATATGTAGAGTAATGTAGCAAGAATAGCTCCGACAACGAGTATCGTAAGAAATGCTTTTAAATACTGATTCATCATATCTGCCCCCATTTTTTATATTTTTTGCTGAACAAATCCGCCTATTACTTCTTGTGCCATCCCGGCAGCTGCCTTTTCTTTTTGTGCTTCTATATATTCAGTTTTCGCTTCATGGTACTCTTGCCGCACTACATGAAATATGTAGAGCGTTACTGCAAGAATAGAACCAACTACAGTCAAGATAAGAAATGCTTTTAATACGTCATTCATTACGTTATTCCTCACCACACTATTAAGCGTATCTTCTCATTACTGAGATTAATGCAAATAGATATATTGAGTCAATATTATAAAACGTTAGAGAATAACACACGATGAACAACACTAGGAATATGTAGTAAATAACTAAGGCCCGTGAAATTCACGAGCCTTAGGTTAAAATCTGAGTATAAGAACTTACTTAGAGCAGGTTACACATGCTGTATAGTCAGTACCCTTAACTTGGTATGGAGCAGCAATGTTTGCGCGGTCTATAGCTTGAAGAGTATAGTGCCCACCTTTGGTAGGTTTAGTTAAGCTTAAATAATTCCAACGGGTGTTACCTCTAAGATCTGAAAGCGCCATTGGATTTTCAGCATCACCAGTAGAACAGTGGGTAATTAAATGCCCCTTAGCTCTCTTATCAACACTTAATCTAACGCGTACATCTTTAATGTTATTCCATTGTTCTTGTGTAAATGGCAATACATCATTTGGCGCCAAAGACATTCCAAGCGCTTGACGATCATCATTAGTCATAATATAAACAAAAAGATTTTGTTTAGTATCATTTTTGAGCCCGAAAGACGGTAATGCACCATTTTGCATTCCCATCATATGATCACCTGCTTTAACCCCATTACTTACCACAAGTAATGCAAGCGCAGCTGCATATACGTTAAACATCTTCATACTACTCTCCTTGTGCACTTAGCACTAGTTATTTGGATAAAATTATACACACCATTTCAATACACTTTTATTCTAATAGAAAAGTTTATAAAAAATCAATAACATGCATTAAAAAGGGAAAAATTCAATTAACGATGTGCGCAAAAATGCTGCAAACTAGGGACTTTTTTGAAAATAGACCAACAATCAAAAAGGCCGATTTCTTTTGTAGAAACCGGCCTTTTTATTACTTATTAAGAGCTAAATGCTTTAAAAACCCATACCTCCCCGTCTTCGCTTGTCCGGGCTTTCAAGCTCGGCAAGCTACGCCGGGCTGGCGCCATGCCTGTTTAAAAACCCATATTTCCCATACCCATTCCACCACCAGTACCACAACCGCCATGGCCAGCAGTAGCTTTCTTTTCTTCTGGGATTTCACAAATGGTAGCTTCAGTGGTTAATAAAAGCCCCGCTATTGACGCTGCATATTGTAATGCAGAACGGGTAACCTTAGCTGGGTCAATGATACCTTCAGCTATCATATCAACATAGACCCCATTTTTAGCATCAAAGCCCATGTTTCCTGATTGAGTTTTGACATAATTTACAACTACTGAGGCATCAGCGCCGGCATTTGAGGCAATAATACGCAATGGCTCTTCAAGCACACGACGCACAATTTGCACCCCAAACTGCTCGTCACCCTCAAGCTTTAAATCTGCAATCGCTTTTTGGGCTCTGATTAATGCCACTCCACCACCAGCAACAATTCCTTCTTCAACCGCTGCTCGGGTAGCACTTAATGCATCTTCAATACGATCTTTCTTCTCTTTCATTTCAGTTTCAGTTGCAGCGCCAACTTTAATGACTGCTACACCACCTGCTAATTTAGCAAGGCGCTCTTGAAGCTTTTCTTTATCGTAATCAGAGGTGCTGTTTTCAATCTGCGCTTTGATTTGCATCACACGACCATTAACCGCTTCTTGGCCTCCTTCTCCTTCAATGATCGTACAATCATCTTTGGTAAGCACTACACGCTTTGCCACGCCAAGGTCATGGAGCCCAATATTTTCAAGTTTTAAACCGATATCTTCTGATACCAATTTGCCGCCGGTTAATACCGCAATATCTTCTAACATTGCTTTACGGCGATCACCAAATCCAGGAGCTTTAACTGCTGCTACATTAATAGTACCGCGTAATTTATTAACCACTAACGTTGCAAGCGCTTCACCTTCAACGTCTTCTGCAATGATTAACAATGGACGACCAGATTTTGCTACTTTTTCAAGAATTGGCAACAAACTCTTCATGCTACTAATCTTCTTTTCAAAGATGAGAATCATCGGCATATCAAGATGCGCTTCCATCTTTTCTGCGTTGGTTACAAAGTAAGGAGATAAGTAACCACGGTCAAATTGCATACCTTCAACAACGTCAAGCTCGTCTTGCATACCTTTAGCTTCTTCAACGGTAATAACGCCATCGCGTCCTACACGTTCCATAGCTTCAGCAATTTGTTGCCCAATTACGGTATCAGAGTTAGCAGAGATAGTTGCAATTTGTTCGATCTCTTTTTTGCTGCTGATAGATTTTGAACTGTTTTTGATTTCTTGCACAATTGCAGTTACTGCTTTATCAATACCGCGTTTTAATTCGATAGGATTAGCACCTGCTGCAACATATTTATTTCCTTCACGGAAAATTGCTTGCGCAAGTACCGTTGCAGTTGTAGTACCATCACCAGCAACATCATTTGTTTTGCTTGCAACTTCACGCACTGCTTGTGCACCCATATTTTCTAATTTATCTTCAATTTCAATTTCTTTTGCAACCGTAACACCATCTTTGGTGATGATCGGTGCGCCAAAAGAGCGTTCAAATAATACGTTACGTCCTTTGGGCCCGAGGGTAACTTTTACCGCATCGGCAAGGATATCAACACCACGGCGAATTTTTTCACGCGCATCGGTACCAAATACTATTTTTTTTGATGCCATATATCACTCCTGATTCATTAATTTTTTTCAACAACGCCTAAAATATCATCGGCATGAACAATAACATAATCATTTACACCCATGTCTGTACCGGAATATTTGCCTACATAGACAATATCACCGACGTTAACCTGTACCGGAATAAGATTTCCTGATTTATCTAACGTTCCCGCACCTATGCTAATCACCTGACCAGTTTGCGCCTTTTCTTTAGCAGTATCAGGAACAATGATGAGACTATTTTCTGGATTTTCTTGATATTCGATGCGCTTGATGAGCACCCGACTTCCTAATGGACGAAACTTTTCAAACACAGCTTCTCCTTGCAATTACTTTATTAAATTATACAAATTCATTCATTATTAAGAAATATACAACAAAGTCTAAAAAATTCAACTAATTTTTCTTGATAATAACAGACTCATATTTTCTTATATTTATCTATAATACTTAGACAAAAACATTACTAAAAAACGACCTTTACTGCTCCTCTACCTCTTCTAACAACTGCCCAATTTTTTCAGGGGTTGGCTGATATAAATCTAAAATATTCCCACCTGGATCCCTAAAGCTCACCATAATGCCATGGAGGGCTTTTTTAGGCTCTCCCAAGAAGATAACGGTATCTTTTAATTCCTCATATACGGCGAGCAGATCCTCAACTTCAAGCACTATCCCGGTACGAGTTTCAGGCACAGGAGAATTTATTGGGCAAATACCCAACTTTACCTCGCCAATGCTAAATTCAGCCCAGGCATTTTTAAGATGAAAGCGTAACTGTAGACCGAATAATGCATAAAAGGCTACTGCTTGTTCTACGTCTGGTACCATGACTATTACCATGGCAACTTTTTTTACATAAGCCATTGTTTTTCCCTATCATCCCTATAATTAATGTAATTATTTTAGGTAGTATAACAAGAAAGTCGTACTCTATAACGTTAAAAATATAAGGAACTTGTATGCCTGCTATATATCCCTCATTAATTGCTACCAATCCATCACAGCTTAATCAAATACTCGATCGCCTTATTCCCTACTGCCATGGATTTCATCTTGATGTCATGGATGGTCGCTTTGTCCCCAACGTAAGCATGGATATTCACAGCATAAATGCTATTGCCGCCAAAACACCCAAGCCCGTCTGGGTTCATCTTATGGTACAAAATCCCAAAGCAATGATTGAGAGCCTCATGCTACAACCTGGCAGCATTGTATCTTTTCACGTAGAATCTGATGCAGGAATTTTAAATTTGATAAATTTTATAAAAGAAAAAAATATTTGCCGAGCATTGCAATAAATCCAAAAACGCCCGTTACGGAAGTTTTTCCTTTTTTGGATAAGCTACATCAAGTTCTTATCATGTCAGTTAACCCTGGCTTTTCTGGGCAGCCATTTATACATGATATATTAAGCAAGCTTGATCCGTTGGTAAGCTATCGCGCTATGCACAAGCTTATCTTTCGCATTGGTATGGATGGTGGTATTAATGCGGAGAATATCAAAGATGTTGTTGATCGCGGTGTAGATGATCTTGCTATGGGCTCTGCGATTTTTAATAATCCTGATCCAGTCGAGTTGCTCAAGAAATTAACTACGTATCTGCACACAGATATTTAGCACAAAGTAAGACAGGGACGCATTTCTGCGTCCCTGCTTTATATCAAGATGATGTTTGCAATCAGATGATGTTACTGTAATGCTGTTATTTGAGCTTCAACATTTGCAATATGTCCTGCCATGATGCGTTTTTCGTTTCGTGACACAACTTGAGTGTTTCTCAAACCATTTAATTGAGCTGTTAATTCAGCTTTCTTAGCAGCTTTAACTCTTGCAGCTTCTGCAGTTTGTCTTTGTTGTGCTGCAGCTTCTTTTGCTTGAAGTTGTTCTAAAGCATGACGCGCATCTTTTTCGATTTGCTCTTGCTCAGCTTTGATTTGCTCAGCAGTTTTAGCTGTTGCAGCTGTTGGAGCTACTGCTGCTGAAGTTGCTGATTTAGCAGTCATCCAGTTTCTAAATCTGGTAAACATGCCGTCTTTTTTAGCATTCGCTTCAACTGTTGCTGCAGGCGTACGAAGATAGTTACGAAGCATTTGAATACCTTTGTACGTAAGTACACCGGCACCAACTACTACTGCTGCTACCACACCAGTACGTGCAACGTTAACTGATAATCTGCTGTCTTTCTTCCATAAATGCTTAAAAACTTGTGCTTTTGCAGCATTTTTAGCATTTACAGCAGCTGTTTTTACTGATGTAGCAGCTTGTGATGCCGCGTTTTTTACACGAGCAAAGCGTGAAACATCTTCAGCAAATACCGCTGGAACGCTTAACAATAACACTACTGTTAAGACTTGTTTAAGTATACTCTTCATGAGCATCCTCCATTAAATTAGTGAGTAAAACTCACTATGGTTAATAAAACTCCATTTTGAATATAAATATAGGTGTAGATTATCGATGAATAGTAAGAATACCCCAGTCATTTACACTGTGATATAAGCCTCCATTTCCCCTATCCATGTCAAAGATCTTCAACCTACATTTTTCTTCAGTTATATATCCAGATTACCCTATTAAAATTGACCGTCAAATGGTCCCCTTATAAGAGCTCTAGATCGAACCATTGCCACACTAGCCGCAGGGCACATATACCGGCTCCGGGCGCAGCGTGAGTAAAAAGCCGAGGGTAGCAAATCCTGCTCCCTTCCAGAGTGCTTTATCTTTACGAACCCTATTTCTCCATAGTCCCCATGCAGCTGAAGCAAAACACCCTGTAGCGCAGATAAGACAACCAAGTGCACCAAAACGGCGCAATTTAGTAAGCCCATCATAGCGAGGATCAGTAACCCAGCTCCATGTCTGATAGGCAGTAGCATCAACTATGCGGCCAACACCCTTGCCAATCCATTCAGCTGGGCCCATGTACTCGGGCGCGAGTGTACTATCATCGTTACTATATACAGTGGCTCCTGCACCAGTCAGTGCAAGAAGAAGAATAAGTGATCTGATATGCATGAAATCCCCCATTAATTTATGATATCAGTATAAAGGGGTAGATTTGATAGTCAAAAGGGGGTAGGAAATGCGCTGCTAGACGCGCATTTCCTAGATTTGAGAATTATTTCTGTAGGTGCGCTTCCAAGAACCAGAGATTTTTATCAAGCATGCGTGTTAAATCGATGTAGACGTCATTAGTTGCCATATCCTCAAGCTCTTCAGTGAATTTCATGCCATTACGCGCATGTTCACCAAGAATAGCAAAGCTGTGCGTAAGATGCTCAAGATGGTCGCGAGCAGCGAACACATCAGTGGGGTATGCGCGCAATTGTGTACCTGCAGCTGCTGCTTGCAACGTACCTAGTGCGGTACCACCCAAGCTGGTAATGCGCTCTGCAACCACATCTACCTGATTTTCAACTTCCTCTGCAAGCTCATCAAACAATTTGTGCAGTGCAATAAATTCCATGCCCTTAACATTCCAATGCGCATGCTTCAATTGCATTTGTAGATCGGTCGTAGCAGCTAATGTTTTATTTAACAATGTTATAATTTCAACGCGAACTTTTTCTGGCAAGCTCACGCGCGTTGCGTGCAAAATAGATTTCATCGTATGCTCCTTATATTGTATATTTTAGAGCTACTCTAACAAAGTGCATGATGAATCTCAAGACATAAAATACAAAAAAGCATTTTTTCGCCCCTTGCCATTAACTTGCGCCAGCCCGGCGAAGCCTAATTACACACCAAAGCTATTCCCTAAGGCGTAGAGGGGCCATTAAATTGTGTAAAAAGGCTGAATTCAAGCTACACTTGCCTATAACGCCTTTAAAACTTAGAGACTTCATGAAAAACCGTACAATACACCTTACCCCACCACTTCTTTCTACTGATCATATCAAGGAAAAGATTACCTGCATTCGGGCACACCGCGAGCGGATCTTTCAGGTATCTACCCAGACGCATAATGATAAACTTATCTGCCATAATTATGGGCATGGTGGCGCGGGATGGACGTTCCTTTTTGGCTGTGTTAATGAATCGATCAGGAAATACGAGCAAGCACTTGAACAACAACCTTCGTTAAAAAATAAACCTATTGCTGTTATTGGCGCCGGCTGCTATGGGCTTGCCACCGCCGTTACGCTGGCACATAAGGGACACACCGTACGCATCATTGCCCGTGAAACAGACAATATTCCATCCACTAAAGCGGCAGGATTCTTCTTTCCCCGCGCACGCAAATCATCAACGCCACAGGAACGTACTACATTTCAAGAGCGCGGTATGGAATCGTATCAAACATACCTGCAGATACTTGAAGGAAAGCATCCCTTTATTACACGCGGTCCTAAACTCCTTCCCTGCTATTTCAGCCCTGATATTGATCCTGGTTTTGCACCCTACATCGATCATGGTCTCATGAAGGCTCCTGAGGAAGTAACCATAGATTTTGGCAATGGTAAATGCTATGAGGCTCGGGAATATACCACCCTTTTTATCAATGCAGCACTCATTATGGAAGAGTTACACCACGTGCGTTCAAAGTTTGATATTGTGATAACCTATGCAGAAATTACTGATTTTAATGAGGTTACTGAACCCGTCATTTTTAATTGTGCCGGCATGGGAGCAAAAAAGCTCACTGCCGATCCCCGTATTGTACCCGTTCAAGGGCACTTGATTACCCTCAAAAACCAGCCGGATATCACTCAATTACAATATATGATCAATGTTAAAGTAGTTATGTCTGATTTAAAGGGCACGCGCGATGAACTTATCTACTTTGCACCCAAAGATAACGGCATTTTAGGAGTCACCTTCCTGCGTGGCCAAGATTCATTAACCGCAAACCCGCATGAATTTGACCGCCTACAACAGCGCTGCCATGATTTTTTTGGTACGTAACATCTAAACTTGCAACTTCATATCTCTTACCAGTATGCTGCACTCAACAATCACTCCTAATATGGTGTAAAAAATAATGAGCAAAGATGTATTTGTGCGGCACGATGTTGTTATCCCAAGTCATGAACTTGATATATCAACAAGTAGATCCGGTGGTGCCGGTGGACAACACGTTAATAAAACCGACACACGCATTACTGTACGCTGGAATGTACGCACAACACGCGCATTAACCGATGAACAAAAAGAGCGCGTACTACAAAAATTAGCAAACCGTCTGACAAACGATGGCGAGCTTATTATTCACAACAGTGCATCACGCTCACAACAACAAAATAGAGAACACGCACTGGAACAACTTGCACAGGAGATCAGACAGGCATTACATGTTCCTAAAAAAAGAATGAAAACGCGCATAGCAAAACACACAAAAGAAGCACGTCTGGAGAAAAAAACACAACGAAGTGAATTAAAAAAAAGCAGAAGTAAAAAAATATTCTACGAATAAGGAGATTTTATGGACACCCTATTTATTGCAGAAGTACATCCTCTTTCTGTTAAACAATTAAAAGACAATTGGGGATGGTATTTAGCACTTGGCATCAGTTTAATCGCTTTAGGTACGTTAGCAGTATTCTACACCTGGACGGCTACGCTCGTTTCTGTGGTTTATCTTGGATTTTTGTTACTCACCTTGGGTGTTTTTGAAGCGGTTAAATCATGGAAAATAAATCGCTGGAGCACTTTTTTTCTCCATATGTTTTTGAGTGTGCTGTATGGTGTAAGCGGTGCGTTTCTTATTGCTGATCCTACTATTAACGCCATAACACTTACTTTGCTCCTCTCCATATTCTTTGTTGTGGCTGGTGTAATAAAAGTAGTAGTGGCCTGGACACGTCTCGTACCACACAAATTCTGGCTTACACTAAATGGTATTTTAACTGCCATCCTTGGTATTCTCATCTGGTACCAATGGCCTGAATCTTCGTTCTGGGCGGTGGGCATGCTCGTGGGCATTAATATGATCATTACCGGCTGGACGTGGGTTATGCTATCAATGGTGGCAAAGAATGTTAAAGGTGCTTAATATACCAAGGAGATTCTATGCCTATCCCATTTACACAAGATCTTATTGCATCAAAAAAACCAGTTGTTATTAAAGCATTTGCTACGTGGTGTCCGCATTGCAAAAAAATGGCTCCACTTTTTGAAGAGCTAGAAAAAGAACTTTCACACTATATTTTTGCCGAATTTGATGTAGATAAACACGTCGAATTCACTGAGCAATTTCATATTGAATCACTCCCCACTTTTATCTTTATAAAAAATGGTAATGAAGTGGGTCGCACCATCGGCGAAATGCCAAAAGATGAGTTAAAAGAAGCAATCGAACACTATCTAAAATGATGTAAGGAATACTATGATGACACTCATTATGATCGTTGCAGCAATTGGGCTGTGTATTTCACTATATACCTATTCAGTTGAACGCAAAATTAAAACTAACGCACAGTATAAGCCAGCCTGTGATCTATCAGATCGCATTTCTTGCACAAAACCGATGTTGAGCGAATACGCAAACATGTTTTATTTCTCAAATGCATTTATAGGCACATCATATTATGTATTAATCATACTTCTTGCTGCATTCAATATGCTTAACCTGCTCTTTATTGCCGCAAGCGCAGCATGTTTATTTTCTCTCTTTTTGGCGTATATTTTGTATGTAAAAATCAAAGCGTTCTGCATACTCTGCACATCAATATATCTTGTGAATTTTATTATTCTGGGATTAGTACTGTATAGCAGATAAATCAAAGAGCATGTACCTGCAACAATGTTCGATCAGCACTTGATAATCGCTTTTCAATTTCTGTGAGCGTCATAAGTCCTGTTTGGCTTCCTACATCGCTAATAACGCTTGATGCATTAATAATACCCCCTATCAACGCATCCTCGATTGATTTACCATCAACACGTAATGCAACAAACGTTGACCCAAACGCATCGCCAGCACCAACTGAGCTTACTACTTTAACGAGCAAACTTGGGTAAAAATAGAGCGTATTTTCATGAGCAACATATACGCCATGAGCACCATCAGTTACAACCACCGTATGGGGCCCTTGAGCAACAATTGCATTGCAGTAGGCAGAAACACTAAATGTTGCTTGTGTAAATCCACGCATAAATTGCTGTGCTTCTACCGTATTGAGAATAAAAATATCTATAGAGGGTAACGCTTTACGCAACACCTCTACTCCAGAACGTAATTGGCTGCCACCAGGATTAACCGCAACTGATTTTTTGTATTTTTGTGCGTGAACAACTATCGGTAACAATTGTAATGATGATGCATCGCTCAGTGAGGTAACATAAAGTTGGTCACAATTTTCTATTGCAGTATAAGGGATCTCATCTTCTTGCAACGTTGCAGCTGCTCCTCGATATACAAGCACCGTACGATTACCTGATGGCGTTGGAACTATGCAGGAAATACCCGTTTGTACCGTTTTACTTATTACGGCACTCTTCGTGTTGATTCCCTGCTGCTGCAATATGCGCATAATATAGTCGCCATCGGGATCATTTCCCACTTTAAAAAATGCCTGCGTATCATGATTGAGCCGTGTAAAAGATACGGCAGCGTTTGCCGCACCACCCCCTACATAAGAAAGCAGGTTAGTAACTTCAAGCTTTCGTCCTTCTTCAAATGCTATATAATTACGCCCGGCATGAGTAAGCGTAAATGGATTATCATATTCTAAAAATAGGTCGCGCACCGCGCCACCAATGGTCAAAACCTTTTTAGTCATTACACAAAATCCAATCTTTTTTTAAGCAACACAATGCCACGCCATGAACAGAGTACAATGAAGATGCTCAACATGCCAATACAAAGCCAGAAATTAAGAAAATCCTGTTGCCCAAGCACTGCAGCACGCATGCCTTCCATAATATAGGTCATAGGGTTAATAAAACTAAGCCATGCCAAATAAGGCCATTTACTTGCAAGTACAGCCCAGGAAAATTGAAACCCACCTAAAAACCAGACTGGATACACAAAGCGCATCCATACGTTACCAATTTTGGTCATATTTTTAACGCGACTCGCAACCCAGAGCGTAAAGGCGCCATAAAATAAGTTACTTAACACAAAAATGAGAAAGAATTTACCTAAAGCTACATTTAAGATATTAAATTGGTTCCAGATCAGCAGCTGACCAATGGGAAGCACTAAAATGCTTAACATGCCGAAGTTAAGGGAATAATAGAAAATTAAGCGTAAAAAAATCATCCATGAGGGGATAGGCAGCGTAAGATAATAGTTAATAATCTGATCACCTTCAAAATCACTAATCATGGCAACTACGTTAGGAAATACACCAAAAAGCCCTGCGCTTGCACACAATCCAGCTAAAATAAAAACACTATACCCAGCAGACAAACCAAACGACGGCATCAAATAGCTATTAACTAATGTCATCGTTGAAATCCAGATCATTAAGTTGATCGTCTGATCAAGTACCGTACCTTTGAGAATGTGTAAATCAGTCCACAACAGCTCTTTAAAGACTAAAAAATTCGATGGTTTAACACGCATAGCAGCTCCTTGTTATTCTTCATGCATAAGATGGATAAAGACGTCTTCTAAACGGTCTTTATGAAATGAACTCATCAAATTATGTGGCGTATCAATAAGACGCACGGCACCTTGATCCAAGACACATACACGATCAGAAAGTACTTCAGCCTCATCTAAATAGTGCGTGGTTAACAACACGCAAATATTTTCTTGCTTAAGTGCTTTAATATAATCCCAGAGTTGATGCCGTATATGGGGATCAAGTGCTACTGTTGGTTCATCAAGAATAATCAACTGCGGTTTATGTATAATACTCCGCGCCAACGTAAACCGTTGTTTATAACCACCTGAAAGTACTTCTGGTCTTTTATCCAGATACTTACCAAATTTAAATCGATTGGCCAAATCATCAATACGTACTGCAATTTCATCATCAGGTACGGCAAAATATCGGCCAGCAAAAAACAGATTTTCACGCAACGTTAAATAGTTATTCAAATTTGGCTTTTGGGGACAAAAACCGATAATGCAGCGATAACCAACGATGTCGCTATAGATAGAGCGATTGTTATATAGTAGATCACCGCTCGTTGGTGGTTTTAACGTAGCAACAATGGATGATAAGGTAGTCTTGCCAGCACCATTAACGCCAAGCAGAGTGACCACTTCACCGGGATAGAGATCTAATGAGACACCTTTTAATGCCTCATAATCACCATAGCGCTTGGTAACATTGATAATACGTAATAATGGATTCATAAGAGTAACTTTGGAAAAATGGTGGATAGAAGAAGTTTAAGTATAACTGAAGATTATTCTTATTGCAGCTCCTGTATATATTTTTTAATCGTCGCTGCTGATAGCTCTAACTGCTTGCGCTCCTGATCTTGTAATGGCGGCATCACTATCTGCTCAACGCCTTTATCGCCCAACACGGCGGGCATACTCAAGCACACATCAAACTCTTTTATATAACAGGAAACGGGCGTTACCCGATTGGCATTACTGATGATATTCTGACAATATGCTGCAACACAACTTGCAATACCAAAGGCAGTTGATCCTTTACACTCAATAATATCATACGCTTTGCGCTTTGCTTGCTCAGCCATAGCCTCCAGTGTTGATCGCGTTAAGTTTGGAAATGTAAGAATCGGCGTACCTGCGATAGTAGCTGATGACCAGGCAACAAACTGACTATCACCATGTTCACCAAGCACATATACATGAATAGATTGCTCAGTAACATTAATTGCTTCACTAATAATATGCCGCAAACGCTGAGTATCAAGCATAGTTCCCGAACCAAATATTTGGTTTTTTGGCAATCCCGATACCTGTTGAGCTCCATACGTTAATACATCTATTGGGTTGGTAACCATAATAATAATAAGATCAGGATTGAGTGGCTTCATCCCTGCAATAATATCGGTTACTACTTTGTAATTGGTGCGCAGTAAATCAACGCGTGATTGGCCTGGCTTTTGCGCTATGCCTGCAGTAATAATAACAATATCTGTCTGCCCTGCTTGTTGCAAAGTGCCCATGGTAACACTCGATGTGGTTGAAAATGAGAGCGTATCAGAAAGATCTTCCACTTCACCTTTGCACTTTATATCCTGAATATCCACCAGTATCAGATCTGATGCAATGTTACGGAGCATCAACGTATAGGCGGTTGTTGAACCCACCACACCAGCGCCAATAATTGCTATCTTTGATTGCTTCATTATAGTCTTTACCTGTACTAAGTTTTTATTTCCATGCTAGAAAAAGCACATAACAACAGGCAATGATTTGTCGGTGCACAAATTATGGTAGGGTAACCCATACAAGCAACAAAGAGATGAGCAATAATGGTATTACAATGATAGCAAATCCTAATCCTGAGCCTTTATAATTCTTTGCAAGAGCTAATTTATCGCGCACTCTTTTATAATCGATTGATGATAAGACAATCACTACGGCTCCCCAAAGAATCAGCGTTTCTCCTACAATATGCGCTATCATTTTATGCATATCAGTTTTAAAACTAATCAACCTCAAAATCGCAATGCCGCCAGCCATAGCAGTAAGCGCTGTTCGCAACCAAGCAGAAAAAGTACGCTCTAATGCAAATAAAGTCCGTTCTTGCTCTTGCATAGTACTATTTACTTCTTGATTCTTCATTTTTAACTCTCTCACTTATTAGAGTAAAGTAACGCACAATTCACATGGATATAGTAGGACAATGACAATGAAATATACAATGCATAGATGGTTATTATTTGTTAGCATGCTGGGATACGTACCTCTTACTGCCATATCCATAGTATACAACTTCAGAATTGCACAAATCACCCGGCAGCCGATAACTGATGAAACACATGATAAAAATAACACATTAATCGGCCTTCTTTTTGATCAATTTCAAAAAAAACATACGGATACCAGTCAAAATTTCCCTGGCGGCTTAGCTTCATTTATTTATCATTTTGATGCTAATTTTTTTAGAACGGATTTTGCTGTATCCCACATAAAAGAACGAACAGATGGCTCAACTACCTTTTCTGGCACTCAAACCGATGATTTGCTATTCACCTTGGGACATAACTTTAAAATTAATAAACGCAATACGGTAACCCTATCAGGATTTTTGGGCATACCTACCCATAAAGTTACCACCTTAGAACATGTAAGCTTTGGGTACGGCCAGCTTGGAACTGGTATACAAATTGATGGATCTTATACTCTGCATCACGATAATGCAAATGCACTCTTATATGGTGCCCGTTATCTCTATTTTGTGCCCCGCACCGCACGTGATATCGAGTGCAAGCACCATACCTTTAGCATTGGTAACGTAGCAGACGTATTGTTTGCCTATAAAGATTGGTGGGGCAAGCATGGTTTAGAACTTGGTTTTACTGAACGAATTAATTTTGGTGCTCACTGCTCACCTCATTTTGATGAGATAATCCAAAGAACAAATTATGTACGGAGCAACTTTTACGCCGTATATAAATATAAATTTCTTATTCGTGACCTTCCCAATAGATTTTTATTTAACATCGCCTATGGTTTTGATGAAAAATCTAAAAAATTTGGGAACAAATACATTATAACACTCTGGACATCATGGAGTGTTAATTTTTAATCAAATCTATATCCAAGCCCGGCACCAATAGCAACGCTATTCATAACTGATTTCACCGGCACTGTAGTGCCACAGCATGGGCTGCCACCGACTTTAACAAAGCTATAATCAGCAAAAACATCAATAAAGAAATCACGCGGCAAATCAAAATAAGCGCCTGTTTTTGCTATACCACCAAAACCCCACTTTGACGTTCTTTGAATAGTATTTGCTATGCAATTAACTGTTTTTACATGCAACGGCTGAAACCCTAAACCAACATAAAAATCACAGCGATTAAAGGGAACAAAATATTTCGCACCAAGAGCTAAGGGCACCATGTATAATGTTGTCGGTTCACACATCCCAGAAGAATGTCCCTTTTCCTTTAAAAAGTCTGCGCTTGCAAATCCATACCAATTATCATCTTCAAGTATTTGGAAGGTTACTTCAGGGCCGTATAATCCGCCACCAGTGCCATATATCTTGCGCACATGATGATTAGTAAAAAAATTATAGGCGCCTTTAAATTCTAGTAACACATCTCTGCAAACAAGCTGCGTGCATACACAGATGAATAAAACACAAAGTAAACGAAATAATCTAATCATACGATTCCCTTTTCTATCTTATTTACCCAATAGTTACGACAACCGGTTCTGATGTAGTACCAGCAGCATTAGTCCCCACAATATAATAGGTATAGGTAACACCTGTAGTGACATAATGATCTGCAAAGGTAAGTGGTCCTGTAGCAGATACCATACCTGCTAACTCAGTTAACCCTGCATCACGATAAATGGAATAACTTACGGGTAATGAAGTTCCGGTTACTGTCCAGGTTAATTGATTCACCACATCTATGAAGTTTAAAAAACGATTACGAATCTGCGACCCTTGAGCCACAATCTGGAATGATTGGAGTGCTATAACACTCACCGTGCCCGATGTATAATTGGAAATGTAAGCAAATTCACCATCAGGTGAGATTGCAACGTTACCAGGTGATTGCCCAACGGCAATAATCGGCGGAATAACGGTATTGGTTGCCATATCAATAATGTTCACCGTACCTTGGCCCGGAGCTAAATCAAAGTCAGATCCTGTGCTAGAATAGAGCGAGTTGTAATTAGTTGCATATGCATATTTACCATCGGGAGTAATAGCAATTCCTGCTGGTTGTATATCAAGATTAATGGTAGCCGTTATGGTGTTTGTGCTTAAATCAACCACACTTACCGTGGTACCTATCGGCGTAAAATTATTGCTACCAAAATTAGTTACGTACGCAAATGTGCCATTCGATGTTATTACAATCGCAAATGGCCCAGAAAAGCCTGTTATTGTAGGGCCAACAACCGTATTCGTGCTTGTTTGTATGATATTTGCCGTTCCTCCACCTGTAGCACCAAGAACGTAATTAACCGTATACACAAATTTACCATCTGGTGTTATAGCTAATGCAGCAGGAGCGAGCCCCACGGTGATTGTTGCAGTGATAGTATTGGTATTCAGATTCACCACACTCACGGTTGTACCAGTACCGCTTGCACCATCGGCCCCATAATTATTCACATATGCAGTATTACCATCAGGTGTTATAACCATCCCAGATGGTCCATTAAACCCAGTTATTGTACCTATAACGGTATTAGTTGCAGTATTTATAATGGTTATTGTTGTACCAAAACTATTAGTTACATACGCTTTTGTGCCATCCTTACTCAGAGTTACGGTATAGGGCTGACTAAAACTTGCATCATTAATGGTTGTTGTAAGAGTATTATTGGTAAGATTCAGAACGCTGACGTTATCTCCATTAGTGATCCCATAATTATTATTGTTAGCGACATAAGCCACAAGATTATTGGACGTAAGGGCAAGGCCTGCAGGCGTAACCCCTACATTAATAGTTGCTACAACGGTATTGGCTGGCGCTGCATACATGCTGTGAACAGCACATACTAACCCTAAGAAAAAATATGACGAGAATTTTTTCACCATGACACTCCCACAAAATTTAGATAATGAATTAATTTCAGTATCTAAACTCTAGAAAGTGGTGGTGGTCAGCGTCAATGATAAAGTAATTTAAAGAAGTTTTTTATTCGATAATTGATAGCCTTCAATTATTTCTACCGCATGACTCGTCCCGATTCTATTTACGCCTGCCTGAATAAAATCAGCTGCCTGCTCATAAGTAAAAATACCGCCAGCAACTTTTATTTTAATAGCGTCCCCAACAGCAGCACGAATTAAATGGACGTCTTGCAATGTAGCGCCTCTAGGGCCGTAACCAGAACAGGTTTTAAAAAAATCTGCTCCTGATTTAACCATTAATTCAGCTATTTTTTTTATTTCATCTGACGTTAAATAGCCAGTTTCAGGAATAAATTTTACAATTCTGGTACTATCAAAATCTTTGATAGTTTTAACCAAAATTTTCATTTCTTCGTAACATTTTTCCCATAGATGCTCTTTGATGTACCCTATATTAAGAACAACATCAAGTTCATCAGCTCCGGCTAATAAAGCTTCTTTTGTTGCAGTAACTTTTATGGAAAAAATATCTTGACCTAAAGGGAAGGATACCACTGTTCCAACGTTACTTTGATCACGCACTATGTTTTTTGCTTCTCGGATATAACAGGGGTTTACGTAAGCGCTATTAAATTCATAGTTAAGAACTTTATGACAAAGTTGTTCTATGTCTTGTTGGGTTGTATCAGCCCCGTGACAAGCAAAATCTAAATATGAAGCAAAATTTTTATCGTTATTGCTCACAACAATCTCCTTGATTTCTCCTATGTTATTCCGCAGCCAACACCTCTAAATACTGAACACGTTCTTCTGGTGTAAATGCACGAATTGGATAAAAGAGCACATTAAAGATAGCTTTCAATTTAAGCGCTACCGCAACTCTGCTCAAGAAATCTTCCTTAATATATTTATCTTCAAGCTTAATTAATGCCTGAATTCCCTGTATTACCTGGCGTGGGTTCGTTAAACATGCTGCTTGTAGATCAACCTGCTTTTGTAAGTTGTTGGCAGCTATTTTGGTTGTTAAGAGTGCTGGTAACAGCGTAAGATGCACAAAGCCCTCAAAACTACCCTGTCTATCCCGTAACGAAGAGCGATAATTGCGTTGATCACCAAAAATAAATGTACTCAGATCAAGATTGTACTGTTTGTTTAACACATAGAGCGTAGCAATAGTGGCTGCAAAACTGCTTACCCCAATAAGGGCAACTTTAGCTGATTTACTGGTAACTTTTTCTGCAAGGGCGACTGCAATAATGCCCTCAACTTCTTCGTACGTTAAATCAACTAAAATCTCACGACAAATATGTAAATCACCTAATAGATTTGCCCAACATCCAATGGTACCCGCCGCCGTTTTATAGATTACCCCGCTATCACTAACCACCGAATATTCTGCTTCATGAGCGCTAATATAGCGCGGCATAGGGATATTAGCTTTTTCGGTTAAGTTCTTGATCATGCCATACAAAACCGGATGGGAATCTTGGGTAAGATTAGGGTGTTGATATTCACGAGCTTCACTATGCATGGCTGCTGTTTTATCAAGGAAGCTGCCAGCATGAAGAGGCGCAATGAAAAGGAGGATTAATAATGCATATCGTACGTTCATAGAAAGTCCTTATAAAGAGTAAAGTTCATTGATAGAGGAAAGTATAGCAGCTTGATGAGAAATTTCTCTTTAAAGTATTTGCTATCAAATAACTACTGTGTGCATAGTGAGACATAGAGCAAAAGAAAACAGTGTATATGCCCAAAAAGAGGCACCTATGAAAACAAGATTCCAACCCCAAGACCAAGTCTTTTGGTATTTGCAAAGAAATGGCACCAAACAACTGCAAGAATCGCTAGAAACAGACGTTGTTGTTATTGGTGGCGGCATGGCAGGGCTTTCTGCTGCCCAGGCATTTAGAGAGCGGGGGAAAAACGTCATTCTTCTTGAGCAGTATTATTGTGGTGCAGGTGCTTCAGGGAAATCTTCAGGATTTATCACACCGAATGCCGAATTGTCGCTAACCAACTTTATTAAAAAATATAACGTCAACGCTGCTCAGGGCATTTGGAAACATATCAATTCAGGTGTCACCTTTATAAAAAATAATATCGATACATACGGTATCAAGTGTGATTATATTCCTCAAGACACGTTATTCATGGCTAACCATAAAAGATCGATGAAATCATTATACGAGGAATACCTCAACCTTGAAAAATTTGGCTATAAAAGTTTTTTCTTAGAAAAAGAAGATGTGCGCACATATTTAAATACTGATGCCTATTATGGCGGTGTTGGTTATCGCGATTCGTTTGGCATTGATGCGTATGCGTACTGCCAAGGAATGAAAAGCATTTTAAAAGATCAGGGAGTTCAGATTTTTGAGGAAACTCCGGTCATTGCCATCGAGGATCATAGAGTAGATACCTTACACGCATCAGTTAAAGCTGAGCATATCATCGTCTGTGCAGATCGGTTTATCCCTCATTTAGGCAAACTAAAAGGCAAAATTTACCAGATCCAAACTTTTTTATTGCTTTCATCTGTCTTGACCCAAGAACAGATTCAAGGGATTTTTCCCCAACAACAGTATATGGTCTGGGATTCTGATTTAATTTATACCTACTTTCGTTTAACCGCACATTCACGATTATTGCTTGGTGGTTCAAATCTATTGCAATCATATACATTTCAGTCCGTGCATCTGTATCAATTACTCATTGGTAAATTGAACAGTTATTTACACCACGTATTTGGATTAAACCTGCAGTTTGAAAGTATGTGGGCTGGTCTTATTGGTATGAGCAAAGATATTGTGCCCATAGCAGGAAGAGATAAAGATAATCCTTCAATGTATTACATTGGTGCTTGCGCTGGATTACCCATTGCAGCAGCATTAGGCAACTACAGCGCTGAACACATTCTCGAAAAACGACGTGATTTAGATACACACTTTTCTCCCTATAGGTCATTTCCTATAGGATCTTTGCTCGGCAAAATTTTAGGAAATAAAGCCTCATTTGGGCTATCAAATTTGATTACAAAAATTAAATTCCACTAAAGAGGCTGGGCCTGCTATACGTCTTTTACTTTAAATTACCCAGCAAAACGAGCAATAATAAATGCAACCGTTGCTGCTAGGCCACCTATAAAC
>JBIOKB010000018.1:0-22117 GCA_044451405.1 Candidatus Babeliales bacterium
GATATATGCAATGCGCAGTAGTATGTTTGGGAATGCAGAGTTATGTAGGTGCTACGGAAATGGTGCGAGCTCCTAAACCGCGTGCAGAATCAGTACCAGCGGGTTCTACAACAACACCGATTGCAATAACGCCGCGAGCAGCAAGTGATAGTGGATTACGTAAGAAAAAATTAGAAATGAGAGGAAGAAGTTTTATTCCCGAATTTTTAATGAAAGAAGAAAGAACTCCGGAAGATTTTGCGATGATGGAAACCGTATCGCAACAACTTGAAGCAGATCTCTTACGCAGACAAGCGGGGGCTTTGGCCTTTGGCATACGCTCAGATAAAAAAACAAAAAATAATTTTAAGAATAAATATAAGCGGGTGAAAGAACCGTTATTTCATGCTCATACAGATATTGATGATACTACCAATTATGTAAAGCCTAACCCTATCAGTATCAGCGATGAAGAAGAAAGTGCAGTCCGTAAAGCTCGTTTAGAGAAACGATTTGCACAATTTAAGCTTAAAAAACAATCTTCTCTAAGAGTAGTTGTTACTTCTCCACATCAAGAAAAAACAGAAGAAGTTATAAGCCCCTTAGATCTTTATGAAAATGAGCTGCAATTTAATATGGATGATGTTTAAAAATTAAGAGGAGCGTACCATGAGCAAACTGGGTAATTTAGTATGGATCGATTTAGAAATGACGGGCTTAAATCCAGAAACGGATGCGATTCTTGAAATTGCAACCATAATTACTGATGGCATGTTAACGGTATTAGAAGAAGGGCCATCACTGGTTATTCACCAGTCAGATGCGGTGCTTGAAGCTATGGGTCCATGGGTACAAGATTTGCATGCTACATCAGGGTTAACTGAACGTGTGCGCGCTTCAACCGTATCATTAGAACAAGCAGAACGTGAAACGTTAGCCTGTATTAAAAAATACTGTACTCCACAGATGGGAATTTTATGCGGCAACTCTGTATGGCAAGATCGCAATTTTTTGGTTCGTCATATGCCAAGCATAACCGATTATCTGCATTATCGTCTTATTGATGTTACCAGTGTGAAACAGGTCGTAGCAGCCTGGTATCCAGGTAATCCGCATCTGAGTTTTGTAAAACAAGATAAACATCGTGCACTTGCAGATATTTTTGAATCAATTGAAGAGCTCCGCCATTACCGTAAATATTTCTTTATCTCAACTTAATGGACGGGATTTGGGGTAAAAAAGATCTGACTTTTATACGATGTGTGATTAATGGTTTGATAGGCAGCAATAATAGTCCGCATCGAGCTACTTTTTATATAGATTTTACGCATATATATTTTTTTAATCATATGCACTGGTGGTTTTGCTGGCCCAAGTACCGTAATGGAGAGCTTCATCTCCTGCATGGCAGCAATCAACTGTTCTACCATTCGCTGTGCTTCAATTTCCACCGTTGCTTCATGCGTATACTTTAATTCCAATTCAACTAAACGAAGGTAGGGAGGGTAACCAACATCGGCCCGTGTTGCCATTTCTTGCTCATAAAAGTGTAAATACTCTGTTTCCTGTAAGTAGTTAAACAGAGTGTGATCTTTCATGGCTTGTACAATGACGCGACTATCAGAGCGCATGCGTCCTGCGCGTCCTGCCACTTGAATGAGCTGTTGTAATGCCGTTTCTGTTGCGTTATATATGGGAAAATGAACATTTAAATCAGCCCAAATGATACCAACTAAGGTAACGTTAGGAAAATGAAATCCTTTGGTAATTGTTTGGGTGCCTACCAAGATATCAAGAGCGCCCTGTTCAAAATTATGTAACGTTTCTTGCCACAATTTCTTTTTAGCGGTGGTATCTAAATCAGCACGTCCAATGCGTGCGTGGGGGAACATCTTCTGTAAAATCATAACTACCTGCTGAGTTCCAATTCCTTTATTAATAAAATCAGGTTGTTTGCATGCAGGGCAGTGTGCTGGTTGTGGTATACAAAAACCACAATAGTGACAGGTGAGTGTATTATGCTCGTGCACCGTTAAACTTACTGAACAGTGTGAGCAGGTAATAATATGCGCACACGCTTTGCATTGGATAAAGAAACTAAAGCCACGGCGATTGATAAAAATAATACATTGTTCTTTTTTTTCTAAACATGCGGCGATTGCCTGCTCAAGTGGTTGCGAAATCCAAAAATTTTTACGCTGTTTTTTATCAGTTAACAGAACACGGGTAATAGTAGGAAGCGAACCCGCAAAACGGTGTTTAAGTTCAAAAAAGTGCCAGCCTTTAGTTTTCACGTTATATAAAGAACTTAATGAGGGGGTAGCTGAGCCTAAAAGAATGGGTATGTTTGCTATATGCGCACGCAAAAGAGCAGCATCTTTGGTATTAATTTTTGGATGTTTTTTTTCTTGATAGCCACCATCATGCTCTTCATCAACTATAATAATCCCAAGGTTATTAATAGGAAGCAAAATAGGTAAATGGACGCCAATAATCAGCATAGGTTCATTGGCAAGCAGGCGTTGCCACAGGAGCTGTTTTTGTTTAGGCGTAACACCTGAATGAAACGCATAGAGCGGTACACTGCTTGGCAGCTGAGCTTGTAATAGTTTTTGAAATTGCAGTGCGAGGGTAACTTCTGGTAATAATAAAAGC
The DNA here is from genome assembly GCA_044451405.1 of Candidatus Babeliales bacterium. Classification (GTDB taxonomy): domain Bacteria; phylum Babelota; class Babeliae; order Babelales; family Vermiphilaceae; genus JBIOKB01. The sequence goes on from JBIOKB010000018.1 coordinate 2,635, forward strand.
GCAGTTTTTCCTGCTGCAAGGGCACGTATGATAAGTTGTTTATATACTTCCGTTTTTCCCGACCCGGTTATTCCATGCAGTAAAGTTGGTGTGTAGGTTGGCGTGTGCAGCGTGGGTGTAAGAAAATCAACGACTGCCTGTTGCTCAGGAGTGAGAGTGATTGATTCTGGTCCTGCCTGTCCGTCATTTCTGTCGTGGACACGCACAAACACTCCATTTACTTCAGAAATGTCGGAGGTTTCTTGGAGTAAAAAGTGCCGAATGCGTTTAATAAAATGCAATGGATCTACTTGATAGTAAGCGCCAAGGTGCTCAATAAAATTACTGTAGTGTGGATCATGGGGTAAAGGCTCAAGTGCGATAATATCTTTGATTGCGAATGATGGTTTCTCTGCAAGCTCTTTACAGCTGCTGAGCACGACTGCAGCGCTAATGGTATTGCGAATAGGAACACGTACAATGCGCCCTACCTGTATATCGGCATGATACTGCGTGGGTACGGAGTAGGTGAGGGGGTTTGGAAAGCCTTTGAGTAATTTTACTTGAATGAACATAGGGCATAGTATACTGAACAAGCGAAGTTATGTAGAGTTATATATTATAGGAGCTCGCATGAAATTTAATCCTGAAAAAACCGTATTTATTATCGATGGTTCATCATTTTTATATAGAGCCTATTACGGCACGCGTCCATTGCATACACCGCAAGGGACTCCCGTACAGGCGGTGTATAGTTTTTGCCGGACGATCAAAAAATTAGTTGATACATTTTCGCCGCACTATTGTGCGTTAGTGTGGGATAGCAAAGGCAAAACAACCAGACATGAAATGTATGAAGAGTATAAAGCAACGCGCCAAGCGCCACCAAGCGATCTGTTTGTACAAAAAGAGTACATCATTAAATTTGCAGATCTCATTGGTTTAAAGCAGGTGCAAACACAAGGGCTTGAAGCTGATGATATTATGTATTCATTAGCAAAAGAATTAAGTGCTGATGGTTTTACGGTTGTACTCGTTACCTCTGATAAAGATATGGGGCAAACACTAACACCTACTATTTTTATGTATGATGCATTTAAAGAAGCGGTGCTTGATAAAGATAGTTTTGAACAAAAAATGGGATTCCCCGTAGCCAAATTACCGTTTTATTTTGCAATCTTAGGTGATACATCAGATAACATTCCTGGTGTAAAAGGCATCGGTGAAAAAGGAGCCACGGAATTAGTTACCCAGTTTGCGTCGCTCGATGATGTGTATAAACATATTGATGCCATTACCAAAAATAAAATGCGTGAGGCATTACTTGAACAAAAAGATAACGCCTATTTAAGTGAGCGCTTATTTTTATTGCAGTATTATCCTACCGGATTAACTAAAGATGATGTGCGTTTTAATCCTGAGAGTTGGAGCAGCGCGCGTCCGTTATTTGAAGAGCTCGCATTTAAATCATTGTTAAAAGATCTTGCAGGAGCCGTTTCAGTAGAAAAAAAGTTAGCATCTATGGCTGCTTATGATTTTAAAGCGGTAACAACAGAACAAGAACTGAAAGAGCTGTGTGCACTGCTTTCTCAAACACGCGCATATGCCATGGATACAGAAACTGATGGCCTTGAACCACTACAAAATACACTTGTTGGTCTTTCATTTTGTGTGCGAGAGGGGCAAGCTTTTTATGTACCCTGCGGGCACCGGGTGGCAACGCCTCAATTATCACGGGAGCAGGTTATTACTGCATTAAAGCCACTGCTAGAAGATCCGACGCATAAAAAATATCTTCACAATGTAAAATTTGATCAGGAAGTGCTTGCTCATGCTGGCATTAATTTACGTGGTGTTGTGTTTGATACGATGATTGCAGCAAATTTAGTTACCCAAGATTGGCAGCGCATTGGGCTTAAATATTTATCAGAGCACTATTTTAATGAGAGCATGCTGAATTATGATGATATGGTAACTGCGCATAAACGTAAGGATTTTTCCTATGTGCCTATTGATGAAGCAACGCGGTATGCAGCAGCTGATGCACACCAAACGTTTAAATTAGTATCCGTGTTACAAAAACAGTTAGATGAAATTCCGACGCTCAAGCGTCTGTATGAAATGATAGAATTTCCATTGGTTGATGTGCTTGCGCGCATGGAGATGGAGGGCATTTATGTAGATGCGGGTGATTTGCAAGATCTTAATACTGAAGTCACTAAGCAGCTTGATGTGATAGAATCTGAAATTTTAGAGCATATTGGTCAAGCAAGTGTAGCTGAATCAATCAATTTAAATTCACCAAAACAGATAGAACAGTTGCTCTTTTACGAACTTAAGTTGCCACCACAAAAAAAGAGTGCTAAAGGAAGTTATTCAACTGACCAAGAAGTGCTTGAAACATTAACACCACTCCATCCGGTGCCAGGGCTTATTTTACGCTACCGTGAGTTGTTTAAATTAAAAAGTACTTATATTGAAGCGTTGCCCTTAGCAATAAATCCAGATACTGAAAAAGTTCATACAACATTTAGCCAAATTAATGTTGCTACCGGCCGTTTATCCAGTTCAGATCCTAATTTGCAAAATATTCCCGCTTCAGGGTACGGTGTTCAGGTTCGTGCAGCATTTAAACCAGAAGAAGGGCACAGTTTTTTATCAACAGATTACTCGCAAATTGAATTGCGTGTATTAGCAGAATTCTCACAAGATCCCCATTTGCTTGAAGCGTTTATGCAGGGACATGATATTCATGCACAAACCGCATCAAAATTATTTGATGTACCCTTAAAGACAGTAACGCATGATCAACGCCAGATTGGCAAGCGGATTAATTTTAGTGTGCTGTATGGATTAACTCCGTTTGGTTTATCACAAGATTTAGGCATTCCATTTAAAGATGCAAAGCAGTACATTAGCACCTACTTTGCACAATATCCTGCTGTTGCTGGCTGGATGGAGGAAGTAGTTGAAGAAACAAAACGAGCAGGATACGTACAAACATATTATGGCCGTAGACGCTCTATTCCGGCAATTCATGAAAAAAATAAAGCGTTGTATGAAGAAGCACGCCGCGTAGCGATTAACACCAAAGCACAAGGAACTGCAGCAGAGATTATGAAGCTGGGCATGATTGCCGTAGATCGTGCATTGCACAACCATAACTATGATGCACACATTGTGTTACAAATTCATGATGAATTATTAATCAGTGTTGATGATGCGCAAAAAGAACGCGTAGCAGCGCTTATTAAAAAAGAGCTTGAATCAGTTGTTGATTGGAAAACACCCCTTGAAGTTACTACACGTTTTGGTAAAAATTGGAAAGAGGTGACAAAATAATTTCTTTAGTTTAGAATATGCGACATGTGTCGTGAAAGACAATGAGTGTACGTTATGTGCACGTCTCATGACTAACAGCATCCGGAGCTCGTTATTCATGTGTTAGTTGAAAAAAAATAATAGTAAGTATTGTTTAACCATTTAATAGGTAAAGGAATAGAGTATGAAAACTCTTACCGCAAAATTAGCTGTAGCAGCGTTATTGGTAGCAGGCGCAGCGCAAGCAGAAACAAATACAGCAACTGTTTTAGCAAGTGGTGTTATGGCAACAGCAAGCGTATTTGATGCAGGACAAAGTCTAGCTACAACTTGGTATGCACAACAAAATAAGAATGCAAGCAGATTACAAAGAGCTAGTGGTGCAGCAGTTAATTATGGTCTTCCGGTAGCACAAATTGCAGCAACTGCACTATTAGCAGCACGTGCAAATGGTTGTGATTGCTCAGTAACTAATTCCGTTACAGGTAAATTGTCTCCACTTGCAGCACTTGGAGCTTTAACTGTATTAACAACAGGCAAGCTACTTTGGAACAAGCGTTCTGCAGCACAAGTAACAGCAGATGCAGCAGTAGCGGCACAAGTTCAAGCGTCAGCTCAAGCAGCAGCTCAAGCGACAACAGCAGATGCTAGCAAACGCAAGTAAAAAATTAATGCATCACATATGATGTGTTGAAAAAATTAAGCGGTAGAAAATCTCTACCGCTTTTTTATTGTGTGTTTTTTATGAAAGGGAATCGTATGAAAAAAATTTATGGTTTATTAGCAGCAGTGTTCATGAGTGTTGGGTGTGGTAGCATGCAGGCAATGAGTGCTGAAACTGGCAACAATCTTCTTTTGGGTGTTGCTACAGGGGGAATTGCACGACTCGCTTCCTATGCCCTTAAGGATCAAGGCGGCTCATCTAATAATCAAGCAATGATTGGTGCAGGATTTGTTGCAGGAGTGTGTATTTTAGCTGCGCAAACAAGAAATAGTGGCAGCTTTAATGGTGGAATGATTCAATTGGCGGCCGCACTAGGTACCTATGTAACAAGCATGTATGTGTTTAGAACAACATAAAAATATACATACATAAGAAGCTAAGATTATACGGCCAGATAACTCCTGGCCGTTTGCATTAATAATATTGCATTACCTGCGACCTCATTACTATAGTTGCCACCAGTCAGTGTTATTTATCTAAAGAAGGAGTACGTATGAAGATATCACAATTATTTATGGCGGGCGCAACTCTTGTAGCAGTGCATTCAGCATATGCAGGCCTAGGCCAAGATGCAGTGTATGGTGTGGGCACAGGGGTCGTTTCATTAGGTGTATTTTATGGGGCGCAAGGCAGCTACTTTAATGAAACAGAAGGTAGGGCGTTAGCCGCAGCGACGCTTGTAGGGGTAGTGCTTCCTGCATTTGCTCAAGCATATGATCGCGCGGGTGTCCTCAGTTATTTAACTACATTGGCAGCAGCAGCCATTACCTTTGGGCTAGGAAAGCATATCTATGAAAATCAAGAATCGCTACTCGCCCAACTTCAGGGGTCACAACCAGGAGTAGCAGCCCAAGTAGGCACTTCAGCTCAGGTTGCGCCAGCTAATTAAGGCGGTTAAAGTACGAAATTAAGATAGAGAATTAAAAACAGCCCTAGGGTAACCTGGGGTTGTTTGTTTGCCCGATGGTAGTAAGCAAGATTATTGAAATAACGGGGTTGACTTTTTTAGGCATCGAGCCATAATAAAAAGCAATAAGTTCAAAGAAATTTATAGCATCTCAACGTATAACACTCTGTTATGCGTATCTTTCAAAAAAAGTACCCTATAAAAGGATTGCGATGGCAACAAGTAAAACCGGCGGATCGACACAGAATGGCCGTGATAGTCAAAGTAAACGTCTTGGTGTGAAATTATTTGATGGACAGGTAGTCACTGGCGGTGAAATCATTGTTCGTCAGCGCGGGACCCATATTAACCCAGGTAAGTTTGTTGGCAAGGGAGGCGATGATACTCTCTTTGTAATGGCGCCGGGCAAGATCAAATTCCATTATGGCATGAAGGGTCGCCGGTTCGTTTCTATAATCCAAAGTTCTTAATAAATATCACTATAGATCAGAGCACACTGAAAGTGTATGTAGTGCACGTGTAGGAATTTCTGTGCCTGATTAAAGAAGCTAGACATTTGTTTGATTATGGTGCGCGGAATGCGCACTGTTATCTGGGGAGTACCATGATTGATTTTCTCAAGTATCGCATTGTAACTGCACTCATATCGGCATTTATCATCTTTGGATCGGTAGGTCTCTATTTTTATAAGATGCACACCCGTGGTTATGCATTTGCCTATAGTATCGATTTCACCGGTGGTACCCAAGTACATATGCGTTTTGAAAAACCAATCAGTGTTGCCCAACTGAAAGATGTTTTAGAAAATCATGGATGGTCTAACGCAGTAGTTCGTGAATTTTCATCAACCGAAGTATTGATTCGAGTAAAAGAGTTTGCTAGTGATGCGCAAGGGTTAGCTGACCGTATGCGTGAAGCAATTGTACACGATTTACCTGATAATACGGTAACCGTGTTGCAAAGTGAGGCGGTTGGTGCTGGTGTAGGTGCTGAGTTGCGCTGGAAATCAGCACGCGCGGTACTCGTTGGCCTTATCGCCATGTTAATGTACATAGCAGTTACCTTCTGGTCTACCGCATTTGCACTTGGTGCAATTGTTTCATTGATTCATGATGTCATTGTTATGCTTGCAATGTTCTTAATTCTAGATAAAGAAATTTCTATAAATGTTATTGGTGCCGTATTAACGGTTATTGGTTATTCTATGAACGATACTATTGTGGTGTTTGCACGCATACGCTCTATGCTTAAAACGATGTCGAATGCGCCATTATATGATATTGTAAATACGAGTATTAACACTACATTGCGTCGCACTATTTTGACCAGCTTTGCTACAACATTAACCGTGCTTTCCATGCTCATATTAGGTGGCGAAGCATTGAGAGACTTTGCATTGGCATTATTAATAGGTATTGTTTTTGGTACTTATTCATCTATATATATTGCAAGTCCAGTCATGATGTTGCTATATAAAAATAAAAAAGCGTAAGTAAAGAATACACAGTACGTGTCTGTAGTGTGTATGATGAGTAGAGAGTAAGAAGTCTTAATCAGATTTTTTCTGTAACGATGTGCGTGCCACAATCAGTACGTTTCTATTCTTGAATATATAGTTGCCTAATATAGGACATAAATCATATGACATATTGTAAACAAGACTCTGTTGGAGGATTCTTACATGACACCCCATGACCCAAGCAAAGATCCTAAAGATCTCGCGATAAAAACATCTGAAGGTAAACAAACGCCTGAAGCATCGCGTGATGGGGAAACAGAGCAAACCCGTATCAGTAGTGCTGGCGAACATGAGGGACATGCAAAAACGTCAACACGACGAACTGCCGCACATAAATCAAAAGCTGGTGAAGGGATGGGAACTGCTGAGCATCCTGAACATAAAGTTTACCAAGAACGAACTCTGCCTGATGTACAACCCGGGGTGAAAGAAGAGAGTATCCTATCAACTGAACCTAAATCTGATACAGCTCCTACCGTAAAACATGAACATGAACCGCGTAGAGAACGTGAGTATCGTCCGCACCATAAAAATCAGTATCAACAGCAATCACAACAGTACCAAGAGCCTAAAAAAACACGGCTTGAAGAATTCTCTCTCAACGACTTAAATCTCTATGCGCGTCGGTTGGGTATTGTTGGTGCTTCTCTTATGAATAAAGAAGATCTTGTTAAAAAGATTCGCTATGTAGAAGCGCATCCAGATCTTGAAATGGAAGTAATAGGGGTCCTTGAAAAATTGCCCGATGGTTTTGGGTTCTTGCGTTCTTCTGCCTATGATTATGTATCAGGACCAGATGATATTTATGTTTCACCATCACAAATTCGTCGCTTTAATTTAAAAACGGGCGATACAGTCACCGGGGTAATCCGCAAACCAAAAGAAGGTGAAAAATATTTTGCGTTACTGAAAGTAAGCAAGATTAATGATAACGAGCCTTCCTTGACTGCCGATCGGATTAATTTTGATAACTTATCACCGCTGCATCCCAATAAAAAATTTAACCTTGAATTTAATCCAACGGTACTTTCAACCCGCATTATGGATATTTTTGCACCTATTGGCCGCGGTCAGCGTGGGTTAATTGTTGCACCTCCTAAAGTGGGTAAAACGGTACTCCTTAAAGAAATTTCCCAAGCAGTTATCGCCAATCACCCTGAAGTTATACTCATTGTATTGCTTGTGGATGAACGTCCTGAAGAAGTTGCTGATATGAAGCGTATGGTCAGGGGTACTTCTGCAGAAGTAATTAGCTCAACGTTTGATGAATCAGCAGAACGTCACGTACAAGTTGCAGAAGTTGTGCTTGAAAAAGCAAAGCGTATGGTTGAATCTGGCAAAGATGTGGTAATCATTCTTGATTCTCTTACCCGGTTAGCACGTGCCTATAACGCGATTGCACCAGCATCAGGTAAAGTTCTTACTGGTGGTGTTGATGCTAACGCATTGCAGCGTCCTAAGCGATTCTTTGGTGCAGCACGTAATACTGAAGAAGGCGGCTCATTAACCATTATTGCATCAGCCTTGATTGATACTGGTTCACGTATGGATGAAGTAATTTACGAAGAGTTCAAAGGTACCGGTAACATGGAAATTCACCTGACACGTAAATTATCAAATCGTCGTGTATTCCCTGCATTTGATCTTATTAATTCAGGTACGCGTAGAGAAGATCTCTTGCTTCCAGAAGATGAATTGAAGAAAGTATGGATCTTGCAGAAGTTCTTATCAACAATGAACACGGCCGAAGGCATGGAGTTCTTGATTGAGAAGATTAAAAAGACAGCAACTAACCGTGAATTCCTGGATTCGATTAATAAAAAGACGGCCGGCGTTGGCGGTGGAGGCGGCTCCAATGGAAGTAGCGGTTTTTAATAAGCAGACATAGATAACTAAAAATCCCGGAAGAAATTCCGGGATTTTTTTATTTTAAAATATCCAACGTTAAATCAGAAAACTCACCCTTGCGCGCTTTGTAGCCACCCACAAAAGCTATCATAGCGCCATTATCGGTGCAGTATTGTGGTGAGGGAGTAAAAAAGGCAAGCCCTTGATTAGCACACCAGGATTGTAGATTATTGCGTATATATTTATTACACGCTACACCGCCAACAAATGATACTGCTTTAATCTGTGGATACTGTGCGTACGCTAAACTTAGTTTTTCTTTAAAAATATCAGAAATGCAGGCAAGCAATGAGCTTGAAACGTGTTGTTTTAACGTTTCACTGGTATCGAGTAATGTTTTGTTGCGCATATCGTATGCTCCCCGCTTAACCAGATTGTAGAGTACCGCAGTTTTAAGGCCAGAGAAGCTAAAATCTAATGTTTTTTTTGTTGAGCGCGGGTAGTTAAAAAAATCCTGAAATGCTACTTGCTGCGCTAACTTTTCAATGACCGGGCCACCAGGATAGGGAAGATTCAACAGCTTTGCTATTTTATCAAACGCTTCCCCTGCTGCATCATCAGCCGTATGGCCAATAAGATCATAGACCCCAAAATCATGTACCAGATAAAGTGCGGTATGTCCGCCGGACGCGGTTAAACAGAGAAAGGGGAATGGAATAGTATGTTCGATGTTTGCTGAAAATATGTGTCCCTCTAAATGATTAACCCCAATAAGTTTTTTCTGTTTAACCCACGCAACTGCTTTTGCAAAACAAACACCAATTAATAAAGAGCCAGGCAATCCCGGTTTATGGGTCACGGCAATAGCATCAATAGTATCTAATGTTGCGCCTGCAGCTGCTAACGCTTCATCGATAATAACGCCAATTTTTTCTAGATGTGATCGGGAGGCAATTTCAGGTACCACGCCGCCATACTGCTTATGCATCTCAATTTGTGAAAATAATTTGTTAGAAAGCATACCGCGTGAGGTATCATAGACTGCTGCAGCAGTTTCATCACAGGATGTTTCAATGCCTAAAATTTTAATGGGGTTTCCTCGGGATTATTTATTCATGGCGAGTACTGTTTTTTGCCCATGGTGCAGTTCTTGCTCTATGGTTGAATGGAGTGCATTTACATCTAATGATGCAAGCAGAAGCTCTATTGATTTTTCATGGAGAGAGTGCTCAGAGCCCACTAAATCAACCACGTTAGATTTTATGGTAATGGTTGGCAAATCTATTGCGTTGCCTCCTGTAAGATCTTCGACCAAATTCGGATCATAACAGATAATGATTGCATCATCAGGAATGCGGCGATCGCTGCCGTGGCCAAAAAAGAGCTTATGAATTTCCCATCCATATGGAGATTGCCCTTTGTTTCCCTCTATCATCGCTTTTTTTACCAGGAGAATGCGGTACCATGTATACGCTTGTTCTTGAGGAATGGTTAGATATTTAATGGTATTAAGTTCGTGTACTTTGTAGCTAATTTTTGGCGTGATAATAATGTCAAAATAAAAGCGCTGGCGATCACCAGGAATAGCAAATGACATATATTTATTGGTATTATGAGCCTCACATTTTATTTTATGGCCGCAGTGATACACACGCATGACGGGCAATTCTTCCAGATCGCGAGGAAATTGAATGCTTCCCATATACAACATATGCAGTGGTGTTGCTATAAGGGATAGGTGAGCGCATGCACATAAAATGGTTACAAAGACGACTTTGTTGAATGATTTTTTTATCATAGAGTATCCTAGGTAGTGTGTACTATACAGATGTAATGTTACCGCGTACAATACTATATTCTACTATTGTTGGTCTGGCCCAAAAATCTATACAAACTATGATTATACAGCGTCTACATAATTTTTTAAGATCACTTTTAACTAAAGAACGATCTCCGCACAAATTGGCATTATCCGTATCGTTAGGGATATATATCGCATTTTGCCCTTTTATTGGTTTTCATACTCTCATTACCTTTTTGTTCTCATGGCTTTTAGGGCTTAATGTAGTGGTTGTCTGGATTGTATGCCATATTATTAATAATCCATGGACTATGGTACCAGTATATGGTGTTGGGTACATGTTTGGTGATTGGCTATTAACTGATGTGATTGGGTGGAATACCATGGCGCTCAATCCTTCCTGGATGCAGTGGGTGAATGGATTGTTAAATGCCCATATTGGCATGCCGCACGTTGCATTCTGGTCGTTGATGATAGGGGGTAACATCATTGGGTTAGCTCTTGCGCTACCAGCCTATCCATTTTTTAAGCGTATTATTACCCGCCTTGCAGCCGAGCCAGTCCATAAGCATCTTAAGAGCAACAAAGAGACGGCGTAGGATAGGGGACATGAAAATTATAGTTCAGAACAAAAAAGCCTTTTTTGATTATGATATCGCAGAAAAGCTAGAAGCGGGTATCGTGCTTACCGGCGATGAAGTAAAATCCCTGCGGGCAGGTCAGGTATCATTAGCCGGCTCATTTGCCCATGTACGCAATGGCGAGCTCTATCTAAACAACGCCTCAATTACTCCCTACGCTAAAGCCTTCAGCAAGGGTGATGAAAAAAGTGCTACCAAGGCGCGTAAATTGCTCCTTAAAAAGCGGGAACTAGAAAAATTAATCGGGGATATCTCTAAAAAAGGCATAACTATCGTGCCGTTACGTATGTATTTTAATGATAAAAACTTCGTAAAAGTTGAGCTTGGGGTTGGTAAATCTAAAAAAGCAGCGGGTAAAAAGCAAACTATTAAAGAACGGGATATTGCCCGGGAAACCCGGCGTGAGCTTAAGGACGTGTACAAATATTAGGGTATAGAAAGGGATTATTGTGTATTACGTAAAACATCTTTCACTGCTGTCACTTATTGCTATCGCATCACTTAATGGTATGTCTGAAGAACCAGCTTTTAAAAAACAAAGAGTTAGTAGCTCTGAAGATGAGGTTAAATTAAAAGCTGCTGCACAGCATGCTCTTACAAAACCACAAGAAATGGGTATACAAGATACGTTAGCAAGTTTTATACGTCGTGATCCTACAACAATTGTAAAGGCGTATCTGGGATGGGATAAACAATCATATGGTATACTAAAGTCGTCGACTTGTTTAGCTTTTGGACGAGATGAGCAGGATAAGCCACTTGTGTACATAGGTAACCCTATCTATGTGAATATTTTTTGTCCTGCTGAAAAAAGAATATTAGAAAAAATTCTTGTTGCTGAACCTTATCTGTATACAAGTGTAGTAGATTCAATTTTTCCGTTGGCAGCAGGTAAGTTTATAGCTAAATCACTATCGTCTATTCGATTATTTAATCGCGATCATGAGGAAGACTTGAGTAGAGTAAATATAGATACCCCGGGTTCTTTAGCACAAAATAGATTTTTATCTATGTCCGTGGGTACCAATAATATAGGTATTCCAACGCTGCTTATAAGAAGATATGGCGTGTCTATGGGGAGGGTCATTAAAGCATTCTTAAGAGGATCTGATCTATTACTTCCTAAGATCAATAGACAAACAGAAAATATTTTTGTATTGGAGACTGATGAACAGGAGACTGCTTCGTGTATTGGTAAAGCAAAGAATGGTGATTGCCTTGGGTATTACATATATGATAACGGGGTGGCAGTATTCAATCTTGAAAGTGGAATGCTTAAAAAACAATTTCCCTATGATCCTAAATTGAAATCAAAACTTAATGGAGTGCTTTGCTCTGCTAATGATGAGGGACATGTTGCTATAGGGGCTTTAGAATGTGTATATATTTACGATGAAAATGGCACATTAATTAAAGAAATTCCATTTCCTTTTCTAGGCTCAGTTGACTTGACGAATAAAGGTCGTTGTATACTTGGAGATACAAAAAAGGGATTATTGCGTAGTTTTTCCATTGCTTCAGATGAAGTACATGATATTGGAACCTGTTCTTTCGAAAAAAGGCATTGGTACCCCATTTTAGATACTAAGAATGTTACAGTTGATCGTAACAAACCAACGAGAGTTGCTGCATTAAATGAACAAGGTGCGCTTACTATATGGACTGATGAGGCGGAAGCTATTGAGGCGTATGATAGGGAATTAAAAGAACGCCGATCGTAACCATCTGGGGGCTTTAAAAATATACCTTTTGCACAAGAACCTAAAGCCTTGCTATACTATAATAAAATCTCTTTGAAATTTTTGGGGGCGTACTGGCTTCGACGGGTTATGAATGGCGTTGAAAGCATGCCGAGCGTGATTCAAGTGCTCGTTAAACAATTGGATAAACAAGAAACGCAACTCCTAGCGAGTTCAACAACGCTAACTTAGCTTACTGCTAATTTAGCTTGTTCTTGTCAGTTAATTCGTGCCTGTGAGGGTTGCTGACTCGTATTTACTCACATAGGACTTATCGGGTAAGGATTGCTAGATGTGTAGCCTGATTCGTATCACACAACTGGTTCACGAACAATGCTCTGTTTTCGAGGCGTTTGTGAATATAATCGAAAAATAAGCATGTAGTGTTTGACACTTGCAGTAATGCGGACATGGGTTCGACTCCCATCGCCTCCAATTTTATCTTGTATATTTAGGCTGTTCTTTATCAGAGCAGTCTATTTTTTTGCCGTTCGCTCCCTTCGTCAAGCTCAGGGCGAACGGGTTTTTCTAATCTTCTTGTTAAACATAAAAATCTATAAATTGCTACTGGTACGCGAGTTAAGCCAACTTCAATCGAACGTAGTGAGAGTGGGGTTGAGCGCCATGTCTGAGCGAAATAATAATTGTGCTTGGCCAATCCGGTTGCCGCCATAATGAATGCGGCCTTGAGCATTCATCTGGCGAGCTGGATTCCAAAGGTAGCCTTTGGTTTGGGGTGCAGGGTGTTCAAACTAACACCCTGCGAAGATATTTTGTTAGGTTGTTTAGTGAAGCAGTTATAACGTATAAATGCTGAATAAGCTCTCCATGGATTTGAACAAGTCAACTTGTTCAGCAATCTGCTTACTTCTCCCTTGTGCCAACGCTTCATTATGTACCCATTCAGGAACAATGCGTTGTGCATAGCGCATGAATGAGGCAAGGCCAATGCTATAGCCAGGATTGCCTAATTTATCTTGGGTTTTTTCTGGAAAGGCTATGCCAATGCCAAAGAGTCTTGGCGCAATAAATCCTGTTTTTTCATTGTAATCAGTAATAGGACTAGTGCCATTGATGGATGGTAGTTCGTTACGGTCAAAACCCATAGCGTAGATAACTTTATTGCACTGCGGTAACAGCTGATCTAATGCCTCAGGGGTGCTTTTTATGCGCGTTAAATTGGCTGGCGGATTCTTTTCTAATACGGTCCGTGCCCATTCAGCGGTAATCCCTTTAAGACCATCATACGGGTTGAGTATCCAGCCTCCCATATCAACAGCGTATACAATTGGATGCTTATAGAAATTATAAATATGCTGTACCTCAATTTCGGATAAGAACTTTAAGAGTAAAATTGCCGAGTGTGATCCACCAACAACACCTACCGTATCAGTTGGATTAACCAGTGGCGGTTTAAGATTCTGTGGGTCAAGGGCGATATCAAGTGGAATAACTGATTGGTTGTTATATTCGAGCGTGCGTGGGTGGGATCCAGTTGCGAGCACTACATGTTGAGCGGATAGCAACGTGCCTCCCTTGGTTCCTACATGCCATACATCATCAGTAAAATTGAGTGCGGTTAACATATCTTTAATGGCATGTACTTTGGTACATAGGTAATCGGTTATAGCTTTGAGTGGCTCAATGATCACCTGGAGTTCAGGGAACTTTTGAGGATCATATTCTTTTAAAGCTTCAAGGGCGGGACAGTTGCATTCTTGGAAAGATTTGCACGCATTAACAAAATTAACAAACTCCTTGGTGTTATTGTTTGCGGGCACGTGTCCGTAATAGGCCCCTATGCGTCCAACATTAAATTCAGGGTCGATCCAGGTTATACGCTCAGGCATGATCCCAATATCGAGTAACAGACCAACTACTGCTATACCAGCAGGACCAGCACCAATAATAAGCCAATCAGCATCGGTATTTTGGGGTAACTTATAGGTTACGTGGGATGCAATAGAAGTGTCTTGCGGTAACGGTGTTCCTGTTAGTAGTGTGCACCAGAGAAATATCATACTAAATAGGTGACGTTTCATAGTTCTCCTGTAAAATAGGTAATATGCTTCATACCATGTATTTACCATACTCACTTATCTTATCAGGTGTAAAGGGTTATAGGCCGCCACTCTCATGGCTTGCACTCCAAGTAACAACTGGAGTCAGAGAGGGTGAAACTTTAGGGATTTTATTGTGAAACGAACATTCTTTTCTTGGTTAGGGCTGGTTGGCCTTATAACGGTAGTACTACCATGTCATGCACAGAATAAAGAAGTTGAATCGCTCTATCATAAGGTGGAACGATTTTCGTTGGCCCAGCTTGAATGGGAAGATGAAGATTGGTCTGAAACAACGTATTATGAATATCTTAAACGCTGCCTTGCCTATCAACGTAATCCCCAAGAATTTAAAAAGCGCCGCTCAGCATTTAGGCTTTTATGCTCGTTAGAAGCAACACGTGATCACATACCAAGTACGGTGCTTGCTGATACTACCACATGGACCGATCTCAATCTTTTTTCCGGTGATCGTGATCCTGCAGCGTGCCTTGTTGATAAGATTAATCGCAGTCATACCCAATTAGGACGTGCGCTGCTCTGTTGTATGTTGGCGCAACCAAATACTAAGATTACTGAATTGCAAAAGCGCCAACAGATTATTCAGGAACTTATTAATAATCCATCACTGTGTGATGCGCTTGATGCAGCGTTAGAGCGGAGTGCGCGCACAGAAAATTATATGCTTTCTTTTTGGCTGCAGGATCAACTTGGACAAGCGGCAAAGCGCCACTATTTTAATGTTGCTGGATTTGAGTCATTTAATAATCTGCTTAATAAAAATGAAGCAGCGCTTGGTGTTGGTATGCTCTGGGAATACAACTTATTGCTGACCAATGCATGTACCTGTGCTCTTGCTGCTGTTGTGTTACCCGTATATGCGTTATCACGTGCTTTAGATAAAAAGTTGCCAGAACGGGTAGAGAAATTTGGTGAAAAGCTACGTCGCGGTGGTGCTATAACCGCGTTGACTGCGTATGTATTATCCCGTGTCGGGAGCCTTAAAGTTATCCGTGCTGGTGAAAATGGTGAGATTATGGGCGACGGGTTATTGTATGGTATGGGTATTAAAAGTAACTTTGAATGGGTGCGTGATAACATCATGCTCGATGTATTATTGCAGGAGAAATTAATTGATGTTGCTGCCTATATTGAAGCGCTCCATGATATTGAAGCTATCGTGCGTACATCAGATACGTTAACACACGCATTATCGTTAGTTGGCGATTTACACCATGTAGTGCATGAGTTGCCGCAGCAGTCAGAAGACGTCGCACAGCTTTTTGAGTTGTTAAAAACTGATACATTTACGGGTACCGCATCACTTGTTGCACATAAAGGACGTGTGCTTGCAGCGTATCGGTTAGTGCCCATGGTAAAAGATAAACTTGCACCAGCGTTTGCGGCGCTTGCTGAACTTGATGTGTATGTGGGTATTGCAAAGTTAATGAAGGAATTTCAGCATAAGCGAGTTTCCTATAGCTTTGCCAACTTTAAGCAGAATGCTACACCTTACATTTCCTTAAAAGATTTTTGGAATCCGTTTGTTGATGTAGCAAAAGTAGTGCCGAATACCATCATACTTGATGGCAGTAATAATCAGGCAAATGGTATTTTAACGGGCCCTAATGCGGGCGGGAAATCAACGATTCTTAAAGCAATAGCCCTCAACCTTATTTTGGGGCAAACCTTTGGCGTGTGTCCAGCAGCTGCAGCAACCATTACACCCTTTAGTTCTATTGCTACCTATTTAAATATTGCTGATGATATTGCAAGCGGTAATTCACTCTTTAAAGCAGAGGTGCTGCGTGCACAGGCGCTGGTAAAAAAAGTGGAAAGTCTGCAAGATGGAGAATTTAGTTTTGTTGCTATTGATGAGATGTTTAGTGGCACCTCGCCGCATGAAGGGCGCGCTGCTGCGTATAGCGTTGCAAAACATTTAGGCAAATTTAAAAATAATATGAGCATCATCGCAACCCACTTCCCCCTCTTAACTAACCTTGCCAACGATACGTCCTACTTTACGAACTACAAAGTAACGGTACACGTAGCTCCCGATGGCACTATAACCTATCCGTTTAAACTCGAGCAGGGGATATCTAACCAGCACGTGGCTATTGATATCTTAAAAGCTGAAGGGTTTGATAATCAGATATTAACTGATGCCTTGAATCTGATAAGGAATGGGTAAAGAAAAACACCCCCTATTTCTATTATTGACAAATAGAATAAAAATAAGGTAGATTAAGAGTAAAATAAGGTACAAATTATGCAACAGGAATGAGCATGAGACCTCCATTAGGGGAAGCTCCGCAAAAACGGGGCTTTCTTTGTTTCCGATCCAAATAATCAAAAACTATTGCATTAAGAATAACCCTTTCAGTACAGTGGCCTGTAGAGTATTACAACGCGGGAGCAGAAGGGGAGTGGGGTGAGCAATACAACAACGTAGTGGACGCTATGCAAAATGGAGGTTCCCGCGTTTTGATCCAGTAATAAAGCATGACATTTTTAAAAAAAGGAATGATGCAATGGCTGCAAAAAAAGCACGAAGAAAAACAAGCCCCAAAGCTCAAAAAACCGTAAAGCGTGTTATGGAAGAATTTAAAGAAGGTGAGCTTGAAAGTGGCAAAGCAGGTAAAAAAGTAAAAAGCAGAAAACAAGCTGTTGCTATCGGACTTTCAGAAGCACGTAAAAAGGGTGAAAAAGTTGCCCCTAAGCGTAAAGCAAAAAAGAAATCTGCTAAAAAAACAGTGAAACGTAAAACTACAAAGCGTAAAACAGCAAAACGCAAAGCAGCTCCAAAACGTGCTGCAAAGCGTAGAACAGCTAAACGCGCAAAAGCATAACGGTAAATTCAGCGATATACAAAAGAGCTTGGTGCATGCCAAGCTCTTTTCATTTCTAAGTAAAAAAACCATGTTGACTAATCCCCTGCAAATAAGTAGGATGAGCCCCATCATTTAAGATATATGTTCACTACTATTTAAAGGGATTAATGTCATGAAAACAATGACTCGTTTTTCTATCACCGCATTGTGTGCACTAACTACCGCAGGTCTTATGGCTGAAGCGGCAAAAACAACAGCATCTACAACAACAACTCCTACACCTACCACTTCGGCAAGCAAAACGTCAGTAGGTCAGCCATGCACGTCATTATACGTTAATGGAAATGATCTTATGACTGGTACCAAGAAGGCAAAAGAAGAAAATAATAAGTTAGTTGAAAAGCAAAAAAAGTTAACGGCTGATGTGCAAAAAATTGCCAACGAACTTAAAGGTAAGATGGATGAGTTGGATGGTAAGAAATCAACGTTGAGCCAATCAGCAATGGAAAAGCTACAAAATGAGATTCTTGCATTGCGTGGTAAATATGAAAGCACGCTACAAACGGCTGACAATCAATTGAAATTGGAAGTACAACGTGCAACGGAAATGTTATCAGCTGATGCTGAAGCTGCAGGAAGACAACTTGCTGAAGCAGCTAAAGTTGATGCAGTAGTTGATGCTATATCTGGTCGTCCTATCTATCTTTCTGAAAAAGTTAAGAACAATACGCAAGAATTAATGAAGATTATGGACAAGAATTACGATACTAAAAAAACCAAGACAGCATAAGCGTATAAAAAATACGGCAGCCCGTCATTTCATTTTAGAAATGACGGGCTTTTTTTACTACAGGTTTTTTATGACCCAAAAAATATATCACATTAAAGCAGTTATTGGCTTAGGTAATCCAGGACCCAAATTTCATATGACGCGTCATAACATCGGTTTTTTAGTGCTTGATGCGCTTTGTGACCGTTACCATGGCAACTGGCAAGCGCGCGAGAATATGGAACAAGCTTCTATTACTCTTGATAATCACCCACTTATTCTTATAAAACCACAAACGTTTATGAATACATCAGGTGCTGTTATTCCTTTTTTAACAAAGCAGGGAATAAAGCCAGAAAATATTCTGGTAATACATGACGAACTAGAATTACCTTTTGGTAAAATGCGCATAAAACATGGTGGCAGCGCGCGTGGCCATAATGGATTACGTTCTATTATTGAACGTTGTGGTGCCGATTTTCCCCGCCTTTCATTTGGTATTGGTCGTCCTGAACAGAAGGAAATGGTGGGCGATTATGTACTGCAGAATTTTAGTGAAAAGAAAATGGAGCTTGAAGATAAGATTAATGCTGCAGTGAGTATGATAGAAGATGTGGTGAGGGGCTCTTAATCTAGTGTAACGTCAAATGTCCAGTGTGCTTTTTTGCACAATGGCTCACGTAATACATGATCACCCGGCCCATATTTACCGAGTGCATTAAACAGTGACTCACATCGTTGGGTGCGCGGAATATCAGGATGACTTAACGCCATGTGCATGCACTGAGTAAAATCAGGCGTCATGCTCAATGCATACAGTGCATTGTTGCACGCGTTATCTCCTGCGTTGCATCGAATGTGGCCAGATAGATATATGGTGTGCGTAGTTTGTTTATTGTTCATATCAGGGGTAATTTTTTCGTACGTTTTTGTGCATGATGATGTTGGAAATCCAAGTGAGGTTACATCATGGTTAGCGGTAATGATTCCTGCATTGTCTGGATAGGTACCAGTAAATGATGCGGTGAATTTTCCTGCAAGTGGTTTTGGATAATCTTGCGTGGTATCTTGCTTGAACGATTTATACGCTGCGCGTATCTTTTTAGAAACTTTGAACTGACGATTGTTAGATGTTTCTTTTTCGCTAGCAGTTTTATTATCTACTTTCTTAGCGTGATTTGTCTTTTTCGATCCTGTGTATGCAAGTACCATTCCTGTGGTAACAATGCCGGCATAGGGCGCTGGGCGTCGGTACCACGGTTTGCTAATGGCGCGAGAAAGGCGGGCTATGGTGGTTATAGAACCACATAACGGCATCGCACTGATTAAACTAAGTATAAATAC
>JBIOKB010000019.1:0-19444 GCA_044451405.1 Candidatus Babeliales bacterium
GGGTATATCAATGGACCAAATAGTCAGCCCGATATTTTATCAGTTGATGAGGCAAATACGATCACTGTCGTGCATGATGCATTAGCAGATTAAAGTTAGCAAAGATCCCCGTGAGACGTTAATCTCACGGGGATCTTTATTTTGCTTAACTAAAAATTATTAGTTGTTTTTGCTAAAAAGATATTTAACAGTTAAAGCAGCCATCAAGGAAAGTGTTCCTAGGAATATTGTTGCTTCTGGCTGAGCACAAATACCAACCGCAAGTGGTAAAGTAACTGCTGTAATTCCTGTTACCTTGAATAAATTGTCGCCAAAATCACCTGCATTGAATGGGTCGTTTATTGCCGGTATTTCTGCACGTTTTGCTTCAATTGCTGCTTTTTTAGCTGCGATCATTTTATCTATTGTTATATGGGCTTCTGTTGGTATTTGATTTGCTGCATCTATTTCTTCTATGTGTTTTGCAAGTGCTTGTCTATCCGCTTCAGATGAGAGTGAATCACCAAAAGAAGATTTTAATTCAGCTTTTTTGTTTAATAATTCACCGAGCTCTATTTGTAGTTTTTTAAGCTCTTCAGTTTTCTTTTTTGCAGTTTCTTTATCTGCAGCAAGCTTTGCAATGGCATCTTTTTTGTACCATTTATAACCATAACTGATTGCTTTACCGGTTGCCATTAAGCCAGCGAACGGCAGAACGAAATATTTAAGCAACGCTTTAGTTTGACTAGCATCAGCTTGTGCTACAGGTGTAATGGTAGTTGTAATAAGTGCTGCTAAGGCAACACGAGATACGATACGTTTCATAATAATTACTCCATTTAAGAGGGGTTTTACATAATTCCCGCATAACCTGCGCGGGATACATTTTTTACTTATTTTTTGCGTATTTAAAATACAGGCTTCCGAGTAATCCGAGTGTTCCAAGTGCTGCACAAGTAGCGGTGATACCGTAACCAACTTTTTTGCCTGATTCTAATTGTTCGTCGGTAGGTATGTCTGCTTTTTTTAATCGATCGTGAATGGTTTTTATTTTGTAATATTGACATACTCTATCGATGTTTCGGTTAAAATAATTACATGCTTGGCGTATGTCCTCTATATCTCTCTGTGATATAGCATAGTGATTAAAGATAGAAACCCAATGCTCACCATATGATATTCTGCCATCTATTCCACGAGTAGAGAAAGAAGGTCTATATTCCGATCTGTATACAGGAAAACTTTCTTTTAATTCTTTTAATTGGGCATCAACGTCAATAGGATTTTGGTTATCTTTGTTTTGTTCAAGTCTTGCTTCAATAATATCCAGCGCATTTTTTGTTGTGCGTTCATCATTACGCTTTTGAATATTTGCTGTGTGAATAGAAGGAATTGATAGGCCTCCAAAAATACCAAATGCTAATAACACGCTTGAAAATATAGGTGTAAAAGGGTGCTTAAATAAATCTGAAACTCCAGCTTGTGCTGTTGGTGCGACGGTTGTTGTAATAAGTGCTGCTAAGACAACACGAGATACGATACGGTTCATGAAAATCCTCCATACATAGTTATTAAAACTTTGATTAATTACAAGTATGCCATAATAAAAAGAGGGGGCAAATGGGGGGTCAATAAGTCGATTAGGTCGAGATATAGACTATTAAGAATTCCTGCGCCAGCACATAGATAATAGCCCCGATGGCCAGGAATGGCCCGAAGGGGATCTTGGTATCTTTCTTTGATCCACTGAGCAGAATGTAGCCAATACCAATAAGGGATCCGAGTACTGACCCTATGCACAAGGCTACCCAGCTGCCAATAATGCCCGTAAATGCTCCGATAAAGGCTAACAGCTCAACATCCCCCTGGCCGATGCCAATCTTGCCCGTAGCTTTATAAAAAAGCCAGGAAATAGCATACAAAAAGCCTGCGCTTACAAAAATTCCTAGGATGCTATCTGAAAGCGTAATAGGCAGATACCCGAGTGCACTTGCTCCAATACCGAGTGGTATCAAAAAGAGGGTAACAAAGCGGGAGATGAGCATGGTTTCAAGATCTGAGCGGATGGTAACGATTAATGCAGAAAAGAAGATGAAGTAGGTGGGAAAATAGATGAGGGGAACCATCGCATAGAGTAGTGACATAACTAGAACAGTGAGCACTTCAATGAAAGGGTAGAGTGGTGAAATGCGCGCTGTGCAATATCTGCAATGGCCATGCAGTATAACATAAGAAAGTACGGGGATGAGATCGTACCACGCGAGTGTGTGTTTGCATGATGGGCAGCGTGAGCGGGGCTTTACCACACTTTCATCACGCATGAGGCGGTAACTAAGCACGTTTAAAAATGAGCCCCAGCAGGCGAAGACAGGCGTTAGCCAGACGTAGCCTAGGTGGAACTTCGACGTTATTCCAGCGTAGGCGAAGACTGGTACTAAAAATAGCACCATTTACTTTTCCTCGTCTGTAGTTTCTACGGACTTAACCGTATCAAGTAAGTTTTCAAGCTTGAGTTGCTTTTCAAACTGCTCATCAAATTTAAATACTAAATCGGGGGTATAGCGAGCATCCATAATTTTAGCTATGGCAGCACGCATGGATGGTTTGTAGAGAATCAGAACTTTTAGGATTTCTTTAAAATAATCTTGTCCGCGTGGGGAGTAAAAATAGATAACGCACATACTTTTACTATCTGATAAACTGACGCGATTAATAAAAGTATCCGC
Source organism: Candidatus Babeliales bacterium (assembly GCA_044451405.1). Lineage (GTDB taxonomy): Bacteria > Babelota > Babeliae > Babelales > Vermiphilaceae > JBIOKB01. The sequence goes on from JBIOKB010000019.1 coordinate 2,706, forward strand.
GATGCGTGAATCATCAAGGGAGATTTGCATTAATAATTGTGAAATGGAACGCATCAAAAGAGATTCTTTTTGGGCTCTTTTGATGCTGCTAACTCTGTTTGACATCTATGATTCTTAACGGAGCGTTAGACGTGTTTTTGTGAAGCAAGGCGCATAAGATTTTGCTTAATTGCGCGCACTAAGCGTTTACGTCTTTTTTGTGTAGGTGGCTCAAAGTAGACGGTACGTTTCATGTCACGAACAACACCTTCCCGTTCAATCTTCTTTTTAAGCTGACGGAGTGCTTTTTCAATGTTCGTGCTTACATGTACTTCGATATTAGATTTTCTTTTTGACATGCGATTATATCGCCTTCTTTCGAAAAAATCGGTTAAAAATAATAAACAGTGCGCACTAAAGCGCACAACTTGTACCTATTCTAGCAATTTAGCCCTCAATGTCTAGAGGAGCTTACTTTCAAGGAGAACAAGACCCCCCGTTCGTCCTGAGCCTGACGAAGGATACGAACGGCCTAGTACATGATGTTCAAGGAGAACAAGAGCGTACCGCTATTAAATGCCCGCTGCTGCTTGAATGGCAACTGATACAGGAACCCAAGAGAGAAATCAGGGGAAATATCATAATTAAGGTCAAAATTAAACACTTGAACGGTAAAATCAGACTTACATTCAAGAAGTTCAGGTAAAAAGGAGGGGTCAGAGGTTTTAGGGGTAATTTTGTCTTCTTTATGTTTTATAATCACATACTGCACATAGCAGGAAAGCCGTTCTAAAAAGTGATAGGCGCTCATTTTTGCCCCAAAGTGCCAGTTATCCCCCGGTTGGATGCTTGCTGACGTAGCAAATGGATAGATGCCGCTTTGGCAGTTGCTGGTAGGGATGTGTACATTGCAAAAATCACGCTTGAAAAAATGATCAAAGCCGCCTTCAATCCCCAGTTCAATTGATTGGGCAAAATCAACATCAAAACCACCCGTAAAGCCAAGCGCATGGTGGGAGTTGCTGCCAAAAGAGATATCAAATGCTTTGTTGTAATGGCGCTCTTTGCCAGCGGCTACGCTTCCTTCAATAAAGAGGAACGGTGTAAATAAAAATATGGGCCACTCTTTGCGCTCGCGATTAATGGGGAACGCATGGCGCCAATATAATGTTGCACGGATATCTTCTACTGATGAAGTATCAAAGGTACACATCTCAAAGTTAATTTCATTGGTGATGGTTTGCACGTTTTGCATGAGCGTGCCGTTAACATTTGTTTTGGTGAGGTTAGGGTTAGTCGGATCAGGAGTGAAGGTGGAATTGGGGGTTAAATTGAGTAAATTAACCGGTGCAAAATAAATATTGGCAACACCGGTCTGCAATTTAAGACCAATGTCGCACAGTAGCTGCAGATCAAATTCAAAACGGACGCCACGTTTACGATATTTCATAGGAATAGTAAAAAAACCAAACTGCTGGCTAGGATCAATAGCAAGCGTATCATCTATTGGTGTGCCCAGCGGAACCATGGGGAACAACGTTTGACGTGCTGCGAGCAAGCTTGGTGGTAACGTTTGTCCTGTTGGTGTTGGCCCAAAGAGTAATGCAATCATGTCCCAGCGGCCACCAATATCGCCAAGTTGTATTGTTTGGTAATTAGGCGTAATGCTATCATCAGTAGCTAATGAAAAGATATTGTGGTTTCCAGCATTTCTCGCATTTTGACCAAAGGGAGAGACGCTAAAATTAACGCGTTCTGATCTATCTGCATCGGGTGTTAATCCCATGAATTTAAGTTTGTCGCGGGTGTATAAAAATTCATGAGGATCAAGTGTGTTGTAGATGGGAAACGGATCTTGTCGTGAATAGCTGGTCATTCCATAAACGTGGGCACTTGAGAAGGTTAAAAGCGCGCACACTAACGTACATAACGATCGCAACATGGTATGTGCCATTACCTGAATCCTTTCTTTGCATTCAAAACTATGGATACAGATATAGCACCTTTAACGCAGCAACGTCAATTGCCTATATTAAGCGGTTATTTTTATTCATGTAATAATGCAATGCACTTGGCTTTTCCATCACCAGTAATTTCTGATTCTTGTGCATAAGTGCTTGCTTTTTTGCCACTGGCATCAACTAGATTTGTATCAGCTCTGTGTTGTAAGAGAAGTTCAACAACTGCAGGATGTGCTTGATCAGCTGCACGCATTAATGCCGTAGTTCCTGCTGTTTCTTCAATGTATTCAGCTTTCCCGCCTTGGAAACGGTAACGTTTTCCTCCTGCTCGTGGATCACGTACTCTAAAGCGTCGATTAATACTATGCTGAGTTGAATATGTTGTTTGTGCATTAACGGCAGCAAAAGTATTGGCCTGTAATAGTAATGCTACAACTTCTGGTGATCCTTGTTCAGCAGCAAGATGAAGTGGGGTGGTACCATGTTCGTCGCACATCGGAATGAGAGCGAATGTATTTTTTGGATGAGGCATAATAAGCGTAGCATTGTGTTTAAGTAAATATTCCACTGCTTGTTCGTTGCCACATTGCGCTGCATAATGAAGGGCTCGTTTGCCATTTGAGTTTGAAATGTTAGCCCTGCAACCACTTTCAAGAAGATGTAATACTCTTCGTGCCATTGGATCTGTTGCGCATGCTTCACATGCATCAAGGAGTTCTTGATCATCAGCATATGCATATTCTGCTACTAATTTACCTAGTGGACGTGGGAATTGGGTAACATCACAAATTGCGATCATCTCGTGTTTAGGTGCTATCATGTCGCGGATGGCGCGTAATGTATCTTTGTGCATACCTTTTACTTCACATAATTCGACAACCGTTTTTCCATTGCGATCTTTTATATCTGTACGCGCTCCGTGTTTTAGTAAGAGCTCAACTGCTGGTATATAACGATTACCAGCACGAGGTTTTCTTAAAGCGTTTGTTACTGCTATATGAAGTGGTGTTTGAGATATTGTATCTCTCGTAGCATATGAGGAAGGATAATCCCATGTATGCGTATTAACATCAGCTCCAGCATTAATAAGCTGTTCTACTGCATAAATATCATGTATTCCACGGGTAATTCCGCATGCAAGGTGGTGTTGCCAACTTTCTGGGTGTTGTGCTTGTAGATGCTTGACAATACAATCTAATATCGCAGGATTGATTCCCTTTTGCGCTGCCTCATAACAATTTTCTTCAAGAAGTACATAAGGACCAAAAGCAGTAAGCAGAAACTGTAGCATTTCTACATGATTATGCTTAATCGCGTGACCAAGAGAACGATAGACATCAGAACTATGTTCTTTTGCTGCGTCAGCTACAATTGCTGCATTTTCGGCGCATAATTGTTGTACTTGTGTCAGGTTATTATTTGTAACATAGTATTCTAGATCGGATGTAAATTGATGCTTTGGTGGTAAACCGGTGAATCTATACCCCATGCCATGTATTGAGCCTGCTATCAGGAACCCAAGAAGGGCCAGCGTGTGTAGTAGTGAAACTTTCATATATCCTCCTAAATATTTTTCAATTTAATCATATTATTACTAATAGTAACAAATTCATAAAATATCGCAACCGGTGATTTTTTAGGGTAAAATGAGCATATTTAACCAGAAATGTTACCAGGAATTACCCATGTCCTATTGTGCCTATTACCAAGCCCAGGTTGAGCGTTCCCGCTCTCTCTTTTTAGTTGCCCTGTTGCGCAGCTATGAACACGTATCATTTGACCGTACCCTTGATGTGCCAAATAGTATCTTTGAGTTTTATGTTCCCGAAGATCAGGAAGAGAGCTTTTTAGGTATTATGCATGCCCTTGAGCAGGAAGGGATCATTCAACATCTGAATAAATTACCCAATCGCTTAATCACCGAAGAACTTTATTAATTCGCGCGTCTACTTCTTGAATGCCGAGCATAACAATAAGATCAGCAATAGAAGGGCCTTCAACTTCTTCCATGAGCATTAAACGTAAGAATGTATACAGATCTTTTAATGCAATCTTTTTTTCTTTAGCAGCAGTTTTAAGATTAGTTAAGAACGTGTCTGCATTAGTGTGCAGTAACGGACGGTGTTCAAGAACGAGCGCTGTAATATCTTCTACAACGTTTGGCGTCATATGGTTTGCAATATCATGCTTGGTCAGTGCGGGCACATTAAAATAAAAATGGAGCGCGTTGGTAACTTCAGTGAGTGTTGTAAGATCAGTTTTAATAAGTTGGATGAGCTTAGTAACGATTGTGATATCCATAGTTGTTACTGCTGGATATGCTTTTTCTAAAAAGGGCAGGCAGTAGGCAGTTAACGTAGCTGGTTCAAGACGATTAATCCATTTATGATTAAGCCACGTTAATTTTTCAACATCATACCGAATTTGGCCAGTACTATGAATGGCATCAAAATTAAGTGCCGCAATAAGTTCTTCTCGCGACATAATTTCATGCTCAAAGGTGCCACCACCAATAATTGCTAAATAGTTGCACAGCGCTTCAGGTACAAAGCCGCCATCACGTAAATCTTGCAATGAAAATCCAAAATCACGTTTAGATAGTTTTTTACCATGAATGTTAAATAAAATAGGTAAATGCCAGTAGGTTGGTAACGGTGTTTTAAATGCTTGAAAGAGTGCAGCTTGGCATGCAGTATTAGTTAAATGATCTTCCCCACGTATGATGAGGTTCATCTTCATGAGCATATCATCAACAAAATTAGCAAAAATAAAGGTGACGGTGCCATCTTGGCGTGTTAAGGGGAAATCAGAAAAATTTTTGTAATCAAAGGCAATTGAACCATGAGCAAGGTCAGTGATAGTAACCTGCGCATTTTGATCTAATTTCATGCGCCAGATAAACGGAATGCCGTTGGCTAGTTTATCTTCAATAACCGATGCCGATAAGTTTGCACACGTGCGATCATAACGTGGCGGCAACTTAAGATCCATTTGGCGTTGGCGCTTTTTTTCTAATTCTTCTACGGTGCAAAAACAGCGATATGCGTCATGCTGTGCTTGTAATTCACGGAGCTTTTCTTGATAGATATTTTCCCGCTCTGATTGGATATATGGCCAATATGGGCCACCAACATCCGGACCTTCATCATGGGTGATACCAAGCCAGGCAAGATCCTGTATAATTTGTTTGCCTTGCGGATCATAATTGCGTTGTTGGTCAGTGTCTTCAATACGGAGTACAAACGTTCCGCCTTTTTGTCGCGCAAAGAGATAATTCATTAACGCGGTGCGCACATTACCTAAATGCATAAGACCAGTGGGAGCAGGAGCAAAACGGACACGTAAGGAGGCTTTATTCATTGACCAATTCCTAAAGCAATGGGGACTATGCCATCTGAAATATAATTCTTTATTTTACTTATAATACGTACTAAGTCTAGGTAGGAACTTTTGACATGGTAAGCTCCATTTTGTTACCTTCTTCCCCGTAGTAATGAACCCAGTCTGGTGTGCATGAGCACACTAATTTGCTTATCCGGGCTCTCAAGCTCGGTAGGCTACGGCGGGCAAGTATGTGCTAGAAGCGCTTACTTGGCACAAAAAAAAAGGAGTAAGGAGTGAGGGGCAATGATCAAATGTCTTAAAATTGTTATGTCAGGTTCTTTTCCTGACGGGTTTGCGCGAGAATTTATTCAAAAACATGCACGCAATTTAGATCTTGAAGGAATTGCGCAAGCATTACCGGATGGTACCATTCGGGTTCTGGTCTGCGGTCTTAAAGATCCGGTGGATCATTTTCTTGATGCGCTCCATAAAGGAGAGGGGAAGGTGATACCTGAAATGGTTGAGGTTGAGCCGTTTGTTAAGGATAGGGATTTTAGAGGGGTGTTTAGGGTCCTCGAGGGATAAGCGTTAAGAGGTGTTGTGCGGTACACCTCTTCAAAAACCTCAATTATGCTATGCTAATGAGCATTAATTCATCCATTTTTTGCTCACTTGGTATACATGCACCGTTTGTTTCTTTATATAATCACATGCACATATTTTTTAACGGTATCAGCAACACCAGCTGATACCATCATTTATATTTCAGCACATGATGATGGTGCTGCGTGTATCACCAAGCACATCAGTGAGCCTTTTTATCTTGAAGAATTAACGTGGGAAAGTGATGCACAGATGCAATCATCTGAATTTAAGTATTTAGTTGATATTGCTGAGCATGCGATGGTGAGTCCAGAGGATCTGGTACGAGCAGTTACGTATTTACATAAAAAAAATAAATTTGAGCGCATTGTGCTTACCCTACAAGGTCCGAATGATAAAAAAGAACTACACATGGAATTGGAGGCGGCGTGGACGTTTAAGCGGCTGAAGTTGCACGGTTTTATGCTTGGTAAAGAAGCGTATCGCCATTGCTATGGATTAGAACCAGGTGAGCGATTTGATAAAAAAAAGCATGAGCATGGGATTGCTGCAATTAAACAAGCATTACATGATCAAGGCTATGTGCATGCGCAGGTGACCACAACCTGTGATTATGATGATATCAATAAATCGGTAACGGTGCATGTAACGCTTGCTCGAGGAGCATGCTATACGTTTGGAGCATTACACGTTGTGGTACAGGCAGACAAGCAGGTTGAGCCGCACGAATATGAGTATATGCGCGTGCAGTTGGGCAAAAAGGCCCGCGCATTAGTGGCAAAACAACCGTATACACAAGAGAGTCTTGCAACTATGGTGCAGCGGTTGCGCCGATTTTTAGCTGAGCAAGGATTTTTGCATGTGTCTCTTGATACGCAAGAACAGATTAATCATCACAAAGAAACGGTTGATCTTACTATAACCGTAGATCTTCATCGCAAAAAAGAGTGTGTATTTATGGGTAACCATGATATTACCCGTGAAGAACTCTTTGACGCGCTCTTATTATTTGGTGACGCACTCTGGATGGTTCCTGCTTCTATGATTCAAGAAGAACTTACGCAGGTGTATCACGCACGTGGTTTTTTGCAGGCACACATTCAAGTACATGAAGATGAAACGCATTATACCTGCATTATCGATGAGGGCGAGCGGGCACATATTGATGCCATACGCTATAATCATGTGCAGTGGTATAACCATGATCACCTCACTACTACTTATGGTAGTAAAGTGCTTAATCACTATTATGATGAACAGGTCGTACAACAATTTGTGCATGATGTCATAAGCGCATATATCCGTGATGGGTTTTTAGATGCACGCATGGTAAAAACAAGCTGTATTGCTCATCCTACACAACCTGACCATTACACACTTTCATTAACTATTGATGAAGGGAATCAAGCCCATATTGCATCAACAACGCTTGATCAATTTCCTGAGCTGAGTAGTCGCGCGCCATTTGTTTCTGATACACAGCTTGTATGTACGCAACACCAGTTAGAGGAGCAGCGTCTTTTTTTGCTCGAGCATTGTCATCAGGCAGGGTATTTGAAAGCGCAGATTAATCCTGAATTACGCCGTGTAGGAACTGATGTCCATGTACATTGGAAAGTTCAACTGCAACCTGATACGCGCACCTTTGGTAAGACGATTTTGGTAACTGATACTAACTTTCCTTTTGAATATATTACACGAGAATTGCGCTATAACGAGGGTGAAGTTTGGGATGATTATAAAGTACAAGAATCCCTTGAGCGCTTAAAAGCCTTAGATATATTCGAGTCGGTTCATCTGTATCCAGCAGTGGGCTCTCGGCAGCAGGGCGAGCAGCCCATGATACTCAAAGTATATGAAGATGATCCGTATGAACTGCGAACCCGGCTTGGATTTGGTCTTCAAAACGTTGACCCGCGATTAAAATTTGCAGGGGTTACCTATATTATTGGTGCTACTGCTCTTGCGCGTAACGTAGGTAATCATGCAGGAGTTGTTCAGGCAGATGTCGATATCACTCGCTTGCAGCGCAACTTTCAACTCCGGTATGTACGCCCGTGGCTTTTTAATAAACCGATAAAAACAGAGCTGCAAGGATATAGTAACCACTACTGGCAGCCCGGTTTTGTAGGTATTCGCACCAAGTTGTATGAAGTGGTACAACATGGATTCTTGCTTGAACTCACCCGTTTTATTAATACCATACGGTTAGGTCTTGTGACCGGTATTGATGGGGTTAAAACAGTTATGTCATCTGATGAGCGGATAAATGCATATGCCGCAAAAATTGCCCACGCCATTAACTTTAAACCCCGATTGATTGATAAAACCGTAGCCTATTTAATTGTACAACCTACCTTGGTAGCCAATTATGTTGATGATAATTTAAATCCGCGCCAGGGTTCATTAACCGTTGCTACGCTCAAAGGAGTAATACCGCTTAATCGGCGCCATGAGGTGCCGCCATATCTTAAAGTTCTGTTAGAGCAATCATTATTTATCCCCGTTGACCCGCTGGTTATTGCATTCCGTGCACGTGTCGGGCATATTTTCCGTGCCGATTTTAGTAGCCTTATGCCCAATGATCGTTTTTACTTAGGCGGGGCAAACTCGATACGCAGCTATGAATCAGATTTATGCCCTCCGGTGGGTATTTTTGAAAATGATAAAGGGAGAAAGCAAGTAGTACCGCAGGGGGGTAAAACGATGGCTAATATTAACGTTGAGCTACGCTTTCCCTTGCTGTATAAAAACATGAGCGCGGTGGCTTTTCAGGATTTAGGGATTCTTTCGAGCAATAAGCTCACTAAAATACATGCTAAAAATATACTTGCTGCTACGGGCTTTGGCTTGCGTTTAAATACCCCTATTGGCCCGTTACGCTTTGATATAGGGTGGAAGTGGAAGTGTGATGACCTGTACACGCATAACTATGCGTGGTTTTTAACATTCGGCAACGCGTTTTGAGCTTTGCGAAACCCTTCGAAGCCTTTACATCTTTTGCTTATCTTCGTAGGGAAGGCGTAGTAGGGCTAAAATCCCAATTTTAGCTTTATTTTTTGTGAAAAAGATTTAATGTATTAGATAATCAACGTATAACCTTTCCGTAAATGGACATAGGGACACCCACAAGGAGTTTTAATGGATACTCATTTTAACGATGAACAACATTATCATGAGCACGGACATTCACTAATACAAGAGATTATGTACCATCTGCCGTATGCTATTTTTTCAGTAGCATTTGGGCTAGCGGCACTGAGTTTTTTGGTTTATCAGGCATTTTTAGCAGGCGCTACTGATGATTCAATCTGCAATGGCTCTGAGGTCCTTTTTCACAGTTTCCATTTTATGCATATTGTATTTGCCGCTACAGGTACCGTGCTTACGTACTTTAGATTTTCAAAGAACATATTCAAAGGACTGTGCACCGGAGCATTATGCGCGTCTTTCTTTTGTACTTTGTCAGATGCTATTTTGCCGTATATTGGTGGTACATTAATGGGCGTGCATATGCATTTGCATCTTTGCTTTGTAACAGAACTCCATAACATTCTTCCTTTTTTATTTGTAGGTCTTTTAAATGGATTTTTATTGAGCCGTCACCATGAGTCAAAACAAGCCCTTTATTCTCTTTTTTCCCATTTTATTCATATTTTGATTAGCTCATTTGCTTCTATTTTTTATTTGGTATCCCAGGGATGTACCAATTGGTATACCAACATAGGCATAGTATTTCTATTTTTAGTTGTTGGGGTTGTAGTACCGTGTACGTTATCTGACGTGGTCGTACCTATGGCATTTGCACGGGTGGGTAAAAAACATGCGAAGCATTAAAATAGAACATGTTAAAAAGTCATTCCATGGGGAACTGATTCTTGAGAATCTTAATCTTACCATTCCCAGTGGTAAGTTTTTTGCTTTGTTAGGTCCAAGTGGAAGCGGTAAAACCACCGTATTGCGTCTTATTGCAGGGTTTGAACAACCAGATGCAGGCCGTATTTTTTTGGGCAATCATGATATTACCATGATGCCTATTAATGAGCGGCGCATTAATACCGTATTTCAACATTATGCATTGTTTCCGCACATGAATGTGTTTGATAATGTTGCGTATGGATTGCGTATCAAAAAAGTTCCGCATGATGTGATTGAGCAAAAAGTAGTAAAAATATTACGTGCCGTGCATTTAGAAAAACAGATTTATAAATCGATTCACCAGTTATCCGGTGGCCAACAACAACGGGTAGCATTAGCACGCGCTATTGTTAATGAGCCTGAGGTATTGCTCCTTGATGAACCGCTGGCAGCACTTGATGTTAAATTGCGTGAGGCCATGCTTTTGGAATTAATTGAATTGCAAGATACGTTAAAAACAACGTTCGTATATGTAACGCATGATCAGCTTGAAGCGCTTACCGTAGCAGATTATATGGCTATCATGAATCAAGATGGTGAAATTGAACAAGTGGGTACGCCAAAAGAAATTTATGAATTTCCGGTGTCATCATTTGTTGCAACGTTTGTTGGTTCTACCAACTTATTCCAAGGGACCTTGCAGTTACAGGATGGTTCACCAAAAATAGAGGTGCCTGGATTAGGCTTGTTTGAAATTTCGCTCCATAAAAATCCGTCCCTCTTCGTTCTTACTAACGAAGCAAAACCTCAGGAAGTGTTAAACTTCGCCGGACTAAAGAGAGATTGGGTTACTGAAGGGCGGCGTATCGTGATGAGTATACGTCCTGAGAAATTTGAGATCAGCAAACAACCATTGCAGGGATTTTCTAACTGTTTAAAAGGTACGGTTAAATCAATTGTGTATCATGGTCGGTCTACCCAATATAATGTACGGTTATCTAATGATATGATCGTGCAAGTATTTGAACAAAATGAGGAGCATTTCCCTCAAGAAGTAATCGATTATGATGATACGGTGTATTTGTACTGGCAAAAAGAAAATGTGGTGTTATTAGAGCGATGAAACATGAACTAAAACAATTAGTACAACAAGAAATAGCGTGGTTTTTGGCAGTTCCTGCTTTTTTATGGCAGCTGCTGTTTTTTTGTATCCCGTTGCTCTTTATCCTCGTATTGAGTGTTGTTGATGATACGTATCAGATAACTACCGCACACATCGCTTCCGTTATTAATGGTGAATCGGCACATATTATTATTCGTTCATTATGTCTCGCGTTAGTAAATGCCTCGTTGTGTGCAATTATTGCCTATCCACTTGCGTATCATCTTGTGTTTAACGTTATCCGCTGGCGTACTACGCTCCTCTTTTTTTTAATGTTGCCTTTTTGGACTAATTTATTGGTTCAAGTATATGCATGGTTTTTTCTCCTTGATACGTATGGGATGATTAATACGATACTCCTTTCATTGGGCATGCTGTCTAAACCACTCCATATGCTTAATACACCGTTTGCCGTGTATCTGGTGATGATATTTTATTACCTTCCCTTTATGGTAATGCCCCTCTATGCAAGTTTAGAAAAATGTGATCGGCGCTTATTTGAAGCGTCAGCTGATTTGGGTGCAACGCCGTGGGAAACATTTATACGGGTAACACTTCCCTTATCGCTATCAGGAATTAGAACCGGATTTTTTCTCGTATTTGTTCCTTCGTTTGGTGAGTATGTAATTCCGATGCTTATGGGCGGTGGTAAACAATTGTATGTTGGTTCATTAATTTCACACTATTTTTTAGTAGTGAAAGATGCTCATGTAGGAGCGGCATTTACCTGTGTAACGGGCGTTGTTCTTTTAGTAAGCGCATTGATTATGCTCTTTCTCTTTAAACAAAAAGTAGTAAAAGGAGGGTAATATGGGACGTTTCATGCGCTCAAAGAGTGCTTCCTATTATACATTAACTGCATGTGTAGCTGCAGCATACATTTTCTTATACATGCCCATTATTATTTTGATTCTTTTTTCCTTTAATAATTCTTTATTTCCGTATGCATGGAAAGGATTTACTCTGCGCTGGTATGCAGCGTTATGGGAATCAACTGAAGTGTGGGATGCGCTCAGAAATTCAGTTATAGTGGCGTTTTCCGCAGTTTTTTTAAGTGTTACGTTTGGTGTGTTGGTGGTGTATTACAGTAGTCGCAGCTTTTTAGCGCGATTGCTCATTATTTTTTATGGGACGTTGGCGGTGCCAGAAATTGTTATTGCAGCAGGTCTGCTCAGTGTTTTTGTAGGCATGTTTGTTCCGCTCGGTCTTACTACCTTAATTGTTGCCCATACGCTCTTAGGGATTGGCTATGTTATACCACTGGTGCACACGCGCTTTGCTGAGCTTAATTATGCACTGACTGAAGCATCATTAGATTTAGGTGCTACCCGCACACAAACATTTTTTACTATTATTTTACCGCTCCTTTCGCAAGTAATTATTGCAGCATCATTATTAGTTTTTGTTATTTCACTGGATGATTTTTTATTGGCCTTTTTCTGCGCTGGTGCTACCACACAAACATTGCCTATGTATATTTTTTCTATGATTCGTTCAGGAGCAACTCCGTTGGTTAATGCACTGTCAACGGTACTTTTATTAATAAGCTCGTTGCTCGTACTTATTTTTTCATCATTAAATGTTAAAAAAGCGGATATGTTGTCATGATGGAACTGCGTGTACTCACTATGCGTATTACTATGGTTGGCGTGTGGCTTGTAGCTTTTGCTGCATGGTTATATGCGCCATTGTTATTTCAGCGTTGGCAGCGTACGCAAAGTTTAAACATATTGATATGGCCGACCATGCTGGACGCAAAAAAACTTGCAGAGTTTGAACATAACACCGGCATAAAATTATATATCAGCTACTATGAAAGTAATGATGAATTAGTGCGTAAATTACGGGTGACCAAGGGAGCGCAGTATGATCTTGTTATAGCCGCTGATACGGCAGTACACGCACTCATACAGGAGAAGTTAGTGCAACCAATTGATACCAACAAGCTGTCATTTTATAGCGATGTGCGTCCGTGGTTGTTGCATCATTATTTTGATCCGAACAATCGCTATTCAGTTCCCTATTACATGAGTATGTATGGGCTTGGTATTGATCGGCGTTATTTTAAAGAGCTCCCGTCAGCAAGCTGGGCACTGTTGTTTGAAAATAACGGATATCGAATTACCATGACCGATGATCCGCGTCGAGCGCTATTAATAGCAGCTAACTATCTGTTTGGATCATTTGATGATCTTGATAACCCAGAGCGTATAGCAGATATTAAGCATCTATTATTGCAGCAAAAAAAATGGGTTGAACTATATAGTGATATTCGTGGAGAAGAAGTATTAGCAGCACAAAGTTGTCCGGTAGCATTAACGATTAGTTCAGATTTAACACGTGTGCAGCGGGAATACCCAACCTTGCAGTTTTTGATTCCGCAAGAAGGCACGTTTATGACCATTGATTCCTGCATTATTCCGGTAGCAACCTCTAAACAGGAGTTGGTATATCAATTGCTTAATGTTATCTACCAACCTGATATGATTCGCTATCATGCTGATAAATATGGATTTTGTCCGCCACTAAAAAGTGTGGCACCCGCTGAACATATTATATGTCCTGATGAACAGCAATTGAAACAGATAGATTTTTTTAGAAATGTAGTTCCCAAAGATGTGATTGATAAACTTTGGGTAGCAGTTATGGCCCATTAGTATCTACGTGACCCAGCCGTCGCCTGCAACAGAATAACTATGCAGTTTAACTTGGCTATGGCGGGCTACGGAACTGATGAGGCAAGGGTTAATTTAGTTACGAGAAAGTATGCATTATGATTACTGATAGTAAATGCTATATTACAACGCCTATTTATTATGTCACCGCAGCTCCCCATCTAGGGTCACTCTACTCAACCTTACTCGCTGATGTGCTTGCACGCTGGGCACGGTTACAAGGTAAAGAAACCTTTTTCTTAACCGGTACTGATGAACATGGACAAAAAGTGGCACAAGCGGCACAAAAAGCGGGAATGGAGCCACAAGCCTTTGTAAATAGTTTTATTCCTGCATATAAAGATACCTGGCATCTCTATAACATTAGTTACGATTATTTTATTCGTACCACTGATAAGCAGCATGTTAAAGCGGTACAACACTGGATACGTGAATTACAAAAAAAGGGTGATATTTATAAAGCGCTCTATCAAGGCTGGTATTGTGTGTCAGATGAAGCGTTTGTAACGGAAAAAGATGTTGCAGATCCTGCATTGCTTGATCCGCGTGGTAATGGTCCTGCATGTCCAACCTGTGGCAGAGCAACCCAGTACATTAGTGAAGAAACCTACTTTTTTAGATTATCTAAATACCAAGATGCGCTCTTAAAATTGTATGAAGAAAATCCCCACTTTGTAGTACCAAAAGAGCGTATCAATGAAGTGATTAATTTTGTAAAAGCAGGATTAAAAGATTTAAGTATTTCGCGTACCTCAGTACGTTGGGGGATCCCATTTCCCGATGATCCAGCACATGTAGCGTATGTGTGGATTGATGCGCTCAATAATTACATCACCGCAATTGGCTATGGTGATCCAGCACGTACGCAGGAATTTAATCGCTGGTGGCCAGCTGATATACAAGTATTGGGTAAAGATATTCTGCGGTTCCATGCGGTCTATTGGCCTGCATTATTAATGGCAACGGGGTTACCTGTTCCAAAAACGTTACTTGTACATGGTTGGATTCAAATAAACAATCAAAAGATGTCAAAATCATTTGGTAACGCGGTTGATCCAGTTCAGCTTTATCATCACTATGGCGTTGACCAGGTGCGCTATTATCTCATGCGTACTATGGCAATTAATCATGATAGTGAATTTAGCATTGCGGATTTAGAACTACGTATTAATGCAGATCTTGCAAATGATTTAGGGAATTTACTCAACCGTATGGTATTGCTTGCTGAAAAAACTGATGCATTCACCCTTGCGCATCCAACAGACTGGTCACCGTCAGCTATGGCTTTGCGCGATCAATGTGCGGATATGATTGGGTACGTACGCGAGTACATGAATGAGTATCAGTGTCATATGGCATTAGCATCGGTTTGGAAATTTATTAATCAGGCTAACGCGTACTTTCATGCCCATGAGCCATGGAAATTAGCAAAAACAGATAGAGCTGCATTTGAGCAGGTTCTTTGTGCTACTGCTCATAGCTTGCGTGCCATTGGCATTATCTTAACACCGTTTATGCCAACCAAGATGGATCTGTTATTACAAAGTTTAGGCACACCATATAACCCAGAGAAAGATACTAATCTTGTGCATTGTGCAGTATGGCGCCAAGACTTTCAGTTGAACAAAATTGCAAATTTATTCGAAAAGATACAGCCTAAGGAGGCACCCGTGAGCGAATCCGTTAAACGAGACACTAACTACATAACCATCGATGATCTGGTAAAAGTAGAACTTATCGTTGGTACTATTGAACAATGTGAGATAGTAGAAGCATCTGATAAATTGCTCAAAATGCAGGTGAATTTTGGTGATAAAGGCATGCGCCAAATTCTTGCCGGTATTCGCCACTCCTATCAACCGGCCAATCTTATTGGCAAGCAGGGGGTCTTTGTATTTAACTTGAAGCCGCGGGCTATGGTAGGGTTGGAATCCCAAGGTATGATGCTGGTGGCTGAACAGGCTGACGGCAAGGTTGCGATGGCTACTATTGCAAAGCCGGTACCTAACGGCTCAAGGTTGAGATAACACTTTCTTCCCCTTAAAATCACCTATAATTGACCATTTGCAAATATATGTAAGCCTGATATGATTAAGAGTACCCTATAAAAATAGGGTATTTTTAATCTATTCCTTAGGGAAACTGGGGAATTAAAAAGGAGTGTTATGACACGTATTCTTATCGGTTTATATACCGTTCTTATATCGGCATCTATCGGTGCTGCACAAGTTACACCTGAACCAGTAAAACCTGCACAACGGGCAATTGCATGGGATGGCCCGCAGATAGAAACTAAAGCTAAAAAAGAACAAGAAGAAAAGAAGAAAAAGGCAGCAGTTGCAACTACTGCATTAATTAAAAAAGATAATCTTATTCGTGGACTTGAAGTCATATATGGCTGTGAGTTTAATGAGAAAGAACAGAAATTTGAGCAACAAATAAGAGAAGAAGATAGATTTGATGCAAATACAAAAGAAATGGTAAAGCACAGATATATACCTCAAGGGTTACCTAAAACATTAATTAGAATAATTGTTGAGTATGCAAGTCATTTTGGACGTTCTCGTATTTTCACTATTCCAGATCTTGGGCCTAAAAAAATTGACTACAGAGAAGACTTGGAGTCAGGTATGTGTGCAAGTTTCGTCAATTCAGATAACATGCGCATATATATTGTAGAATGTAAAAAACCAGGTCATTTTAAGTTGTATGATGAACAGGGTAGAGAGTGCGCATATTGCACGGCACATAAAGCGCCACTGACTAGAATTTTTGTTGTGCCAGAATTAGCTGGGAAAAAATATGCGTTCGTTACCGGTTCCCGAGATGGTACCGTTCGATTTTGGAATGAAAAAGGTGAAGAGCTGGGTCATGTAGCATTTGAAAAATCTAGGGTGTGCGATTTTGATATAGCTACAGATGTTGCTGTACAAGATAAAAAGTTGGATTTTTTAGTAATTGCACTTGGTCTAGGGACCAACATTATTGTATGTGATATTTCTGCAGTTGATCATATAGTTACCTATAATCAAGCAGGATGGGGCAACGTGGGAGCTACTCGCGTTAAATTATTAGTATTTAATAATCGATTGATAGCAGTGACGTGTGAAGAAGCTATGAGTGGTGATCCTGTCTTTGGTGAGAAAGAACAAGCAGTGTGTTTCTATGATGTTATAA
>JBIOKB010000020.1:0-17404 GCA_044451405.1 Candidatus Babeliales bacterium
ATACTGAGGAAAAATACATGAACATCTTATCTGTAAAACTTGGCTATATCAGCTTATTATTATTGAGTATTCCTTTATTTTCCGCTGAGGTAGAAAGCAAAACTGAAAGTCCAAAAGATACGTTTGTTCGTTTGGCTGGTTTTGTTTCTAAAGGAAACATTGAGAATATCGACAGATTAATTACAGAACAGAGTAAGAATCTACAAACCGATAGTGGCATGAGCTTGTTACATTATGCAGTATTAATTGAAGATTCAGAAAAACGTGTAGCGACAGTACAGTGCCTTCTTTCTCATAACGTTGCGGTAAATCTTATTACAGCAAAAAGCACCCCACTTGATATTGCAGAATTTAGTTGTGGTGATTTCGTCAAAGAAATAATCATAAAAGCAGGTGGTAAAAAATATGGCGAATTAGAAGTACCACAACTCGTACAATCAGGCGTATCAAAAAAACAATTGGTTAAAGATTTTCAACAGCAATTTGACGATGAAACTGGTATTTCTGCTTTAACAAAGCAATTGATCTCTTCTGCCAAAACAGAGGAAGATGCCATAGCCTTATGCAAAGCGTATATACAACGTTCTGCTAAAACTAAATTTGGTACGTTTATGTATCAAAATTGCGCACAAGATGCTTTGGGCGCATGGGCCCGAGCAACAGGTAATAAAAAACCAAGTCTGATGGCTTTGGATAATTCTGATTCGGAATCATCAGAAGAAGATGAGATATAAACGGGAATAAAGCTATCCAGTTTTTCTACAGAAAAATCGTACTGGTACGCCTACCAGATCATAGTGCTTGCGCATCATATTCTCAAAAAATCCAAGCTGTGTTGGCCCGAACCATTTTGGTTCATTAACAATAAGTAAAATAGTTATGGGACCAGTTGCCACTTGTTTAGCTGCACGCAGTGCAAGGACATGGCTTTGATGATACAGTGGCTTATGAACAAGTGCATCTTTAAAGAGCATGGTTAGATCATCATTTTCAAGCTGCTGGGTATACCGCTTCCATACCGTTTCAACCAGTGGCATAACTTTGCCGACATTTTTACCGGTTTTACACGATATATCAAGACACGCAACCTTTTTCATGAGAAATTCATACTCATCAAGACTGCGTTCCATATCGCCTTTACTGAAATCGGTTGCAAGATCTTGCTTGTTAAATAAGATGATAAGCGCTTTATGATGTTCAAATGCATAAAAAGCTAATTTTAATTCTTGATCAGACAGTTTACCTTCAGCTGCATCAACTAAAAGCAAAATAACGTTTGCATCTTCAACAGCACGGAGCGAACTTTTAACCATCATTGTTTCAAGTTCTTCAGTAACGCCACGCTTTCTACGTACCCCTGCCGTATCAGTTAATTCAATATCGGCACGATTAAACGTAATGCGTTCAGAAATCGCTTCCCGTGTAGTTCCTGGTATATCAGCAACAATGGAGCGCTCTTGCTTTAATAACAGATTCATCAATGATGATTTACCAACATTTGGCTTACCAAGCAGTACTACTTTGCACATCAGTTCTGATTCATCCTGCTGCTTAGTTACTGGTACCATTGCGGTTAAGAGCTCAAGAAGATCGGCAGTACCAGAACCATGTTGCGCTGAAAGCTGTACCTGATGGGTAAAACCAAGACGTTCAAATTCAAATAAATGTTCTTGTGATTGTTTATTATCAATTTTGTTAACAACTAAGATAACTTTGTTACCCTGTTTGCGCAGCATGCGTGCAAGTTCTTGGTCTTCAGTTACTACGCCGGCTTTTGCATCAACAACAAAGAGTATTACCGTCGCTTTTTCTAGCAATGCTAACGCACGCTCACGCACTTGCGCTAAAATTGGATCCTGTGTTTTTCGCAAGCTAATACCGCCGGTATCACACAGTTCAAAGGTACGATCATTCCAGGAAATAACATCTTTAATAACATCACGGGTCACCCCATGATAATCAAGCGTTAAACTTTTAGCGTCAACTGATAAGCGATTAAATAAGGTAGATTTACCAACGTTGGTACGTCCAACAAGCACTACTAAGGGATAGGTGTTCATAATTTATTCTCGTACTTCAGTTATCGTGCCGGGGAAATACCGTAACAGCATGTGTGCTGTGGCAAATTGTTTGGTATCAGAGATATCAACAGTAGGGCCGTGGGATGGAGATGGTAAGTGCGCGGCTCTTTTTTGATAAAATGGTTGTTTTTCAAATGCGGGGCGTTGCTGCACTGGCTTAGGCGTTGGTGTGGTTACTGCGCTTTTTTGCACCTCTATAACAGCAGGTGCTTTTTCTTCTTTAGTAGACGTGGTCGTATTAAATAAGGGAATTAGTGTAGCAGTCGTGCCAAATACACCCTGCAGATGCGGCATCCAGTTATTCTGATTTTCAATCATCCAATCATTAAAAAAGGCAACGTCTTTGGGAAATTCAACGCTAACAGCACCTGTTGATGCATCAACCTGCACTACACGCCCCTGTTTAAAGAGCGTTAAGAGCAACGGATCTTTTAATGTTGCTACATGAGAAACAAAGATAACCCATTGTGATGCATAATCATCTTCAATAATTTCTTCTTCGTCTTCGTTCTCATCCTGATCATCATCTTCGACTTGATCATCATCGATAACAATAACATCTTCTTCAGTAATAGGTGTTGCTGATTGCGGTACTGATGCTGGTCCAGCTGAATCAGATCCATTATTATATTTATAGCAGAGTTGTAATAAGATCATTTCAAATAATGCATGTTGCGCTGTTGTTTTTAAAAACACTGCCTCATGTTCATAGAGTTGGTCAAGGAAATCATTGAGTTGAAGCCACGAACACGATTGCACAATACGTTTTATTTCTGCTGCATGTTCCACAAACTGTTCTGATGCTACGCCATGCTTTGCCCACAGAGCGGTGCGTGCAAGTTCTGCAAAACGATTCCATATGATAGGAGCCGCGTATGATTCAAGATGGAGCTTTTTGAACGCAGCAATCAACTGTGCTGGTGCAACGGTAAGCACCATGGCAAACAGCTTAATTAATTGCGCATCATCAATATACCCAAGCACCTTAAGTACCGAAAGCTTGGTAACGGAAGTGCTTGAAAAGCGTACTTGCTCAAGCACGTTAATGGCATCACGCGCTGATCCTTCACTTTCTTGCGCTATGAGTTTTAACCCTTCTACATCGTAGGGAATATTTTCTGTTGCACAGAGCATCGTTAAATGATCGACTAAGCTTGATGAACCAATAGGTTTAAAGAGCAATTGGAAACAGCGGGATTTTACCGTTTCTATAATTTTATGTGCATCAGTTGTTGCTAAAATAAATACTACAGACAATGGCGGCTCTTCCAATATTTTAAGCAAGGCATTGAATGATGCTTTACTTAACATATGAGCTTCATCAATAAGATAGATTTTTTTATTACCCATGATAGGCAACAACGTTGCAGAATCTATAATAGTGCGAATATGATCAACGCCCGTATGAGACGCCGCATCGATTTCAAAAAAATCTGGATGTCTACCCGCACGCATTGCTTGGCATGATTGGCAGGTTAAACACGGCAATGGAGATGTTTTAGGGTGCTGTCTAAAATCAGCAAGATGCTGACAATTAATAGCAGCAGAAAATATACGCGCCGTACTTGTTTTTCCACACCCACGCTGGCCAGAAAAAAGATATACAGGAAAAAATTGATTTAAATAGAGACTGTTTTTAAGCATGCGCACGGAAAGATCTTGACCTATAATTTCATCGAAATTTTTAGATCGCCACTTACGCGCTAAATTCACCGGCACCGTATTCATTGATAACTCAAGTATTTATGGCACTTATTTTCTTATTAAAGCTTTCACTATCTTTTACTGCTCTTCCTCCTTATGTAGACAGGGGGAAGTACATACAAGAATTGTATTACCCCTGCTGCTTCCTCTCGGACCTGACATAGTAAGTAAGAATTCCTTATCTACTTCCCCCAAAGTTATTCGAGCCTAGGACCTCAGACTGCCCACTCGTCGCCTTCGATAGAATAACTACGAAGCTTTACTTGGCTATGAGGGGCACAAATCTACGCCTTAGTCATTCATCAAAGAGACTGGCGAAGCCGATCGTAGCCCAACTTCACTTCAAAGCTTTTCCCGATGCAGGCGTAGATTGGTGGAGAGAGAGGGATTCGAACCCTCGATGCCCTTTTACAGACATACACGATTTCCAATCATGCTCTTTCGACCACTCAGACACCTCTCCCAAGTTTCTTAGAGCTGCTCTCGCTTATTTAGCCCATCCTTCGCTCTTGCTAACGAAGTAAAACCTCAGGAAGCATTAAGCTTCGGAGGGTTTCACTGGCTTAGCTTTTGCTTTCTTAGGCTCAGCCGTGTCCGCCGGAGTCTTGACGAAGGAGGATTCTGAACTTTCAGTTGCAACTTTTCTAGGTTTTTCAACTGCAGCTGAAGTTGTTTTTACTTCAGCTCGCTCATCATGGGTTTTCGTTTCTTTAGCAGGTTCTTTTTTCTTCTCTACTGCAGCCTTTGTCTTTTTTTCTTCAGCTGCTGCAGCTGCTTCTTCTTGTCCTTTGCGTACCGCTTGACCAAGATAATCAATAACTAATTTAACAGAACGTGGTGCATCATCATTAGCAGGAATAACATAATCAACCATTGAAGGGTCACCATTGGTATCAACCATAGCAACTACGGGAATACCCATACGAGCCGCTTCTTTTAACGCTGATTGTTCCTTGATAACATCAACAAGTACAATCGCTCCTACTGGCCAATTTAAGTGGCGAATACCACCAACGTTCTTTTGTAACCGATCAACCATTTTTTGAAAGATTGCAAATTCTTTTTTGGTATAGTGAGGAAACTTTTCTGCTTTAGCAATAATATCTTCATGGTGCAGCAACTTAGTAACTGATTTTCTTACCTGAGAATTATTGCTTAACGAACCACCAATCCATCGATGATTAACATAGGGCTGATTCAAACCGGTTGCAGTACTAAATATAGATTCTTGTGCAGCCTTTTTAGTACCAATCCATAAAATCTGCTTGCCTTGCGCCGCAATTGATTGTAAAAACTGCGCCGCCTTTTCAAGCTGTAGTGCTGTTTTTGATACATCAATTAAATGGGTGTTATTTTTAAAGCCCCAGATATAGGGAGCCATTTTAGGGCACCAACGGGTTTTTTGATGGCCAAAGTGAACGCCTGCCTTAACCAGTGTTCTAAAATCTATCATTGAGTAATCCTTATAAGGGTTATATCTATTGCTCTCTGGGTTTGATAGGGGACCCTATCAAGTACCACCCTTTATGGAGCAAGATTGGTTATAAAAACAGTGATTAAATTCTAACAAACTAGCGTAAAAACGCAATGATTTACGCCTCTACCTTATCAATCCCAATTACCTCATTACGTGCCACTGCCCGCTCAAACCGTCGGCCCAGTAACCAGGCGGTCAATATCCAACACCCTATGATAGAGGCAAAGAGTATAGAGTGGGATACTACCCATAACGCTGGCCCCATCCACTCGATAAAAAGATTAAAGGCTGAGCCACCGGACTTAGCAAGTTTGCTTCCAAAAGCATCAACCCAGGACTTTGATTTAAACTTAATCTCTTTAATCGTTGGAATATAGAGGCTTTCCCGTAATGGCCAACTAAAGGCATAATTAATTGATCTAAACATTACAAATACAATTTGTAATGCTGCAGAAGTACTTGAACTGAGCATAAAATAGAGTAACGCCAAGCCACTCGTTAATGGGATAAGCATAAGACAGCGACGGGTACCTAATTTATTAAAGAGTGCAGTTGTACCAAAATATGAGATAAAAATCCCAACAAAATGCGCCATAAAGGCAATTTCAAGGAGATAGGCTAACGCCTCTGACATTGAATTTGCTCCTGATTGCGCTTCTGCAATCGTTAAGTAACTCAGCACAGTGGCTAATACTTCATAGAAAAAGGACATACCAAAAATACCCATCACATATGGATATTTAAAAAGTAGCTTTAACCCAGAAAACATACCTGTTTCAACACTCTTTTTGTGCTTTTCTGCTTGGTATGCCGCCTCATAACCATGTAAAAACTTGGCCGGTATTTTTTTGACCATGAAGAAAATAATAATTGGTACCATAAACAACAGTACCGATGAAAGAATTAACAGAACTTGATGATTATGCAAATCAGTTATACAGGGATCCCCATTATTAAAGAAATCATAGCGGAGCATAATCCAGGCAAGACCAGCCGTTAACATACCACCCAGCTTAGATCCTGATACCATGCGTCCATAATTTTTACGGGCACTCTCAGGAGAATTTACCGAGTTAGCAAACGCCCAACAAACGCTTACGACAAATGGCGTACATCCTTCAATAAAAAAGTAAAATAACCAACCAATCAATCGATAGGGACTGGTATGCGCATTAGGAATCCCAATTTCAGGGTGCCCTAAATAGTAGGCAAATAATAACCCAAAAACTGCGTAAAATAAGCTATAAAAACAAAGAAGCTGATACCGCTTTACTCTATCTACCAACTTTGAATAGAATAGGATAGCGGGAACTAATGCTATCATTACAAGAACGCGTGCTAATGGAATATATTCCCGTCCCACCGTATATGAAAAAACTGAATTTTTTATTTCTTTGGTGACCGTATATGCTCCGATAACGCAGAAAAAGGCACAACTTAAATAGAGTAACTTTAATGTATCATATCGATCTTCTTGCTGAAGATCGCGCTCTGTATGCATCATGGTATGATCTGACCCCATCATTGACGTGTTCCCTTTACGTGAAGCGGTTATATATTGCGCGCATGGCGCGCTATTTGATAAAAGTGGCCTTCTAAAACTCACTATATTAGAAGGCCACTTTATCTATCTCTTTTGCTGGCATAAGCCAGTTGCTATAAATAAACTAGCACACCACTTCTTTCTTTCTGATCGCTTGGTCATAACGCTTAGATACATAAAGCGCAACAAAGAGCCACGCAAAAATCATAGCGCCTGACAATGCAGTTACCAACGTTAAGAAGGCAGGAACACCTACTACTGCACCATATTTAGCTTTAAACGTACTTCTGAAGGTATTAATCGCAGACCCTGTACCCTTAGAAGCTCTGCCACCAAACATTTCAATCCATGCTTGCGCTTTATACTTGGTATCTTTTGTTGTTGGAATGTAGAGCAATTTAAGCGTTGGCTGGTTAAGCGCATAGTTAACTGCTTTTGAGAACACCATAATCCAGAAGGCAATATTAAGTGCTGATGGGTTAAACTTCAAGGTAACAATTGCTACTGCAACAAGCACTGGCAACAAGATTAATGAAGGTTTCATACCCAAGCGACGCTGAATGTTGTTAATACCTAAGAAGATACAGAGCGTTGCCACAATGCCCGTGTAGGTAGCATAGCTTGCCAAGTAAGCACTCACTTCTTTTTCAGAATGGAATGCCGCTTGAACCGTATCTTTAAAATGATAGTCAATTACGGTAACAATAACTTCGTAAATAGTAATAATAAGGAAAATACCGAGCAAATATCCCTGCGTTGCTAATAACTTCAACCCCTCAAAGAATCCAGGCTCTGAATGCTTCTCTGCATCACCTTTTGCATGGTAACCAGTCATTTGAGATGTTGGAATCACACTCATGAATACCCATAACAATCCTGCCATAACAAACATAAGAACTGCACAGATACCAACCACAGGCGCACTATTTTCAAAACCTAAACGATGTGCTGTTAAGATCGTTGGCCCAAAAATGTTACCAACTTGGCCAAAAAGCCCGATGAACGGGAATCCGCGTTCTGCTGATTCAGGTTCAGTGATATCAGTAGTAAATGCCCAGAACAGTGCTACAAGCAATGAACCAAAGCTTTCAACATACACATACCAGAGCCATCCAAGAATACGCCCAGAATCTTTTACGGTATTAGCAAGACCCATTTCTGGATGCATAAAGAAGTAGGCAAAAAAGAAAGCTGCTATACCATATACACATGCAAGCGCATAGAACACACGATGACGCGGAAATGTATCAATAAGTTTGCCATATATGATGATAAGAGGAACGATAATTACTAAGGACAACATTTTTGCGTATGGCTGATACTCAACACCAACGATAGCAAAGAAGATGCTATCTTTCATAGGACGAAGCGCCCAATAGAGACCAATAAGAAGACCGAAGATAAGTGCCAAGAGACCAAACTTTTTTAATTCATCTCTACTCTGAAAATTTCCCCATAACGCCGATGCAATACGTTTAAGCATACATTCGTTCCTTTTTGAAACAGTAATTGAGTTAATGGTTTATATGACGACAATGTACAAGGAATTGTAACAGAAGAACTCTTGTTTGTAAAAATGATTTATAAACAAAATCAACAACTTCATGGTACAACCAATTTTATTTTATTGCGGTTACCACCACCTTTCTGTTACTGGCTTTGTTAAGCTAAAACATTATTTGTATAGAAAGTTATCCATTATGGCAACCCTTGCATTAATTCAAATTGAATAGTGATGTTGGATTTGACAAAAAAAGCCGGTAATTTACGCTGAACATAGAAAAAAGGCTTGCTCTATTATAAAAGACTTTTATGCTATTTCTGCACGTTTAAAAAAAGAATCCCTATGACTAAAAACAGTAAGAAATCAGAAGAAATTAACGCAAAAAAGACCCCTGAGGCTCAAGAGACGATATCCTTGTCCCCTGAGAATGTCCCCGTACATGAAGAGCGGGGCGAGTTTATGTCTTTGCTCCCATTAAAAGGGGTGGTCATCCTTCCTAAAAGCATTATTCCTATTATTGTAGGGAGGGAAGCTTCAATCCAAGCCGTAGAATATGCGCTCAAGCATAACAATGCTATTTTCATCACCGGCCAACGGGACCCTAAGATAGAAACCCCTACCATATCCGATATGTTTATCTATGGTACCCGTTCTGCTATCCTCCAAGTTATGCGTATGCCTAACGGCTCATTAAAAATTCTTGCTGAAGGTATGTACCGCTCAAAGATTTTAGCCACCCAAATGCATGAAGGCTTTTTAGGCGTCTACTGTGCTGACATTCCTACCACCGGCCTTGAAATGACGGTTGAACTTGAAGCAATCTGGCGTCAGTTAAAAAATCTCTATAGTGCGTATGCTAAGTTGAATGATAAAGCACCCGCAGATCTTTCATTAGTCGCTAAAACACCTGAAGACATGGACTACTTAGGTGATACCATAGCCGTTCATGTTAATACGTTGTCCTGTGATGAACGCCAAACCATCTTGGAAACAAACAATCTAAAAGATCGTCTACTAGCACTCTGCGACATGTTATCAAAAGAAATTGAGATCCTGGAAACTGAACAACGTATTCGTGGGCGCATTCAAACACAAGTTGAAAAAAGCCAGCGCGAATACTATTTAACCGAGCAGATGAAAGCGATCCAAAAAGAGTTAGGGCGTGAAGATCAATCTGCAGAAATTGCTGCTATTAAAGCACAAATACGCACGCTCGGCCTTACTGCAGAAGCTAAGGAAAAAGTTGAAAAAGAGTTAAAGCGTCTTGAACAGATGCCTCCATTATCATCTGAAGCAGTGGTCAGCCGCCATTATGTTGATTGGATCATATCATTGCCATGGAAGAAAATAAGCAAGGATACCATCAGCTTGCCACAAGCAGAAAAAATTCTTAACAAGAAACATGCCGGCCTTATTAAAGCAAAAGAACGTATTATCGAATTTTTAGCGGCGAAAAAATTTTCTAAGAATCTTACTCGCTCTCCTATTCTCTGCTTAGTTGGTCCTCCGGGGGTAGGAAAAACCTCATTAGCCCAATCTATTGCTGATGCTCTTGGAAGAGAATTTGTACGTATTTCTCTTGGTGGCGTACGCGATGAAGCAGAAATCCGTGGTCATCGTCGTACCTACATTGGTGCATTGCCGGGTAAAATTATCCAGGGAATGAAAAAGGCCAATTCGATGAATCCAATCATCTTGCTCGATGAAATTGATAAGATGTCACGCGATTTACATGGTGATCCTGCATCCGCATTACTTGAAGTGCTCGATCCAGAACAAAATAAAACATTTACTGATCATTATCTTGATCTTGAATATGATCTTTCTCAAGTTATGTTTATTGCCACTGCCAATATGATAGAAGGTATCCCGTATCCGCTGTTTGATCGCATGGAAATCATCTCATTGAGCGGATATACCGATGATGAGAAAATTGAAATTGCAGAAAAATTTCTTATACCAAAAGATCTCCATGAATATGGATTGGCGTCTGAGCAATTTAAAATCTCACAAGAGATGCTCATGCTTTTAATTACCCAATACACCAAAGAAGCTGGGGTGCGCCAATTAGAACGCACTATTGCAAAATTAATGCGTAAAGCAATTCAAACATTATTGAAAAATAATACCCCAAAAGCATCTATGGTAATTACTGAAGAGCTCATTAAAGAATGGCTTGGTAATCCTAAATTCAAAAAAACAAGCCTTAATGAAAAGAAGGAACGCATCGGCCTTGCAACGGGGCTTGCATGGACTGAAGTTGGCGGCGACGTACTTGAAATAGAAACGACCGCTATTCCAGGCAAAGGAAATTTAACGCTCACCGGTCAACTTGGTGAGGTTATGCAAGAATCTGCACAAGCAGCAGTTTCGTATATTCGTTCCCGTTCAAACAATCTTGGGTTGCCTGCTTCATTTTATAGTTCAAAGGATATTCATATTCATATCCCTGAAGGCGCTACACCAAAAGACGGTCCATCGGCTGGGATTGCTATATGCACCGCATTAATTTCCACCTTAACGCATACGCCCTCCGCTCATCATCTTGCTATGACGGGTGAAATTACTTTGCAAGGTCGCGTACTTGCCATTGGTGGACTTAAAGAAAAGTTGCTTGCTGCAAAACAACATGGTATTACTACCGTTATTGTACCTCAGGAAAATCATGATGAAGTACAAGATATATTAAGAGAGATTAACATTGATGGTGTTAATCTTGTATTTGTACGTACCATGGATGAGGTGGTTAAGGCAGCTTTTGAAGAAAATCCTTTTGCAAAAGCTAAGAAGAAAAAAACAGTGCGTCAACGCGCACCAAAGACTAAAAAAAAGTAACATCTTTATAACCCTACTTACACGGAGCTTTCGAATGAAAAAGCACCTTCTAGCGTTATTGTCAGTTGGTTCACTTGTAGCAATGTTGCCAGGATGTGGTAGCTGCTGCGAAAAGAAAGAAATGATGAAAGAAGTAACCACTGAAGAAACTGCAAACAGCGAAGTAGCCGCAGTTGAAGCACAAGTAACTGAAGCTACACCAGCTCAAGAAGCTGAAGCAGTTCCTGCAGAAGATGCAGCAGCTGATAAACATTAATAGCTTTCGCAATTAATGCATGGAGAACCGTAAAACACTTACGGTTCTCCATTTTCGTTTTTCTACTCGCCGTTTTGTGATCCGCAATACGCCATAGCTTTTAGCGAGTAGAAAAAAAACACTTGCAAAATAGAAAAACACCCCTTTAAGATGGTAGAAGATAATATTGTCTAACCTCATTTTGGGAGAGTTGTTAATGAATACAAATTTAAAAAAGGTGTTACTCGCCTTAGCTTCTTTTGCGATAGTTGTAGGCGCGCCTGCATGCAAGAAAAAAGAAAAGAAAGAAGACAAAAAAGAAATGAAGCATGAAAAGAACCACCATCGTCACAAAAAACATCACAGAGACGAAGGTAAAGAAGGAAAAGAAGGCAAAAAGATGAAAAAACATAAAAAGATGGACATGGAATAAGCCTTCCCCATCATGAGATTTAAAGGAGCGTGAGTAACTCATGCTCCTTTAATTTTTAGCCACATCAATACCCTGCAACTCAATATTCACCCGCCCATTCCAATGGTTCTCCATTACCTGACACACCATATCACACGATGTTTCACCTAATTGATTTAAAATAGGGAACAACTCTGGCCGATTAAAAAACATAACCGGTTTAATCACCCCTTCAGAAAATACTGAGCATTTAACATGCGCATCTTTTAACAGCGTCGGTTTTTGCACCAACATCACATCTTTAATATAAAAAAGTGGTTGCTTGTTTTCATTACCAAACGGCTCTAAATGCTGCATATCAGCAAGCATTTTCTTAGTAGCATCGGGCAATGAAAGTTCTGCATCAACTACTAATTTCTGTTTTAAATCAAACTCAGTTAACTGTGCTGCAATAAGTGTTTCAAGACGCTCTTTTAATGCGGGAATATGTTCTGCAGGCAAGCTTAACCCTGCTGCTTGTGCATGACCACCAAACTGTTTTAATAAATCACTGCATGATTGTAATGCATGAAACATATTAAATTCAGGAATTGACCGGCATGATCCTTTAGCAAGGCCATCCTTAGTAAGATGAAAGAGTAATGTTGGTTTGCCGTACGTGCTCACCATGCGTGAAGCAACTAATCCTATAACCCCGGGCGGCCACGCGTTATCAGATGCAATAATAATATGTTCTTTGCTCAAATCCATCCCACTGCGCACAATCTTTTGTTCAACTGACTGTACAATAGAACGCTCAATATCTTTGCGTGCCTGATTAAGCTCAAACAGTATTTTACCAACCTGCTCTACTTCTTGCTCATCTGATCCAATTAAAAAACGCACGCCTTGGCGCGCATCTTCTAATCGACCTAATGCATTAATTTGTGGCGCAATAGAAAAACCAATATCGGTTGATGAAAGCACCGGTTTGCTGATATTGCCATTGTGTTTCAGCACTTTAAATGAAGGACTTTCTATCGCATTAATATACTGCAACCCATGGCGTACCCAGTACCTATTTTCACCAAGCAAAGGTACCACGTCAGCAATAGTTCCCAAGAGCAGCAACTCGTATGCTTTGGCCGGCATAGTGCGCCCTAGTTTTTCATATAACAGCGACATAAGCTTAAATGATACGCCAACACCCGCAAATACTTTAAATGGGTAGGAACAATCCTGCTGGTGTGGATTAACAATAGCATACGCTTCAGGCATATGAGCGTGCGGTTTATGGTGATCAGTAATAATTAAATCAATGCCCCGCTCACGTGCACGCAATGCTGGTTCAAATGCGGTAATACCGTTATCAACGGTAACTACCAACTTGTAGCCATTGTCTGCTGCACGATCAATAATTTTTGTTGAAAGCCCGTACCCATCTTTAACGCGATGCGGCAAAAAGAAATTGATCTGTGCGCCTAAGGGTAATAAACAGACCATCATGAGTGCTGATGAGGTTACCCCATCAACATCATAGTCACCCGCAATCAAAATCTTTTCATTATGTTGCAGTGCATACATGATACGATCAACTGCTTTGTCCGCATCTTTTAATTGGCTTGGATGTGCTACATCTTTTTCAAAGGTGCTAAATAAATAGGAATCAATCGCTTCTTTGGTGGCAAAACCGCGCGTGAGTAACGTTTGTGCGATAGGAAATGAAAGATTATACGATGATGCAATAGAAAGTATCTGCTGCATATCAGTACTTGGTAATTTCCAGAGGTATTTGTGTCCTTGACGTGTGTGCATAGCATACCCCGTGCGTGTTAGTCTTTTTTCTTCAGTGTCGGGAATAAGATAACATCTTTAATTGATGTCGTATTAGTTAAAAGCATCACCAGGCGATCAATACCGATACCAACACCAACGGTAGGCGGCAACCCATATTCTAACGCATGCACATATTCAGCATCATAATGATGCGCTTCAGTGTCCCCTGCTTCACGCGCATGAACTTGTTCTTTAAAGCGTGCTGCTTGATCAAATGGATCATTTAACTCATTAAATCCGTTACTAATTTCCATGCCCGCAATAAACAACTCAAAACGTGCTGCAAGCTCAGGATTATTCGGATCACGCTTTGCAAGTGGTGAAATTTCAACCGGGAACTGAGTAATAAATGTCGGCGCTTCTAATTTTTTTTCCGCACAATGTTCAAAAAGCGCTGCCAGTTTTTCACCCCACGATGCTTTGCTGTTGGCGAGTGTAATACCCTCTTTTTTGAGTACGTCATTTATGGCGTCACCCGTTACTTGTACTTTGGTGTAGTTGCCATAATGCATGACCGCTTCTTGCATGCTCATGCGTACAAAAGGTTTACTAAAATCAATGGTGCGATTACCAAAAGGAAGTTCAAGCGTACCGCACACATGCTGTGCAATATCGCGTATCATTTTTTCAACAAGGTCCATGGCGAAGTTATAATCTTGATACGCCATGTAAAATTCAAGCATGGTAAATTCAGGATTGTGCCGTGTTGAAATTCCCTCATTTCTAAAATTACGGTTAATCTCATACACCCGCTCAAAGCCACCGATGACAAGTCTTTTTAAATAAAGCTCTGGTGCTATGCGCAAATATAAATCAGTGTGCAGCGCATTATGGTGCGTAACAAATGGGCGCGCCGCAGCACCACCAGGAATTGGGTGCAGCATCGGTGTTTCTACTTCAAGAAAATCATAGGAATCTAAAAATGAGCGAATGGCACGCACAACAAGCGAGCGCTTTTTAAAACGCTCTTTGCTTTCAGCGTTACTGATTAAATCAAGGTAGCGCTGGCGATAGACCGTTTCAATGTCAGTAAGGCCATGAAATTTTTCTGGTAATGGATAGAGGCACTTACTTAACAAGGCAAGACCTGTTGCATGAATGGTAATTTCGCCTGTTTTTGTTTTAAATGAAGGGCCAGTAAACCAGACAATGTCACCAACATTCAGTGTATGCTGCAATGTATTAAATGCAGCATCACCAACCAGATCTTTTTTTACATACACTTGAATCCGCCCGGTACGATCGTGGATAACACAAAAGGCGGTTTTACCATGCTCGCGCACCGTCATTAATCGGCCGGCAATCATGTAGACCCGCGATTCAACCCCTTCTTTATATTCCTGCAGAACATCCTTGGTAGTGGCATTAACGTCTTTATTTGCCGGCCACGGGGATTCCCCTGCAGTTTTTAACTGCTCAACTTTTTCTAGGCGGATGGCATGTTCAGCAGAACTATCGGGTGCAACATCATGAGGGGTAGAAGGATGAATCTCGTTCATGGCAGAATCTCAATAATAAAATAGGAGGATTATGGGGTACACAACAGACCAAGTATAGGGGATAATGGATTTATTTTCTATGTACCCTATTTTTCTTATAACTTCGATTTTAGACGCTTTTCTAATCTTGCATACCCAGAATTGTAGTGCAAAGAACGTCCGACAGACTCGTATACTCTATTTTCCCCATCCAATATACCATCGCCAATATCCAATTTTTCGATAATTTCTGCACTCGATTTTTTTATTTTATATCGAGGATTTTCGCAAGCTTTTACAAATTCATCGAGAGCGACTAACTTTTCACGGGCATCTGATTCTAATTTAATAAACTTTACTAAAGCATTTCTTAACTGAGTCTCTCGCCCTTTACGCCACCATTCATAACTATCAAGAGTCTCTGAAACCATCGCATGACATTTTACAGTCGCTAACACTATCAATACTGAACAAGAAATAATTCTCATTTTTCTCTCCATCAGGTTAATGGGTACACAACAAACCAAGTATACCCGCACACCTTACTCTTGCCAAAAAATAACTCATTGTGCCACAACTAAGTAAGATCTCAGATAACTGTATGAGGAGACCGCTATGCGTTATGTGGCATGTTGCATTCTTATTATCACTCCCTTTTTAGCATTCGCTGCCGCTGAACGCAAAAAACTCGATATCTTACCATCTCTTTATTCAATCACCGTATCGATGGACCCTAAAGGCATAATAACCTTCTATCAATTACATGATGATCACAAAAAACAATTTCATCATCTTTATAAAAAACTCAAAGCGCGGGATTTATTAATTCGGACTACTTTTACTATTCAGCCAGATACCGCAAAACCCAATGTGCTATTCCCTATATATTTGCCTGCAGATTTATTTAAAGATTTAAAACAAAAGAATGGTGATTCTGTTAGATTCAAACTCAACAATCAGAAAATTAAAGCGCAATTACACCAACGTCCTTCAGATCTATTATTCGAAGATGTATTTACTGAGAGTACACACAAAGCATACGGACAGCTTATAGTCGCCGGCGATGGATGCTGTGATGATTGCTGTGGCTGTTGTTGTATTCCATTATAGTATAACCCATTACAAAGGATACCCATGATTCACTTTATTATCTCACTCGCAATCTCTACATCACTAGTGGCTTCTGATCTTGAAACACTCAGACCGTTTGTTCCATTTCCTGAACTACCAGATCCATTACCCATGATTATCTGTAACCAACCATTAGTACTATTTAGTAATCTTGAAAAGCATGTCCAAGATGCAACGCACAATTATTTTGGAAAACCAGAAGATTCAGCGCTATGTGCTCGCTTCATGCCGAAAGAACTCGGTGACAAGCAGAAAGAGCATCAATATTGTGAGTATGTTCCTGTGACCATGCTGCATAATAAACAAACTATCATTACAATGCTGTATAAACAGCTTACATTCGTACCTGATAGCGATGGTGAGAAGCCACAGGAACGCATTGAACGGTTGTGCAAGGCGTATGAACAATCCAAGAAGAAAGCAGAAGTCGAAAAAGAAACACAATCTGCTTCTACACAAACAGAATCATAAAATCGCGTTGCGATAGTTTTCTTCTATCTGATCCCAATCAATCACATGCCACCAGGCATTAATATAATCCGGCCGCTTGTTATGATACTTAACGTAATAGGCATGCTCCCACACATCAAGCCCTAGCACGGGAATTAATCCTTTGCTTATCGGGCTATCTTGATTAGCCGTTGGCATGATGGCCAACTTGCCTTGTTGATCAACCACCAACCATGCCCAGCCACTGCCAAAAACTGTTTTTGCCGTTGCATTAAATTGGTCTTGAAAGAGCTTAAAATCCTTAAATTGTTTTTTGATCTCTGTTGCTAAAGAACCGACCGGTTCACCTCCACCATTTTTGGTCATCATGAGCCAAAACAGAGAATGGTTATAATGTCCGCCGCCATTATTGCGCACGGCGGTTTTAATATCTGCAGGTAACGTATCCAGTTCTTTGAGAAGAGTAATTACCGGTTTTTGAGCAAGCTCAGGATACTTTTCCAACGCTTTATTTAAATTAGCCACGTATGCAGCATGGTGCCCATCATGATGCAATTCCATGGTAAGCGTATCAATGTAGGGTTCCAGCGCATCAAATGCATAGGGTAACGGGGGTAACGTGTATGCCATTGCTTAACTCCTCAAATAATATATCTGTTCACCAGGGCGTGCCATTTGTAATTGTTCCCGCGCTAACTTTTCTTTATAAAACGGATGGTGCTGCCATGCATGAAGTTCA
>JBIOKB010000021.1:0-16015 GCA_044451405.1 Candidatus Babeliales bacterium
CGGACGCTTATGGTTAAAACAGCGGTTTATCTGGGCCTTGATCTCAGAGTAAGGAGCAAAGGTTAAGCAGCCAAAAAATCCAGTAATGACCGGGTGGGATCCATGAACAAGGGTGTAGAGGAATGCTACGCCGCCAAAGCCCCTAGTTGCAAGCTCATCAGCAGCAGGGACCTCAAGCACATGTTTATGAACTAATTCATGTTTTAAGGTAATGGTGCTTATCGCTTTTGCGGAGTTTTGGAGTGCCTCAGAGGTAATATTAATCTCTTTTAATTTTTCGGCAGCAGAAGCACCTAAAGCTGCAAAAGATTCTTTCAAATTCAAAGCAGAAATTGCATCTTTAAGAGCGGTAGATTTACCAAGTACTTCAGCAAATTCTACAAAATGGTGGGTGGCTTGCGGCAATGCAGGCATATCGATTTTGAAGGGAACAGTGCCTGACAGAGTTATGGGTAGTTTTGTTGCAGAAGCAGGTATTTCTTTACGTTCTTGAGCACATAGTAACGTCACGGAGCAGAAGATAGTGGCGCAGAGTATTTTTTTAATCATAAAAAACTCCTATGATTTTGGATTGCTAAAATAATTGCGAATACTGGTATGCATAATGGTTGCTACACCAATGATTATTAGGGCACTTCCATAGCCCAGTAGTTTTACGGTATTAACTTTTTTTGAGGAATTATTATTTTCGTCATCGGTGCTATCTGCTTTAAGACCTTGATACACGAGCATAATGCCAGCTGAAGTAACTATTAATCCTGCAGTTGAAAGCAAAATATGCGGTACTGCTTCAACAAGTGCATCTCTTGCGGCTTCTTTAAATACGGGCATTTTTTCATCGATGACATTTTTTAAGGCAGGTACAACTTTGTCTTTTAAGGTATCTCCTAATGCAGGAATAACTTCGTCTTTTAATACAGGAATAATATTATTTTTAAGTTTTTCGGCAGCATCAGCAACAGTTTTTTTAGCTGCTTCATCTATGAGGACATCAAGATTCTGAATTTGAAGACCAGATGCCTCTTCAGCAGTATATGTGTGATGGATGCTGAATACACAGAGTATGGTTATGATGGTAACCACAGAGAGTTTTTTCATAAATACCCTTTTGATCACATGATTGCATGTGATCAGCTATTAAGAAAGTCTCTTACTTGCGGATGAAATATAGTAAGAATACCCGCTGCTAATAATGGGACTCCATAACCAAATAATGTTGATGCGTGAAGTCTTGCTGAAGCATCTCCTGATTGAGGTCTGCTGTGCGCTATTGCTCCTGTAGCAATAAGCACCAGTGCAGCTGAACTTGCAACAAATCCGAGACTTGATACTAACATTGCTTGGATTTTATATACATTTAATGAAGGTATGTTAACTTCAACAGAAAAACTAGAACCTGGGTGAGATTTTTCGTCATGATTTGGCGTACATACGAGTAATGAAGAATTACTTGCCAACAAAATAACCAATATCAGATGAGTAACAATATGCTTTTTCATAGAAAACCCTTTTCTTTTGAGACGATCTGGTTAGATCTTTTTATATGATTATATAGAGAGCGCTCAGTCGATGAAAAGAATATGGCTTACTGCAAAATAGTGTGCCAATAGCACACCTAAATGCAGGCACATAACGTATACTATTTTTAATGTATGTGCAAGTGGGGCTTCCAGTGCTTATTTTTTAAACATGTGGGGTATTAATTCCAATCCAAGACCGAAACCAATGAACCAAAGTCCGGCAGCAATATGGCGCACGCCGCGTGAAGATGTTAATCGAGAACAACACGATTTTCTTGGTTCTTCTTCATCATCTTCATACGTTAACAATGGAGTAGATGATGAAGCATGAGTTGCCTGTATGGATGCAGCAATAGCTTCAGTTTTTCTTCTACGTAACCCTTCTTCGAGCGCTTCTACTGCAGAAGGTGAGGGTTTTTTATTAGTACCTATGAGCTCAGTTATGCCCATTGAGCAAGAACCAATACCGTATCCAAAGCAGGTTATTGTTCCTGCAATTCTTATGAGAGCCGTTTGTGTTTCAGAGGGAAGATGTACTGTTAAAGGGGCATGCACAGTGCCATTGACATTTATATCTGCGGTGTAGTCAGCTCGAGTGCCGCTGTGTGGTATATTGTCTTGGAGAGTCAGCTGAGAACTATGTACGGGGATAATAAATATAAGACATAAGCTACAAAAAATAGTAGGTAATATACGCTTCATAGATTTCCTTTTTTATTATCAAAGAGAGTGACCTATTCTGCGTAAGTTATATACAAGTTGTTGGTAGTTAGCAATTATTTGCAGCGATGTAATAGATATAATGTAACGAGCGTAAGAACTAATCCCGGAACTAATGATGCGAGCCAGCAGGTGAGTAATCCATATGAACACGTGTATCCCGCAATAATGAATGAAACTGCTGCACATATGAGCGCAGGTAATGCATACGGGAGTTGTGTTTTAATATGATCAAGCACATACGCGCCGCAACTTGCAGCAGCCATGACGGTAGTTTGAGACAGTGGTGAAATATGATCACCGCATACAGATCCAGCAAAAATAGCGCCCAGCAGTGGAAATAATAAGGGAAGTTGATCAGGCGTGAGTGGTCCGCTGGTAGCCGCATAAGCGGTTAAAATAGGCAGTGCAATGGGTACCAGCAAGGTAATGGTTCCCCATGATGATCCGGTAATAATTGAGCACAATGAAGCAACGACAAATACCGTGAACGGGAGTAATGCAATGGGTAATGAACCAAGCAGATAGGATGCAATATAATCACCCGTATGCAAATCTTCCCGCAATATGGCCCCAAGGGTTGAGACTAACATGAGCATGATGATGGCTGAATAAATAAGATGGTACCCTTCTTTGCCGATAATTGGTAATTGCCAGAGGTGAATTTTCCCTTGTATCCACGTAAGACCGAGAGTGAATATAATGGTAACGATGCTGGCAACAAAAAGAATTAAGCCCGTGTAACAATTATTTTGGAGCGCTTCCACAAATGAATGAGTGCCTCCAAACAGGTAAAATCCACCTGCATATAAAATGCCGCAGATGATGATTCCAACAAGGAGAGCAAGTGGTAGTACCAGATCCACAAGAGAACCGGTTTGAGGATTTTCTTCTTCCTCTGTGTGTACCGTTAATGGTGCTTTGCCGCCAAAAAGGTTGTGAGTTTGTTCAGCAATAACTTCTTGTGTGTGCATAGGGCCAAAGGAGATATTTCTATGAACAATGAACCATACAGACCCAACTATGAAAAGCGAATAAAAAATAAAGGGAATCGCTTGGACGTAGATAGAAAATGGGTCACCAATAATGGTTGTGTTTGCGTTTATAAGTGGAGAAATCCCGGCTTGATCAAGTTGTCCGGTGATCATGGCAACCCAACTTGAAATAGGCATGAGAATAACAAGTAGTCCTGACAGACTGTGTACTAAAAAGGCAAGCTTCACACGCGGTATATAAAATTTATCACTTAAAGGGCGCATGACGTATCCAACATTAAGAGTACTCAGATAATCGTCAATAAAGAGTGACATAGACATGAGGATGGTTGATATTTCAACGGAACGCTTACTCCGTAAATGCTTGGTGAGTGCATGAGCAAAACCTTTTGCACCTCCCGTTTTATCAAGAATGACAATGAGGGTGCTAATGGCGAGTAAAAAGCCATACAGGTAGATGCTATCGAGACACACTACATGTTCATAAAGACGTGTGAGTAGATGTACTATAGTGGCGAGAATATTACCCTGGGTAGCAATACCAGCAGCCACCACGAGGCCTATAAGCAGCGAGGCATTCAGGTGACGGGTCATAAAAGCGGCAATAAGTACTATAAAGGGAGGGAGAATAACAAGCCAACTGGTTTGCATGAGGATCCTTCATAAAAGAATGCAGATATAACGCATGTTCTAGTGTATAGGGAATGAGCTCTGAGTTAAAGAAATTTAGGGGATTCTGGATTTGACCGCGACTTGTTTTTACCGTACTCTAATAAAGCTTCGTTCGTAAAAAATCTAATCAAGTACTTTAAAAATATATCTTAGGTAAGGCCATAATCCATGGACATGAACAAATCATTTATTCTGAAAACAAAAAAGCCATCCTGGAAAGTTATTGACGCGGAAGGTCAAGTACTCGGACGCTTAGCAAGTAAAATTGCTGATATACTGCGCGGCAAAGATACCCCAGAATATACTCCGTCAGTTGATTCAGGCGACTATGTGGTAGTCATTAATGCGGATAAGGTAGTGCTTACCGGTAATAAGATGGAAAGCAAAGTCTACGCACGTTACACGGGCTGGATTGGTGGGTATAAAACTACCACCCCGCAAGAGTTATTGAGCAAGAATAAAGCGGAACAAATTATCGAGTTGGCAGTTAAAGGTATGTTGCCTAAGAATAAATTAAACCGCCAAGTTATTAAGAAATTAAAAGTCTACTCAGGAACTGAGCATCCCCATAAGGCTCAGGTAAACACCAAGTAATTATTCTCATTAGAAGATAATAAAGAAGGCCGGCTAAACCGGCCTTTTCTGCGTATGAACGCTTTTACTTGCCTAGTAAAGCGCGTAGATGGTCAATATACGGAGCTAACATGCGGCCAAGATCTTTGGCGCTTAATATAACGATGAGCGCTAAGAATGCGACCCAGCAGGCAATGTGGATGTATTCTTTAACTTTGATTGGTAACTGGCGCCCAGCAAGAGCTTCAATGGTGTAAAATACGAGTTGTCCGCCATCAAGGATGGGTATGGGAATGAGGTTTAGAATAGCGAGATTAACGCTAATAAGAGCGAGTAATAGCAAGAAGATTTTGATCCCTTGTCCAGCGCTCATTGATATTGCTGAAAGAATAGAGATAGGGCCGCCAAGTTGCGATGTATCGCGGCTTGCAAATAGGTGTCTGAATGCTGAAATGGTCATGACAATCCAGCCATTAGTGACGGTAATTCCCTGTTTGATTGCCTGTATAAGGGAAAAGGGTGGAAGGTCTTGGGGGACAAAGCCAACACCTAGGTACCCCAGCGGTGATCCCATAACATCCTTGGTGCCAATAACAAGGGGAACTTGGGTACGGCTTCCCTCACGCTCGATCATGATATCAATCTGGTTACTTGGATGTTCACGTACGTATTTGAGTGCAGTTGCTATACTCTCTGCATGGCGTTCTGAATTGTCGTTAGGAATGATGACGCCGTTAATTTCAAGAAGGGTGTCGCCAGCTTTTATGCCACTATGAGCAGCAGGCGATTCAGGTTCAACTGAAGCCACGCGTGACGATGCATTAAGCGGGTATAAAAAGTTGCCTTTAGGAGCGCCAGTGAGAAACACGAGGCATACTGCCATATATGCAAAAGCGAGGTTAAAGATGATACCTCCGAGCAAAATGAGTGCTTTTTGGTACCAAGGTTTGATAGCAAATGAGCCTGCATCCTGAGCATACGCATCTTTTTGTTCTCCTTGGCCAACCTCTGAAGCACCCGCAATTTCTACATAGCCGCCAAAGGGAATGGCAGATACTGAAAATTCGGTCTCGCCTAGTTTCTTACTCATAAGTTTAGGGCCAAATCCTATAGAAAATGATGGGGTGCGAACGCCAAAGAGCTTGCAGAAAAGAAAGTGACCAAGCTCATGAAATCCGATAATAAAGCTAAAGCCAACAAGTCCGGCGATAATAAGCCCTATGTTTTTGGTAATTAAGCACAATGAGGGCAATAAAGTCATTTGGACGCTCCTTACAAGTAGAATAATACTATGTTATGAATGCAGTAAGGGTACCATTAAATAGGTAATTAAGTCTATGGCCTATGCATTTCTTGAAAAAAATCGCAAAAAGGGTAAAATACTACTACCTTTTGTTACGTAATTTTCGTATTCACGAGCAAGATCTAGATTTGAATTAATTCATACCAAATCACTGTTAACCTTTTTTAGGAACATGTAATTATGCCTACGATAAATCAGCTGTGCCGTACGGGGCGCAAGAGAGTTAAGATAAAATCTAAAAGCCCTGCACTTAAAAATTCCCCACAAATACGGGGTGTGTGTACGCGTGTGTTTACGCAGACGCCAAAAAAACCAAACTCAGCGCTCAGAAAAGTTGCTCGTGTTAAGTTGTCAACAGGGTATGAGGTTACTGCCTATATTCCGGGAGAAGGACACAATCTTCAAGAGCACTCTGTTGTGTTGATTGAGGGTGGCAGAGTTCCTGATTTGCCGGGGGTAAAATATCACATTATTCGTGGTACATTGGATGCAGCTGGTGTTGAAAATCGTAAGCAAGCCCGTTCACGATACGGCGCTAAGCGTCAAAAATAAAGAGGATTGGCTATGCCTAGACGTAAAAGAGAAAGTCAAAAAAGAAATATTGGTGTTGACGCAGTATATGGATCTGAGCTTATTCAAAAGCTTATCAATGTAGTTATGTGGCGTGGCAAGAAGAATGCTGCGCGTGCTATTGTATATGAAGCGCTCGACATTTTGGCAAAAAAATATCAAGGGGACAAAGGCAAAGCGCTTGATGTGTTTAATCGCGCAATGCATCAATTAATGCCAGCAGTGGAGGTGCGTGCGCGCCGTGTTGGTGGTAGTGTGTATCAAATTCCTCGCGAAGTTGCTCCAGAAAGAGCTCGTGCACTAGCTATTCGTTGGTTGATCGGTGCTGCAAAAGAACGTTCAGGTGAAAGAATGGGTATTAGAATTGCCCATGAATTGCTTGATATCAATGAAGGTCGTGGCGCGGCAATCAAGAAAAAGAGTGACGTGCATAAGATGGCTGAATCAAATCGTGCGTTCTCGCACTATGCTTGGTAAGCGGGGAGCCTAGATGAGTAATCCACTAGAGAAATATAGAAATATAGGTATTGCTGCTCATATTGACGCAGGTAAAACAACGGTTACCGAGCGCATTTTGTTTTATACCGGTGTTTCCCACAAGATTGGTGAGGTTCATGAGGGTGCAGCTACCATGGATTGGATGGAGCAAGAGCGTGAACGTGGTATTACCATTACCTCAGCTGCGACCACCTGCCAGTGGAAAGGATTTCACATCAACATCATTGATACGCCAGGGCACGTTGATTTTACTATTGAAGTAGGACGGTCGCTCCGAGTGCTTGATGGTGCTGTTGCAGTATTTAGTGCCGTTGATGGGGTTCAGCCACAATCAGAAACGGTGTGGCGTCAAATGAACCGCTATCGAGTTCCCCGTATTATTTTTGCTAATAAAATGGATCGTATCGGTGCCGATTATTTCATGGTTATTGATGATGTGAATGAAAAGCTCCAAGCAAATGCTATAGCTATGCAGTTGCCGGTAGGTTCAGAAGAATTATTTGCAGGGATTATTGATCTTCTTACTCTGAAGATGGCAACCTTTGAAGGTGAAATGGGAGCAGTTATTAAATGGTCTGAAATTCCTGCTGAATATCTGGAACGAGTACAAGAATTGCGCGTTAAAATTATTGAAGCAGCATGTGATTTTGATGATGATTTAGCTGAAAAGTATCTTAATGGAGAAGAAACACCGCTTGATCAAGTAAAAAAAGCGCTACGTGTTGGGGTGTTAGCGCGTAAAGTTACCCCAGCATTTTGTGGTACTGCATTTAAAAATAAAGGTGTTCAGCTCTTACTTGATGGGGTCGTTGAATACTTACCATCACCACTTGATGTGCCTCCGGTAGTAGGGACCCTTCCCGGAAAAGGGCAAGAGGTGTCCCGTAAGGCGGACCCTAAAGAGCCATTTGCGGCATTAGTATTTAAAATTATGACAGACCCTTTTGTAGGTGTCTTAAACTTTATTCGGGTCTACTCGGGAGAGTTGCGTTCAGGTTCTTACGTAGTAAATGCGCGTACTGGTTCAAAGGAGCGCGTAAGCCGTCTTATTAAGATGCATGCAAATAAACGAGAAGAAATTGAAGTCGTTCGTGCAGGGGATATCGCGGCAATTGTAGGAGCAAAAGATGCAAGTACTGGAGATACCTTGTGTGCTGAAGGACATGTGCTATACTTAGAATCAATTGATGTTCCACCGCCGGTTATTTCATCGTCTATTGAGCCTAAAAATAAAGCTGACTATGAAAAAGTGGGTATCGCATTGCGCAAGTTAATGCAGGAAGATCCATCATTCCGTTTCTCATTTAATGAAGAAACAGGGCAGACGGTTATCGAAGGAATGGGTGAGCTGCATCTTGAAATTAAGGTTGATATCTTAAAACGAGAGCCGTACAACCTTGAAGTTACCCAGGGTAAGTTGCAAGTTGCTTATAAAGAAACCATCCAAAAGCCGACCCAAGCTGAAGGTAAGTTTATTCGTCAGTCTGGTGGTCGCGGTCAATATGGGCACGTTTTTATTGCGATGGAACCATTAGAGCGTGGAAAAGGCTTTGTATTTGAAAACAAGGTCGTTGGTGGTTCAATACCTAAAGAATATATTGCTCCGGTGCAAAAAGGGATTGAAGAAGCCTTAAATTCAGGGATCCTTGCAGGCTACCCAGTAGTTGATTTTAAGGTCACGTTAATTGATGGATCGTACCACGATGTGGACTCTTCAGAATTAGCATTTAAAGTTGCTGGTTCTATGGCATTTAAAGACGGTATGGCAAAAGCTTCACCGGTACTTCTTGAGCCGATTATGAAGGTTGAAGTTGATACGCCTGAAGAGTACATGGGAAGTGTTATGGGTGACCTCAATTCTCGCAGAGGCAGAATCATGGGTATGGAAGCAAAAGGGAACAAGCAGGTTATTACTGCAGAAGTTCCGCTAGGGGAAATGTTTGGCTATACCACTGAGTTGCGTTCGATGAGTAAGGGACGAGCGAGTTCGTCCATGGAATTCTCATGTTATCGTGAAGTTCCAAAACATGCTCAAGAATTAATTGTTGAAAAGAAATAGTGTTATTTTTAATTGCTGTCTAGGAGAATCTGACAATGGCAAGAGATACGTTTGAGCGTAAAAAACCGCACGTTAACGTCGGAACTATTGGTCACGTTGACCATGGTAAAACAACGTTAACCGCTGCAATTACCAAATATTTAGCATCAAAGGGGTTAGCGCAAGCTAAAGATTTCTCAGAAATCGATAATGCGCCAGAAGAAAGAGA
Organism: Candidatus Babeliales bacterium; assembly: GCA_044451405.1. GTDB lineage: Bacteria > Babelota > Babeliae > Babelales > Vermiphilaceae > JBIOKB01. The sequence continues at coordinate 9,119 of JBIOKB010000021.1, forward strand.
ACGTGGTATTACGATTGCAACTTCACACGTGGAGTATGAATCAGAAAAACGCCACTATGCTCACGTAGATTGCCCAGGACACGCTGACTATGTTAAAAACATGATCACGGGTGCAGCGCAAATGGACGGCGGTATCTTAGTAGTATCTGCAGCCGATGGTGCGATGCCTCAAACACGTGAACATATCGTTTTAGCAAAAAACGTTAACGTTCCAGCACTTGTAGTATTCCTTAACAAGTGTGACATGGTTGACGATCCAGATATGATCGACATGGTTGAAGAAGAAATTAGAGATCTTCTTAAAAAATATGATTTCCCTGGTGATACAATTCCGGTTATCAGAGGTTCAGCGCTTAAAGCATTGAATGGTGATACAGGTGAATATGGTTATCCAGCGATTCAAAAATTAGTTGATGCATTAGATAACTCTATTCCATTACCAAAACGAGACATCGAAAAACCATTCTTAATGTCAGTTGAAGGTGTGTTTTCTATCTCAGGCCGTGGTACGGTTGCAACAGGTAGAATTGATACCGGTATTGTAAAAGTTGGCGATGATGTAGCAATTATTGGTTTTGGTAAAGACGTTAAAACTACCGTTACTGGTGTTGAAATGTTCCGCAAGATATTAAACGAAGGTCAAGCGGGTGATAACGTAGGTATTCTCTTGCGTGGTGTTAAAAAAGAAGATGTTGAACGTGGTATGGTTATTGCTAAACCAGGTTCTATTACGCCACATAAGAAATTCAAATGCGAAGTATACATTCTAAGCAAAGAAGAAGGTGGTCGTCACTCACCGTTCTTTAATGGCTACAGACCGCAATTTTATTTCAGAACAACTGACGTTACTGGTGTAGTAACATTAGATGCAGGTCGTGAAATGGTTATGCCTGGCGACAACGTAATGTTGACCGTTGATTTAATTTCACCAATTGCGATGGAAAAAGACGTGCGTTTTGCTATCCGTGAAGGTGGTAGAACGGTTGGTTCTGGTGTTGTAACTCAAATCTTAGAATAATTAGGTTATCAATGAAGAAACAAAAAATACGTTTGACATTAAAATCATACGACCATCAATTGCTTGATAAAGCAGTCAAACAAATTGTTTCAACAGTTAAAAGAACCGGTTCCCTATTGGTGGGACCGGTTCCTATGCCTAATAAACGGCGCTGTTTTACCGTGTTACGATCACCACACGTTGATAAAGAGTCACGGGAACAATTTGAATTAACTACCCATAGACGCATTTTAGACATCATCGCTCCTTCAGATCAGACAATGGACGCCCTGATGAAATTAAATATATCGTCTGGTGTTGATGTCGAGATTAAATAATTGGTGAAAGGTCTTCCACAATGGTTACAGGTCTTTGGGGCAAAAAAATCGGAATGACCCAAATATTTTCTGAACAAGGTATCATAGTGCCTGTTACCGCAATTGATGTAGCGCATTGGCTAGTTGTAGGTATTAAAACTGCAGCTCGTGATGGCTACCACGCGGTAAAAATTGGGTGTGTTAAACCACGCTATGTTCAAGAAAATTTCTCCGAACAATGGCTTAAAAAGTCACAACAATATTTTTCTTTTATTAAAGAAGTACGTTTAGAACAAGAAGTACCAGATCTTACAGTAGGTAAACCAGCTGATTTTCATACCGTCTTAGGGTTAGGAGATAAAGTTGATGTGTCTGGTAAAACTATAGGGCGTGGATTTTCTGGTGTTGTAAAACGCCATAATTTTAATGGTCCTCCAGCGTCTCACGGTTCTACCATGGGTAAGCGAACAGGGTCACTCGGCTTTATGCGTTCACGCGGACGTGTCATTAAAGGTAAGCGTATGCCAGGACAGTATGGAAATACGCTGCATAAAGTTCAGAATCTTGAAGTTATACGAATTGAATCAGATGCCAAAATTGTTTTGGTAAAAGGTGCGATACCTGGTAAAGCTGGTTCATTAGTTTTTGTGCAGAAAGCGTAGGTATATCATGAATAAAAAAACTACAACAAAGACACTAAAAAATACAGCTACTGCTCAAGGCGCCGTATCACTTGCTGATTTAAATTTAGATGGTTCTCTTAGAAAAAATGATGTAGCAGGTTTTTCATTATGGGTTCGCTCATTATTGCAAAATTGGCGACAAGGTACGGTAGCATGTAAGGGGCGTTCGGATGTTGCTAAAGCAAACCGTAAGCCTTGGAAGCAAAAGGGTACCGGTCGTGCACGTGCAGGATCTGCTCGTTCTCCATTATGGCGTGGTGGTGGTGTTACTTTTGGACCACAACCTCGCGTACGTACATTAACGGTTTCGCAAAAATTAAAACAGGGTGTATTAAATACATTGCTGTTTAATTTTGTTGAAAAAGGTAATGTGCGTTCTCTTGATTGGGTAGCAGGAGACGTACCAAAAACAGCTACAGCATATGCAGCATTAAAACAAGCAGCACTCCATACTAAAAAAGTAACATTATTTTTACCGGTAAATGACATGATTGCATACGCATCATTTGTTAATTTACCCAATGTTCAAATTTTGTTTTTTGATCAGGCAAATGCCTACGACCTAGCGGCGAGTAACTGCTGGGTATTTTTGAACAAAGATTTTGATCGATTTAAAGAAATGGCTTCACGATGGATTTAAATATATTCGATATCATTATAGGGCCAGTAGTGAGCGATAAAGCATACCGGCTTAATAAAACGCAAAAGAAGCTAGCATTACTTGTGCACCCACAAGCCAATAAGCCGTTGATTAAAAAAGCATTGCAACGACTTTTTGATGTGCAAGTTGAAGACGTTCGTATTGTGGTGCGTAAAGGTAAAATACGTCGCGCTGGCCGACGAGAGGTCCAAGGGACGCTAACAAAAAAAGCGATTGTTACGTTAGCTAAAGGATATTCTCTCGATTTATTTGATCAGGGCGGTAGCAGCGTTGTTGCTGAAAAGCATCAGGCTGGTATCGATCAACATAACGACTAAGGATGTTCAATGGCAATACGTACAAGAAAACCAAGAAATTCATCGCTTCGATTTCAAACATTTGTAGATACGAGCGATTTAACAAAGAAAAAGCCTGAAAAGCGCTTGGTTAAAGGACTTAAAAAGAGTGGTGGGCGAAACGCATATGGAAGAATCACCGTACGTCATCGTGGTGGCGGTGCGGTGCGTAAATACCGTATGGTCGATTTTGCGCGTACTGAGCGTGATATTGAAGGTAAAATAACGGCAGTTGAGTATGATCCAAATCGTAATACACGTTTAGGATTAGTGGCCTATAAAAATGGTGCTAAAAAGTATATACTTATGCCGGATGGTTTATCGATCGGCAGCATGGTTATGGCAAGCGAAAAAGCTGAAGCAAAAGTTGGTAATTGCCTTCCATTAAAAAATATTCCTATTGGTTTTACGGTTCATAACATTGAAATTACACCAGGTTCTGGCGGCAAATTTGCACGCAGTGCAGGAACGTCCGTCCAGTTTGTAGCTAAAACTGAAGAACATGCTACGTTGCGCATGCCATCAGGTGAAGTTCGTATGGTTCCATTACAATGTTGGGCAACTATCGGTGTTCTTGGTAATGCTGATTATAAGAATATTACGTGGGGTAAAGCAGGTCGTACCCGTCACTTAGGTATTAGACCAACAGTGCGTGGTATGGCGATGAACCCAGTGGATCACCCGCATGGTGGTGGTGAGGGTCGTTCTAAATCAGGATCACATCCTATGAGCCCATGGGGTAAAGGATCTAAAGGTACTCGAACACGTACGCGCAAGAATGCTTTAATTTTGAAACGACGTAAGTAAGGTATATAATTAAGGAATTACACAATGGCTAGATCGTCAAAAAAAGGTCCTTATGTACAACCTTCATTAATGAAGAAAGTACAAAAGCTCAAGGAAAGTGGTAAGCGAGATGTTATTAAAACCTGGTCTCGCAGAAGTATGATTACTCCTGATTTTGTAGGGTTAACCATCGCAGTACATAATGGCAAAAAATTCAATCCGGTATTTATCACGGAAAACATGGTAGGCCATTATTTAGGTGAGTTTTCTCCAACAAGAACATTTAGATTACATAGTGGTCAAAGAAAAGCTGGTGCAGCAACACCGGCGGCAGCGCAATAAGAAAGTACATGTGTGAAACAAAGTAAGGATATAACAATGTCATTTGTAGCTAAAGCACGACGAGTTCCGTTGTCGCCCTATAAAGTGAGACCACTTGTTGATGTTATCCGTGGTAAAAATGTGCAGTATGCGTTGGCATGGTTAGCTACGTATCCAGCAAAAAAAGCTTTACCATTAAGCAAAATGGTTGCATCAGCTGCGGCAAATGCAAAACATTTGCGTAACATCGAAGCCTCAGATTTATTCATTAAAGAAATTCGTGTAGATCAAGCTCCTATGTACCGTTACTACAAAGCAGGTGCTATGGGACGATCAAATATTTATAGAAAGCGTTTCTGTCACATGGAAGTTGTGTTAGAACAAGCAACTGAAAAGGTGGTGTAGTATGGGACAAAAGGTAAACCCAATAGGGTTTAGACTTGGTATCTATCGCGATTGGAATGCACGTTGGTTTGCGCGCGGTAAATATGGCGAACAAGTTTTAGAAGACATCGCTATTAGAAATTTCTTAAACAAGGCATTAGCAGAAGCTGAATTGTCTCGTATTGAAATTGAAAAAGCAGGAGATAATATTCGTATTATTCTTCATGCAGGACGTCCTGGCGTTGTTATTGGTAAAAGAGGTCAGGAAATTGAAGTGCTCAAAAGTCAGCTTGCACACAAGTTAGGTAAAAAAGCAATTGAAATCTCAGTGCAAGAAGTTAAAACTCCTGATTTAGATGCAACATTGGTTGCAAAAAGCATAGCGGAACAGCTTGTTAAACGAGGCAGTGTTAAAAAGGCTATGAAACGTTCGGCAACCAGCACTATGAAGAGTGGTGCTAAAGGTATTAAAATTTGCTGTTCTGGACGTTTACAAGGGGCAGAAATTGCACGTCAGGAATGGATGCGTGTAGGATCAGTTCCGCTTCATACATTACGATCAAATATCGATTATGGGTTTGCGGAAGCAAAGACTACGTACGGTATGATTGGCGTTAAGGTATGGATTTGTCGCGGCGAATTTTAGCAGTACGCTACATGAAAGATTAAAACTATGTTAATGCCTAAAAAGATTAAATATAGAAAAGTGCAACGAGGGACCATGAAGGGCCGTGCTAAAGGCGGTCGCGATGTCCATTTTGGTGAATTTGGGCTTCAAGCCTTAGAACCGTGCTGGTTAACTGCTCAACAAATTGAAGCTATGCGGGTTACTATTGCTCGAAATTTAAAGAAAGTTGGTAGGCTTTATCTTCGAGTATTTCCTGATAAGCCAGTTACCAAGAAGCCAGCTGAAACTCGTATGGGTAAAGGTAAAGGAAACCCGGAATTATGGGTTGCTGTGGTTAAACGAGGTAAAGTTATTTGCGAATTAGGCGGCCTTGAAGAGTCAGTAGCCCGTGAAATATTGCACCAAGCTACCTATAAACTCCCTATAAAAACCAAATTGGTTAAAAAAGAGATCCAAGCTGAGCAGATACGCTCACAGGGTTGATCTTTTCAGCCAGTGAATTACACTTAGAAGATGACTATGAAGATACGTGATATTAAAAAAGAGCTAAAAAATCTTAACGCATACGATTTAATGGTTAAAGAGGTAACTTTTAGACAAGAACTCTTTAATCATAATTTAACTGTAGCAACAGGGCATGTTAAGGACTATTCGCAGTTTAAGAAACTTCGTAAAAATATAGCGCGAGCTATGACCTATAGACATCAAAAAGGTACTTAATGGCAAAAGAACTTAAAGAAAAACGTACATATATTGGCATGGTAACTTCTGATTTGATGGACAAAACTATTGTTGTGCGTGTGGAACGTACCTATACGCATCCAGAGTTTCATAAGACTATGCGTACTACTAAGAAGTACAAAGTCCATGATGAACAAGAGCAGGCTAAGATTGGGGATACCGTAGAATTTTACGAAGGCCGCCCTGTATCTAAGACCAAATATATGTATCTTGCTCGTGTAGTCAGTGCGGCTACCGCAAGCAGTAAATAATTAGAGTGATATCATGATACAAAAAGAATCGTATTTAGAAGTGGCAGACAATTCTGGAGCGCAGGAGCTACAGTGTATCCATATTATTGGAAGCACCGGTAAGCGTTATGCATATTTGGGAGACACTATTAAGTGTTCTGTCAAAAGAGCAATTCCTGGTGGAAAAGTAAAAAAGGGTGAAGTGGTTACTGCTGTTGTTGTTAGAACTGCAAAAGAATTTAGACGAGAAGATGGAAGCTATATCCGTTTTGGTGACAATGCGGCTGTCATTATTAATGCAGAAAGTGGCGAACCTCTTGCTTCACGTATTTTTGGTCCTATTGCACGGGAAATTCGTGTGAAAGGCTATGTGAAAATCGCGTCATTAGCACCAGAGGTTTTGTAAAGGATTACCATGATAGCGCGTATAAGAAAAAACGACACGGTTATTGTTAGATCAGGCAAAGACAAAGGTGAACAGGGGACTGTTCTTGAAGTATTGCCAAAAGAAGGTAAGGTGCTTGTTAAGGGCGTTGGTATTATTACCCGTCACGTTAAAGCCCGTAAGCAAGGTGATATTGCTGGTATCAGAAAAGAAGAGGGGTATTTGCAATTATCCCAAGTAATACCTCTATGCCCGTCATGCAAAAAGGGGTGCCGTGTGACAGCAAAAGTTATGGATAATGGCAACACTTCTCGTGCATGTCATCGTTGTAAGGAAATAATTTAGTTAACAGGCAGGACAGAAAGAAATGGCAAAAGCTCGGTTGGAAGAAATATATACTAAAACAATTTCTCCTAAATTATATAAAGA
>JBIOKB010000022.1:0-15706 GCA_044451405.1 Candidatus Babeliales bacterium
ATTTATAACTATCCCTTTCCATGCTGCAGAAAAAACAAAAAGAAAAAATACTCCAAGAAAAATAGCCCCTGTATCACAGAAAAAAAAATTTAAACCTACTCCTACTACACCACCGTTAACTCCCACTTCCGCCCCTTCCCATACCCTCGATGAAATTTTTACTCCAACTCTCATTTCTCAAATGGCTCAATCAAATCAAGAACAAATTTTACGCCTCTTAACACAGGCACTCTTTGCTCAACAACAACAAGCATCACTACGAATTACTAAGCTTGAAGAACAAATGTTACAGGAAAGAGAAAAGCACAAAAAACATACAGAAGAACTTGAAAGCCGAATCACCATTTTAGCACAACAATTTGATGGACAGGCAACAACATTACAAGATCACACACATGCACTTACAGCGCTTACAACAGCCTGTACTGAACACAGAGAAACTATCGATTATACTTCAGATCAACTAGTTGATTTTGCAGTGGCAACTGCCTCGAATATAGCAGCACTTTCAAGAGGGCTAACACAGGAGCAAGCTCTTAGGGGGACTGATCCTATTATGACTCTATCTTTTGATGAGCAAGAATAAAAAGCCTTTTATTGCGTTCTTTTTTACTTCAAGAATATTCTTATGATAAGGAGGATGCTATGAAAAAACTATGTATCGTACTACTATTTATTGCAGTAATTATAGATGCCGGAGAACAAGCATCTAGTCCAAAAAGAAAGCTTGCTGATCCAGAAGAAAATCCCGTACCCACCACTACCACAAAGAAATTTAAACCTACAGAAACATTCCCGCCTTCTCCTCTATTTCTTCCTTCACTAATCCCTCCTGCCATTTCTAACCCATTACTTGCTCAATCATCGACTCCTTCTTTAGAGACTCTTGCACTCCAACAGAAATGGGCAACTGTATTACACCGTGACCAAATCATGCTCAATGAAAATATGATGGATGCCCACAATTCATTGAAATTGCATGTTTCGAGTTACACAGACAAAGTGGACACTCTTTTAAAAACTGTTGGCGATATAACCAAAAAAGTCGATGATACAAGCAAAAAAGTTGACGATATAATCAGCAACACACAAACACAAACAATAACGCTCCTCCAGCTAATCGTTGCTCTGGGGGAAGATTATGACCGAAGGCAAGAGACAGCGAAAAAACAAGAAGAAGAAATAAAAGCCCTCGCTGAAAAAATTAAAGATCTTTCTAAACAAGTAGCCTCAATGTCAGCTGATCATGGAAAAATATTTAAACAAGACGAATGGGATTTATAATTTTGATAAAATGTGCGGGATCCAGTAAAGCTTGCTCTATTTATTTCTTCTTTGCAGGCAAAAATTGCAATCCATAATCTTTCAGCTGCCCCTCATCAACCACAACTGGTGAATCCATGAGTGGATCATAAAAGCGCTGCGTTTTAGGAAACGCGATAACTTCACGAATAGATGGAGAATTGGTCATTAGCATGATAAGGCGATCGATACCGATAGCAATACCGCCATGGGGAGGGAACCCAAGCTCTAAGGCTTCAAGCAAGAAACCAAATTTTTTCTGCGCAAGTTCTTTATCAAGACCAAGCATATCAAATACTTTATCTTGGACTTCTGCCTTATGAATACGTATGGAACCACCACCAAGTTCTATGCCATTTAAAATCACGTCATATGTACGCGCTTTCATATCAGCACGATCTTGAGTTTCCCAGCCATCTTGCGGGCTGGTAAATGGATGGTGCACTGAACTCCACTGCTTTGTTTCTTCATCATATTCAAACAGAGGAAAATCAGTGACCCATGAAAAATGAAATTGTCCTTCAGGGATCAAATTAAGCATGGTAGCAAGTTCTAATCGCAAACGGCCTAAAAATGTCCAGGCTTCGTTGTACTTACCTGCAATAAGGAACAATGTGCTGCCTTCTTGTACCTCAGGAATTTGAGCTTGTATTTGCTTTAAAAAATCATCGGGTAAGAATTTAGCAACTGGTGATTCAACAACACCATCTTTAAAGCGAATCCACAACAATCCCTTAGAGCCAAATTGTTGCGCCTTTTCTACCAACGAATCTAATTCAGAGCGAGTAAATGCATAATCAGCCACATGTAATGCGCCAATCTTCCCCCCTTTATCAATAACTGAACGTAAAAAACTCAGTTCAGTATGGTGAAAGACTTGAGTTATATTATGTATAGGCAATGCAAAACGTAAATCTGGTTTATCTGAACCATATTTAGAAAAAGCTTCATCAAACGGCATGCTTGGAAATGGCGTCTTAAGTTCAACATTAAAGGTATGCTTCCACACATAGGCAAGCAGGCGCTCCATTAATGAACGAATATCATGTTCATTAACAAAAGACATTTCGATATCAAGTTGCGTAAATTCTGGTTGGCGATCTGCACGCGTTGCTTCATCTCTAAAACAGCGAGCTACTTGGAAATATTTTTCCATGCCACCAGCCATTAATAGCTGTTTATATAATTGTGGTGATTGTGGCAATGCATAAAAAGAACGTTCGTAAATACGAGAAGGTACAATAAATTCACGAGCACCTTCGGGTGTATTTTTCGTTAAAATAGGCGTTTCAATTTCGTAAAAACCTTCTTTGTGGAAAAATTCACGCATGGCAAAAATCACAGTACTACGCAATGCTAATTTTGCATGCATCTGCGGACGACGTAAATCTAAATAGCGATATTTTAAACGCAATTCTTCATCTACGTTGTCAGCATCTTCAAGACTAAATGGCAAGGTTTTTGCTTTATTTAAAATAGTGAGATTCGTTACTTGCAATTCCCATTTACCCGTTGCAAGATCTGGATTTACCGTAACAGGAGTGCGTTCAACTACAATGCCCGTAACAGCTATAACATATTCTGAGCGTAACGCATGTGCATGCGTATGTGCATCTCCATTAAATGCAGGATTAAACACCAGCTGCATGATACCCGTACGATCACGTAAATCAATAAAAATAAGGCCGCCATGATCACGACGTTTATTTACCCATCCAGCAAGATGAATTGTTTTACCAAGATGATGTGCACTTACTAAACCACACGCGATAGTACGTTCAAAAGATTGCATTGCTTTCCCTGCTCATCCACAATTATTTGTTATTAAAACACGTATTCTAAACCTACGTTAAAGGTAAATGCTGCATTGGTCCCAATATTAGGCACTGGCGCATTTTCAAAACCACTATCATTAAACTTATCTAATGCTTTTGCTTGGTCAGCATTAAGCGGTTTACCTTTAATATCGTGATAATGGCCACCAGGAAAGAACGCAGAAGTAACACAGAAGATAATCAAATCAGGCAAGAAGTTATACTTAACAAAAGCATTTACTTCAGTACCCAAGAATGTGCGTGCATCGTGCGGTGAGTTAGCTCCTGTTGCAATATCAAATTTCTTTGTTGGGTGTTGTTGCCAATAAGCCAATACATTTGGATTGAATGAGAATTTTTTGGTCCAATCTTTTGGCGTCCATGTTAATCCAGCTCCGGTAAATACCAAGTTGGTAAACCCAGTTACTTCTGGTGAATAATCGGTAGGCGATTGCTCGTTTACCGGCACTGATAATGGGCGTTTTGCTTTTCCTGCACCACCTAATAAGAAGGCTGATCGCACACGCTTGCCCGAATAAATTTCTTGTAACCCAACAAACCCGCTATATACGCCATCAATGGTTTCATTATTTGGGTTTTCATCACCGGAAGCAACACCGCCAGTTACTGCAAGTTTTAAGTCTTTACCGTAAATCCACCAAGAAGCGTCACCAACCATCATCCATCCTGCATATTCATTGGTATAGGGATTACGGAATCGTGTGCGTGAGTTATAAAGCTGATCTAGGGTTACTTCTGGTTGTACTGGAACTGGTGCATCTACATCAGCAGTATATCCTGCTACTTGTCCTATAAGCTGACTATTAAATTGCTCACCTTGATTGTTGCTAAAAATCAGATTCTGAACATTTTTACCATCACTCACTAATGACCCCGTAGGGTTAACCGTGATGTTTGGAGAATATGGTGTTTTATAGGGATCAAGATTTGATGGCGTATCAGTTAGATTTGGGTTTGCATTAAGATAGACGTCGCTATTAACCAACATAGTTCTACCATTTCTATTTTGTATTTCGAGCTGGTTTCTATCCCACCCGCGTACTTTTTGTCGTCCTAAGTTAAAGGCATAATCAAAACCAAGCTCCCAACGATCCCCTTCATACTCACCCGCTAATCCCATAGTGCCTAGTTTGCTACTTGCATCGGCAGTAAATTCTACCATTTGCTCAGGATCTTCATTAAATGAGAAATATGGCTCTAAACCAAACATACCCAAATCTTCCGTATCAAACACTGACCAACGAGCTCTACCAGCAATTATGTAATTAATATGACCAAATCCACGCACCGGGCAGTTGCGTCTGCCAATTTCTTGGCTAAAAATTTTTGCACCAACGTCGCTTAAATTACTGCTTTTACTTTGCAAAATAGCCGCATATACGTCGTACCCAAGTTTTTTAGGAAGAATATCACCAGAAAGACGTGCGCCATACGCATACTGATCAATAATGCCGTCAGTATAAAAACCTAGGAGAGATGGCCCTGACACTGCATATGCTGAACCTAATGCTATACCACGGCCAAGTTCAAATGGGAAAGCACCAATCGTAAATGTATGTTCATTTTTTAAATCAAGACCAATTGGTTTACCAAGTGTAAAACGCAACCACACTTCACGCATCCAAAATAGATTACGCGGAATGGAGTGATTGTGTGAACCAGTTACCGCATCAGCAAGTTTAATAGTTGAATAGGTTGTGTTAATAATGCTTTCTGGATTGCCCCAGGTTGCCTTGTTACGAATAGAAAAGAGGAATTCCATAATCGGTGTTTCATGTTGCTTCTTCCCATACACAATATCACTTGCTATATCAAAGGTATGGCGAAAAAACAAAATGCGATCGGTTGGACGACAATTTGTCTGGTTATTGCTATTAAGTAAGCTAATGTTATTCCCCCAAAACATTTCAGGCTTATAACGACCAGATAAAATAAATTCTAAATCAGAATTTTCATTAAATAGATTTTTTACGTTAATCGCATTGAGCGGCATTACCATAGCGCTTATCAGCAAACAACACATTACCACGCGTTGCGCTCGCATCATGATGTTCATATAGTCCTTTGTGTACACAATAATGAAGAGAAAATAGTCTGATTCAAGGTAATAGTTTCTGTTGATTTGTCAATCTGACAAATACCATAAATACGATTAAAATGAGGATTTTATCTATCTTTTTTAGCGGGTACCAATCATGAACAAAAAACATACATTACTTTTGGGCGCACACATATCAACTGCGGGCGGATTTGATAAAGCGATAACGCGGGCGCAATCAATTAACTGTACAGCTATACAGATTTTTACCAAAAGTAATCGTCAGTGGGCTGCAAAACCAATAACACAGGATGAACAAGAAGTCTTTAAGAAGGCGGTTAAAGAAACCGGTATCACTTCACTGTTAAGCCATGCTACCTATCTTATTAATATAGGGAGCGGCCAAGAAGATATCCTTATTAAATCACGCGCTCTGCTTACTACAGAGCTTGAGCGCTGTGATCAATTGGGCATCCCGTATTTGGTATTACACCCTGGATCCTACGGCACAGGAAGTGAACAACAGTGCCTGGAAACCATAGCAACCAGCTTAGATAATGTATTTGAGCACTATACAGGCAGCGCTATGGTATTACTGGAAAATATGGCCGGTCAGGGCAGCAGTGTCTGTTATTCTTTTGAACAGCTCGCTGAAATTCGCACACGCACCAAATATAAAAATAAAGTCGGTATTTGTATTGATACCTGCCACGCATTTGCGGCAGGTTATGATCTACGCACCTCTGCAACATATGAACAAGTCTGGCATGAATTTGATCGTATTATTGGGCTATCCCATCTTAAAGCATTGCACATTAACGATTCTAAAAAGCCATTAGGATCTCGTGTTGACCGCCATGCGTACATTGGCCAAGGAGCTATCGGCCTTGAAGGCTTTAAGCTTCTTTTTAACGATCCACGATTTTTTGATATCCCTAAGATACTTGAAACGCCCTGTGAAAGTGATGCCCCACAGGAATTACTGCGGTGCTATGCGTATAATATGCAGGTTATTAAGGGACTCATTGAGAATAGATAGAGAGAAGTGACTTGAATTTAAACAAGAGTGAGGTAATAGAGCGAGTTTTAAATTTGAGCTAAGAAGGAATCATAGTAAATTTTAAAGAACTCGCTCTATTACCCTCCTCAAGTAAGCAGTGCATCTAACCATACTTCCGCCGGGTCCTTTTATTACCCAGCTAGAGGTATACCTCAAGCTAAATACAACATCCATTTTCGTGCGAAATATAAAAAAAACAACAAAGACAACATTGCACAAAATGCAACAAGAAAAAAATGCGTTGTTTGAGCCTGTTTTTAAAAAAACGCGTTGCTTTACCCACTAAAATAATACCAAAGCAACACATTTCATTTTTGCAACATTAGATAATACTGTATTTAAGCTACTTTTTCTGGGTTTTTAAGCAAAACAACGAAAGTTTCATATTGAATTAATATTCTCCAAAAATCGCCACTTTAACCTGTAAATTAGCTGGTTTTTCACTTTTATAGATACCCAAAAATTTTGTTAATTTTTTACCCATAAAAGTGAGGTAATTTTTACGAATTCTGGGTCATTGGGGGATTGTTTATAGAAATTATCCCCTCAAAATTGATAGAGTATAAAAGATGAGATTTAACAAATAGGAGGACGTATGAATCTTAGATTGATAGCTTTTGGAGTACTAGCAAGCAGCTCGATACAAGTTTTTGGGGTAAAACTCACCATTACCAGCACTCTTGGTCAAAAAGATGTTGTTATATATAAATCTGCCGCAGCAGCACCTCAGGGAAAAGTAAAAATCGCTAACATAAATCAATCTTCTGCTCCATATACTTTCAATACAGAAGAGCATAAAAAAGTTGATCTGCTAATATTTGAGATTGATTCAAAACAAACCGCTAAAATTTACCCTCAATCATACACCAGGGACACTGCTTTAAAAGTCATGCCAAAATCTGGTGGAATTGAGGTTGTTGAGAGTAAGTAAGAAGAAATTATTTTTTCTCAGGAACTTCTACAAAGCACTCGATGCGATCATCAACTTGGAAATCAGTCACTCCATCAATGATGAAGGCACATTCATAGCCGCTATGTACTTCTTTGACGGTCTTTTTATCACGTTGCAAAGTCTTGATAGGGCCTTCGCCTATTTTTTGCTTGCCCCGCCATACGGTTACAATGCCATCTTTAGAAATGCGTCCGTCTTTGACGTAGCATCCCGCAATGACTCCCAACCCTTTGATATCAAATACACGGCGTACTACCGCTTCACCAATTTTTTCTTTAACATACTTAACTTCACGCATGCCTTCAATAATCTCTTCAAGGCGCTCAAGAAGTTTGTAGATGATGTCATAAAGTTCGAGTTTTACCCCATATTTATGCGCAAGAGCAAGTGCGTTAGGCCCTGGCTTAACATGCAATCCAAAAATAATTGAACCGGTTGTTGCTGCAAGGGTAACGTCGCTTTCGCTGATATCGCCTATACTTGCATTAATAATGTTGCAATGCCTATCACCCTTTTTGGCTACTTTAGCAATAGAACCAATAAGCGCTTCTTTAGATGAGTTACTATCCGTTTTAATGATAAGGTTAATAGAATTTTCTTTTGCAAAATTTTTGGTTGGTTGCACAACGTTTTGTTCACTTGTTGCACGGGCTTGTGCATAACGTTCACGAGAAACAACCTCGAAATAATCTCCCGCTTCTGGTATTGCTGAAAATCCTGCAACACGTACTGGAATTGATGGCCCTACGCTGGTGACGCGTGCGCCATGTGAATCCACTAAAGAACTCACTTTACCCACTGTTGAACCACACACAAAATAGTCACCAACTGAGATGTGTCCGTGTTGCGCTAATACAGTTGCAACAGGACCACGCCCCTTTTCCACTTTTGATTCAAGAACGTAGCCTTTAGCGTGTCCTGCAACATCGGCTTTGAGTTCCATAAGTTGCGATTGCAACACAATCATTTCTAATAATTGATCAATACCAGCGCCTGTTTTTGCTGATATAGGCACCACTACCACGTTGCCGCCCCACTCTTCAGGGAGCAGGTCGTTACGGGACAACTGTTGTTTTACCTGTTCAATACGCGCAGACTCAACTTTATCTACTTTGTTAATAGCAACAATGATCGGAACGCCCATTGCTTGAGTTTGTTTTATTGCTTCAACCGTTTGTGGCATAATGCCATCATCAGCTGCAACAACAAGGATGGCAAGATCGGCAAGCTTTACCCCACGCATACGCATCTTAGAAAATGCTTCATGACCCGGCGTATCAATAAACACTACGTTACCCTGTGATGTTGATGCTTCATATGCACCTAAATGTTGCGTAATGCCTCCTTTTTCACGAGCCGCAACACGCGTCTTACGAATAAAATCAAGGAGTGTTGTTTTGCCATGATCAACGTGACCTACAACCACAACAACTGGTAATCGTTCTTTAAAATCACCATGCTCAAGGGAAATGACCCCTTTATGCTCTTCAGATTTTTTCTCTGCTGGTTTTATTACGGTGACCTGATAGTGCCCTGCCAATCGTAGTACGGTTTCTTCATTAAGCAACTGATTTTTTGCTGCAATAATGCCCCATTTAAGGAGGGTTAAAATAACCTGTGTTACCGGCTGATTAATTTCAAGAGCCATTTGAGCAACGGTCATAGGACGAGCAATAAGGGAGATTGACTCAGCGTGAGTGGGAATATGTATTTGTTCTGTAGGTTTAGAATGAGCAGGAGTTTGTTCATTTGGCTTAGGGGAAATAGAAACTCTGGGTGACGTAGGTGTGATAGGCGTAGATTGCATAATTTTTGGCTCAAGTTCTGTTACGGATTTTTTTATTTGGTTAGCAGCATCAGCAGTCACCGCTTTTTTTGATCCTTGAGCGGATAATGATTGTTTAGAGGTAGATTTTTCCTTGTCCGCTGTCGTTTCGGCAGGAGAAGATTCTTTTTCAAGGTATTTTTTCTTTAAAAAGGCTAACTGATCTTCAGTAAGCAGAGACATGTGACTCGTAATATCAAAACCTGCTTCACGAAGCGCTTGCAACACATCACGGTTTGCAATTCCATTTTGCTTTGAAAATTCGTATACACGTATAGTCACTTGAGCACATCCTACTCGATCTAATCGTTAGACTTATGTTGGTATTATTCGATATCCATTATAGGGTTATCGTCATCATGAGATGAGCCAGCTCCTGTAGCATTCGGCATTAAATTAATATTAACACCGGTTAACCGAGAAGCTAATGAGATATTTTGTCCCATCTTTCCTATAGCCAATGAACGCTGATCTTCATCAAGCCACACGCTAGCTTGTTCATCACTGATTAACTCAACACGTTTAATATCTGCAGGCTTGAGCGCATTCTTAATTAAAACTTCAAGAGAATCGCTCCACGGGATAACATCAATTTTTTCACCGCCAATTTCCTTTAAAATTGGCTTTATGCGCGCGCCACCTACCCCAACACAGGTACCAACCGGGTCAATATGGGAATCGTTTGATATTACCGCAACCTTGGCTTTGTATCCTGGCGTACGCACAATTTTTTTAATTTCCACCAATTTTTCAAACACTTCAGGAATTTCTAGCTCAAATAACTTTGCAAGAAACACCTCTGAAGCACGATCTAAAATAAGCTGATTTTCATTGCGTGGCTCAATAAGCACCTCTTTTAACAAGGCGCGGATAGGATAGCCAACAATGCATTTATCGGTAGGAATGGTAAGCGATTTAGGCAAGAACGCAAGCGTATCTTGGAGTTTTACCACAACGCCGCCACGCTCACATTTGTGAATCATACCATTAACAATGGTACCTTCTTTGTTCTTAAATTCATTATAGATAATTTCAGCCTCAATGGTGCGTATCTTGTTTGCAATAACCTGCTTCGCGCGTAAGATTTCTATACGCCCTATGCCCCCGTCAAATGGGACCCATAGTTTTTCGCCTGCATCTATATCTTTGTTAATGCCACGCGCTTTACGCACACTGATTTGCCTATCTTCATCTTCAACGGTATTAACTACCTCTTTTTCAGAAGATACTTCAATTTCATCTGTTTTTTTATTGTGGATAACCTGAAGGACAAGAGTCGGATATTTCTTTTGGTAAGCTGCCAACATACCTTCACAAATAATGTTGCTTAAGGCGGCCCTATCAAGGCCCCTCTCTTCAACAAGTTCGTCTATAACTGCAGAAAGTTTCACGTTGTCCTTTTGGCTAAAATAAATTGGATTAAGGCCCTTTAAAAGGCTCTTGTTTACTCTAAAAAGCTTATTTAATGGGAGATCGAGGTTTTATTGTAGTATAAAGCTCCTTAATGCGCAAGCACTACCAAGCCCAAACTATAAAACTGTCGTCCTGTTTCTTTGAGGCTTTCTTGGGCGCAGCCCGGCGGAGCCTAATTAAGCTTCAAAATAGTGAGCCTTGCTCACCTGTTATTCGCTAGGGCGGAGAGGGGCACCACCATTTTACCCCCTTTGGGGTTTTAAGACACAAGTTGCTTACTTATTATTCTTATTAATAAATATATATAAATATATAGTAATAATAGGTGATGCGGTTTTTGGTGGATAACTTGTTCACGAGGGGGAGATTGTATCGGTTTTATAGGGCTTTTTGACTGTCCACCAAGTGGTGGATAAGTGGTGGATAACTTGTGGATAACTTGTGGATAACTTTTATTGACCCTCGAATAAGTCCATGCAATCAATGGATTCGTTACTGGTGGATAACTTGTATCGATCTAATCGTTTATATGGAGAAATTGAAAAAAGTTATCCACCACTTATCCACCACTTATCCACCAAGTTATCCACCAGACGAATAGAAAAGTTTCGGCTTGTTTTGTTGATTGTGATTTTTAAATCTGTTTTCTATGTGAATAGATCGAGTTTTTGTGCGCTATATCAGAAATATTTTGAGTTTTTTGATTTCCTGTTCGTTTCTCTTATTCCTGATCCAAGCCAAGTACGCCCGTACCAAATGAGGTAGTTGCGGGTGCAGGTTCGCTTGAAGAAGTATTAGTGTCTGGCATTTCAAGAGTTAGAGATTTTGGTTCTTGAGGCTTTTCGGGTAGCGTTGCAATGCTTACCAAATAGCCCACTATAATTGGGCACGCGTCTGACCAGCCGACAGGATGACATCCTTCGAGTGCTTTTTGTATAACATGCGGAGCCCATTCTCGATAGAACATGTGTTTTTGAATAGTATCTAAATAGGCAGCATTTAAGACACGTATAGCGCTGGTATGATCTGTTAGGCATTCCCATTGACGGCAACGGTGAGTCAATTTGCTGGTTGGAGATAATTTGTCGATGACCGTGTTTCCTTCTTCATCTTTAATGTTGATATCAGCGCCAGTATTGAGAAGTAAATTAATTACCTTTATTGTAGAATTTTCAAACCATAACGTATCTTCAGGTGATTTATCTTTTTCAATGGTAGATTGCCAGCTGCAACATGCCCTTAATAATGCAGTTTCTTTACTCCAATTTTGAGCATTAACATTACTTTTATGTATTAATAAGAGCTCACAAATGGGATAGGTATTTGCACAAAAATTAGGATAGCCTGGAATAGCGCAATGAATAGGTGCGGCATCTGGATCCTCAGTATAACAAACTTTTAAATTAGGATTAGCCTTTGCGTCAAGAAGTCTTTTTACGCATAGTAATTGAGTGTAATCAGATATGTCGAACTGCTCCCCAAATATGCCGAATTGCTTAGACCTTTGGATCTGCATTGCTTGGATTAAAGGAGAATTGTCTGTCTGATCTTTAATACCATCAACACAAGCGTTATGTTTAATAAGTAATTCAACTACATCGATAAGTGATTCTTCTTCTTGGTATTTATCAAGAAGAAACGTTAATAGTGAAGCCGTATGGGAATGATAAATAAGCACATTTGGATTTGCGCCATAACGAATTAAAGCAGTTATTATAGGTAATTTAACTTTAGATTCAGCTGCATATTGCAATGCATTGATTAAATCATGTTCATAGTTATCAAGATATTTGGATTTGGATTCCAATACAGGCGTTTCTATATCCATACCAGGATTTTGCTTAAGAATAGTAGTTACACCGTCAACATCATTTGCTTCTATAGCTTTATAAAGCTTTTCGCGCGTTTCTTCTTTGTCAACTTTTGCCTTTTTCTCAGTCTCAGATTCAGAAATCCCTGCAGTTTCTGCAGAGCGTTTTCCAAGCGATGAAGAGCTCCCTGTTGCAGGGGTACTTGCCGTAGGGCCTTCTGGGGATACATCCATACCAACCATGGGTAGGGTTAGAAAACTGGCTAAGATAAGAATTGCTTGTTTCTTCATAAAAGGCTCCATTTTAAAGGCTCTATTATTTCATTATTACTAATAGTAACAATAAATAGGGATTGGTCAAGTGGTTCCTCCTACGCCTATCCATGCCTACTGGCTTGGCAGGCTTCCCCCTACGTCAATCCAGGTCATCAGACTTGGCTGGCTTCGGCGGACACGACGGCGGACAAGAGGGTGGTTCAAATGCCTGGTTTTCCCTTTATTCCTGATCTAAGCCAAGTACACTGGTACCAAATGGTGTATCTGTATTTGCAGATGCGCTTGAAACATCAGCGTCTGGCATTTCAAGGGTTAAAGATCTTGGCTCTTGAGATGGCGCTGCGATGCTTACCAAATATCCTGCTATGATTGAAGATGGATCTGCCCATTTACTACTATAGCATCCGAGTGTTGTTCTTATTATATGAGGGGCTTGTTGTCGATACGTTAATTGTTCTTGAATTGCGTCTAAGAGTTGTTGACTTGTAGTGCAGGTACGGCAGGTATGGCTTACTCCGCAATTCTCACAGATATCGCCACGAACACCAAAGTGATCACACGGTGTTTGTAATAGAGTAATAACAGTATCGTTATTTTCATTAATAAGGGTGGTATCTGTCCCACTTTCCATAAGTAGTTTTGCTGTAGAAATAATTTTTTTGAAATGTTTTGTTTGTGAACCAACAAAACTCCCAGGAAGATCATCTTCTGGATCGCCATAATCCTCACAATACCAAAGAGAGGCCATAAGGAGTAATGGTGTCATGCCTTCAGCGTTTTGAGTATTAACATGACTTCCATGTTTGATTAATGTTTTAACGCTATCAAGGTTGTAGCGAATAGCACAAAAAAGAGGTGTCTCTCCTCCTCTGTCTTGAGCATTAACATTGGCTTTTATGTTAATGAGTTTTTCTACAAGCCCGTTATTATCTTGCTCACGTATGACCTTCAAAAGTTTGTCAGTAAAAATTTTTTCAGTTAGAGCAGCGCTTTCTTTTTCGCTTTCTTTGGCGCATAAAATAGGGCCGCCTGTCTTTAATTTTTTATATATATCCGGTAGAGCAAGCTCTGCAGTAAGAGCAGATCGTTTTGCGGGAAGGTCCATACAGATTGTACTTGAGGAGATAAGGCTTACTATAACGATACAAAAGAGTTTTTTCATGGCAATATATTCCTGCTGATTTAATGTTTTTATCTATTGTATCTGACTATTTGCCCTGCATCAATTCAGCCACTTTCTCTATATCAAGCACAAAAGATTTGAGTTCTGCGGGGTTTCTGAGGATATAGGCAGGGTGATAGGTAGGGATAATGATGCTCGTGCCATGCTTAATAGGAATCCCTCGGATTTTGGTAATTTGTACCGTCTGATCAAGGAGTTCTTGGAGGGCAAATGAGCCAAGGGTACAAATAACCCGGGGTTTAATGATCTTAATTTGGTTAAATAAGAACAGGTTTTTGCAGGTTTTGGCTTCCAATGGCAGTGGCTTACGATTGTTAGGAGGGCGGCATTTAACAATGTTAGTGATATACACATCGTTGCGCGCTATGCCATACGCTTCTAAGGTTTTAGTGAGCAGCCTTCCTGATCTGCCAACAAAAGGTTTGCCTTCAAGATCTTCATCCCGTCCTGGCGCTTCGCCAATAAACAGCAGTTGGGCATCAGGGTTGCCAGAACCAAATACTACATTGGTTCTTCCCAGGCTTCCGAGCGGACATTCCATACATTTTTTGTAGGGAGCGTATAAGTGATCAAGAAGTTTTTGTTTGGTAGTTTTTGCATCCATGAAAGACTCACATAAAGTTACTCAAAGTAACTTTATTATAATGAGCTTTGTTATTCCTGCAATACAGAGGTTATGTTGCTAAGTAATGACTCATGAAGTTTATCCATTCATTGGTGAGTGCAAATGGTGTTGTCCGATATGAATAGTGGATGCGGGGTGCTGATTCTGGTGTTGAAGCAAAATAGATAGAAAGCCCTTTTGCATGACGTACATTATCGCCGACGGTGTTCGCAAATACTATTTCTTTAATCAGCGCGCATCCATGAATAAGTGCCTGACGCAATTGGGTTTTTAACGTGAGCATATCGTTATCCACCGGACTGCGATCTATATGGTGCAACAGATTGGTATAAAAATGATGGAGGTCGATGTAGGAAGGCTCGTCAAAATGAGTGCAGACATCTTTGTGTAAGCTGGCTTGTATAACGCTTTTTATAAAATTGTATTTTTGTTTTTTTAAGCATTCAGTTAACAATTGTGCTACGGTGTGCACATTGTCTTCAAGCGGTTGAATAGTATCAAGATTAACTGCTGAAAGTGTGTAATCATTGTTTACTTTATGGTAAGTGCGCTGGTAGGCATCAACAATGTTTCGCGCAAGCGTATGGGGATCAGGGGTATGATTTTGCAGCGATTGGAATGCTAATTGATAGTTCCATCCGGTGCCCATTTCAACTTCTTGTGAGCCAATCATAATATGAGCATATGATTTAATTAAGTTTCCTACTTCAAGCATGGCCATCAAGCAGGCATCAAATCCGATAAATGAGAATTTTTTCCCGTGCAGACAGTTTGTGCAAACGGTACTTAACGCACGCACAAGTTTAGCATTGCTAATGTAATTTCCTGATGAATCATCCCAACAAATGCCGCGTTGTTCGGGCTGACCATTGGTTACTATATCAAGAAAACCAACAGAGCGATCAAGTTCAAACTTATTAATAGCAGGATTAAAGGTGAAAAGTTCATTAGGATTGATAATACGTCCGGTCATCGGTTCACAAATACCGGTACCATGATTCCATAAGATGAGCCCATAGTGCTGCGCAGGATAATTTTTTATAGCCCATTCACAACAACCAATTAATGTTTTTTCATCACCACTATCAAGACGCTGGCTGAGTGGATCGTCACCATTTACATGGATCACTTGATTTGGCTCTATGTAATATCTACGGGATATTTTTTTATTTCCTGCAATACGAATATGAAGTTCAACACAAATATTTACGTTGGCATTAGACCCGATGCTGGCCATTTGTTTAATATTGCGTGCTGCAAAACCGCGCAAATCATTATCTGCTGCAATATAAATTATAATGGTCCATTTTTTCAGTGCTTGATTATGTGTTTGGCTATATACGGATGTAGGAAGCAGTAAGCAAGATAGAAATAATACAGAACTAAA
>JBIOKB010000023.1:0-15650 GCA_044451405.1 Candidatus Babeliales bacterium
ATATCTGATTGCATAAACCCTGTTGCTATTAATACAAGAGCTCCAATAACTAATACCCAGCTTAATAACGAAGTAAAAATGCCTAACGTGTGGAGTAATAAAACAACTCCGATAGACATGGTGATAATGCCTTTAGTATTATTTGACAGTTGATTATAGAATTTAAGCATGCCGCTCCTCTTATGTTTTTTAATACATTACTACGCATGTAGTGTATATCGACGAAAAGAAAAATAGCAACCCTTTATTCTTGAGTAAATCCGTGGATTGGCCATGCGTTTAAAAAATCCAAATGCCTATCCTGAAGTGGTTTATGCCGCACTAAGAGGTGTACACGGTCAATAGATGAATTATACGTTTTAATAGTTTTTAAAAGTCCTTCCACCCACATCCATGATTCATACGTAGATTGCTGTGAATTAAATGGAACTCGATCAAATGAAAGAAATAGTTCATGACCATTCGGTGATAGCAATGCTGTTTGCAGTTCTACTTTTTTAGCAGTGATGTGTTGTTCTTCATCTAATAAGGTAAGCCACGTATTGACAAGATAGGCCAGTGCTTGTGCGGGATCATCACTCATGATGAGGGTAGTTTTTTCTGTATGCCATGATCTATGATGCCAATAATGTAAAGAGATAGATTTTTTAGTTGCATGATGACGTGCTATGTTCTGTGGAGCATGATGCCATGGCCATCGAATAATGAATAACGCATGATGATAAGCGTATAATACAATTCCTATAATAAAGCAGAGTATGATGAGAGTGTTACGGTGTTTCATGATGCCTGATATTCTGTGATAATAGGAGCAATAGTTGCCGCTGTTACTTCAATAGCATGAGTCCAATCTTCTGGATTTTTTAATCCTATTTCATAGGCAATAGCAGGTGCTTGAATGCCAATCAGTGGTTTAAAGGGAATTTTGTAGGGACCATCGCAAATATACTGATTTCTGTATGGTTCTTGATTAACTATCTGTTGTGCACGTTTTGCCCAGCGTTGTGTTGTCTTTGTATGAGTAAGATATGCTTTATCATAGGTGTAGAGGGTAAGAGATGATGATGATACTAGCATAAAATCATCGCCATAGGAAAAATAATAGATATACCAATGAGGTTTAGTTTCATGCTCTTGATAGAAGTGTATACTAATATAAAGATCAGCATGTAATCGATTGGCAAAGTTGGCGTGCTGTAACGGTTGTTCTACTTCTCCTGGTAATCGCGTTAACACGACGCGAAGGTTAGAAAATCTCTGTTCAAGTGTTGTCTTTAACTGTTCTGCATACTGTAATGCTACTGCTCTCTCAAAGTTGTCCCCAAGGGTGCGGCCGACATGGCGTGCATCTCCAGCTGGATCAAGCATGATGGTAAAGGAATGTTGTCTGTGAGAAAAAAAAGAAAAAGGAAACACAGGCGTGCTTGCTATAAGAATAGATAACAATAAAACGTATGTACGGCGTACAACCATGGAATATCTTTTGATAATGCGTGTATTTGATGCTCATTGCACATAAAAGTGTAAGCAACAATAGATTTTTTGCCAGTCTTTTAGCTAAGATCTTATATTAAGCATCTCTCATTGTTAAAAATCCTGGGGGGGAATATCATGAATTTGCTATCGCGGTTATGGGTAATGGGACTAGTAATGGTTGCTGTGTATAGTGATGCAGCAGAAAAGGGCATGGAAACAGAGAGAGTAGGAAAAAAAAGGCCTTCTCCTGCATCGAGTCCTGCTACTCCAGAAAGTCCCGCTTTACGATCAAGCTCAGCGCCATCAAGTCCAGTGGAGACCCATGTTAGAAGTCCTAAACCACCATTTCCTGGTTTACCAGGCATAAAGCCGCGACTTCCTGTTGGAGGAAGATCACCAAGTACATCATCGCACGTATCGTCTTCACCGAGCATGGACTCTTTTGATGTAATATCGTCGCGTACGTCATCTCTTTCTTCAGTATCATTGCCATCAGTATCATCGCCATCACTACCACCTTCTTCACAACCATCTCTTGAGCCGTCTCCTGTTAATCCAACACCACCGGATATTCCATGGAGGGAATCTGCTAAAAGACATAAACCATCAGTAGGGTCTGAATCTGAAGCTGTTGCACAGTCAGATAAAGAACAAGAAAAGCCAAAAGGATCAGCATTGAGGATACACACGCCGCCATTCGGGGAGCCTTTATTTGTATCTGATACAGCTAAGACAGATCAGATACTGCAATTGTCAATGCCTCAAGATGCTGGTGATTCTCAAGGATCACCGACTGGGACACTTGAACAGTTATCACTTGGGGAATCTGGAACATCTGTGTCGCCTACATTGCTTCCAAATCTATTTCAACAGGCAACAGTGAGAACCAAACAATCTGGATCATTTATGGCGCCCGCACCGCTTCTTCCTGCTATGGCAGTAGCACGTCGGGCAAAGAAGACTGATGAAACCAAGAAGAAAGGATTTGCTGCTGAAAAAAGAGATTCAGATGAAGATACTGAACTCATGAAGGCAGTGGGGAGAGGGTCACGTGATGTGGATGAGGTTAGGAAATTATTGGCGGCTAAGGCAGATGTTAATGAGCAAAATAAAGCGGGAGAAACAGCACTGTGTACAGCGGTTTCAGCGTTTGAGAGAAAAGATGATAAAACTTTTGCAATAATTGACCTTCTTTTAAAACACAAGGCAAACGTTACTTTGATAAATGAATTTGGTGAAACAGTGCTGCAAGTAGCAGAACAGATTGTTGGCCTAGATCCCAAAATTGTAGAACTTTTAAAGCAAGATCTTCCTGTTCAGCAAGCTTCTACACATGGTGCGGGTTCTTCTATTTCATAAGTTCAAGTAATAGCTACCTGCATTGCAGATCAGACGTTAAAAATTGCACTAAGAACGTGGTGCGCTCTATCCCTTTGTTATTGCGCAGTGCCATGCCTATCGCCTTTGTTTGACCTATAAGAATACAGAGCTTTTTTGCCCGGGTAATAGCCGTATAGATTAAATTGCGTTGCAATAACGTAAAATGTTGCATAAAGATGGGAATGATAACGGCAGCATATTCTGATCCTTGGCTCTTGTGGATGGTAATTGCATACGCAAGTACAATCTCATCAAGATCATTAAATTCATAGACGATGTCGCGATCATAAAAATTGATAGTTACTATACGTTCAGCAGTATCAATAGCGCTAATAATTCCCGTATCACCATTAAAAACAAGTTTGTCGTAATTATTGCGAATTTGCATAACTCGATCATTAACTTTAAAGGTAGTGCCTGAATACATAACATGAGGGGCTGTTGAAGAAGGGTTAATAATCGTTTGCAAAAAGTGATTAATAGTTTGGGTGCCAACAACGCCACGATTCATAGGCACCAGCACTATGCTATTTTCTGATTTAATACCATAGCGCTGTAGTTGATTCTTAATAATGCTTTCCAAATGCGCTTGTACCTGTTCAGGATTGTCCTCTTTTATAAAAATAAAATCACGCTTGGCGTTTGGTAATGATGAGGTAGGGAATTCTCCATTATTTACCCGGTGGGCGTTAACAACAATTAAACTATCTTGTGCTTGTCTAAATATTTGTTTAAGACGAATAGTTGGCACTACTTTACTTGCAATAAGATCATTAAGGAAATTTCCCGCACCAACCGATGGCAATTGATCTATATCTCCAATAAGTATGAGATGTGCAGGTAAAGGAAGCGCCTTAAGAACCGCGTGTGCCAAAAAAATATCAATCATGGAAGCTTCATCAATAATTAAAAAATGGAGCTTGAGCGCATTGGTTTCATTATGTGCAAACCCATGGCTGGCAAAATCATATTCTAATAATCGATGGAGTGTTGAAGCATGACGCCCCGTGCTTTCAATAATACGTTTTGCAGCACGCCCAGTAGGGGCAGCCAATTTATAGGTAATGTGATACTCATCTAGGATGGATAACAATTTTTTAATGATAGTCGTTTTACCCGTTCCTGGGCCACCAGTAATAATGGTAATTTTGTTACGCAGGCACGCCAAAATCCCTTCTTGTTGCTCCTCATTAAGCACATAGTCATGTTCATTGCGCGGCACGCGTAACGTTTGATATATCTCATCCAGGTTAAAAATACTCATTGGTGGGTAATCAATGAGTTTACGAATGTGGTTGGCCACACCTTTTTCAGAAAAATAGTGTGATGTAAGACCTACAAAGTGCTGCTCATTATACGTAATAAGTTTTATTTTGTGCGTATCATAGAGTTCATGAAACGCTTGTTTTATTGTAGGTTCAATGGAAATATCTTCAAGTGGTGAGCTTGAGCTCACTATTTCTAATAGTTTAACGGTTGTTGTTTTAAGTTCTTGAAGTTCTCCATACAGATGCCCATTGTTAACCAACGTAGTTAAGGTGTAGATAATGCCAGCTTTAATGCGCTGTAATGAATTATGTGCAATACCCAGATTATGGGCGATGGCATCTGCGATTTTAAATCCAATGCCCCAAATATCATCGGCAAGGCGATAAGGATTTTCAGTAATGACGGTAATTGATTGCTGTCCATATGTTTTATAAATTTTTGTTGCGTAGGTAGTTGAGATTCCTTTTTCCTGTAAAAAGACCATGACGTTAGCAATCTCTTTTTGATCTTTCCATGCATCTTTAATCGTAGCTGCGCGTGAATTACCTATACCTGGTACTTCAGTAAGCCGTTCAGGCGTAGTATCAATAACCGTTAATACGTCAGTGCCAAAATAACTGACCAATTTTTCAGCGTATGCTGGTCCTATGCCCTTAATAAGGCCTGAGGCTAAATATTTTTTAAGACCAACAAGGGTATTTGGTAAGGTTGATATGCACGTTTTTGCTTCAAATTGTTTGCCAAATTTGGGATGCATAATCCAGTGCCCAACAAGGTGAACCTGTTGTCCTGGATTAATGTTAGGAAAATGGCCTATAACGGTGATGGGTTTGCTTGCTTTAGCGGTAAGCACCATGACTCCATAGCCATTATCGGTATTTTGAAAAATAAAGCGATCTACTACTCCACTCAGTTCATCTGGTGTGATGTTGTTCATGGTTTATCATTTGTGTTGTGCCGTGTATTGTGCCTTAAGTTCTTTGTAATGAGCTACTGCCTTAGGACAACTATGAATCATGTCTTTTAAGAAATTAGTTAAGTCATTACAAAAAGCCTTCATTTCTAAAAGTGTAGTAACTTTGGTGCGCATAGCCTCACCTTCATGACCTTCTTGCTCTTCTCCCCATTTTAATAAAATGCTGTCCAATCGATTATGTTTTTTGCATGACTCTTGAATGAGCATACACAACTGTTGCTTAGCGCCACGTGCATTACCTACATACGGTGATATTTTTTTTTCAAAATCATCTTTTGCTTCTTGCAATGCTGCAGCACATTCGTTTTTTTGCACCCGATGTGTAGCTTCGATGTGCACAAACTGTTCCGCATCGATTTCTCCCGTAATGCGTCGCGCTTGGTTCGTTGAAAATTCTTCATCGATACCAGCTTCAAGTGCAATAAGTTCATTGATCGAATAGCGTTGACCATTTAACGCGTAATAGCCTTCTTTTTTTCCGCTTGCATCAACTTCTCCATCGAGCATGTTTTGTAATTTTAACAATACATGAAGCATGATTTTTATCTCATAGCCATTAAGAAAAGGGGTACCATCAATAAGTTTAAGAATTTCTGAATCCAGGGTAACTGGTTTATCTTTAGCGATACTCATACCACTGATAAGCACAGCACATATGAGACTTATTCTTGTAGCCGATGAAATCCGTGACATGAAAACTCCTTACGCATTAAAAATTTGCTTCGATATTTAATGTTACGGTGAAATCCTTACCGATGCCAGAACTTTGTATTGTTTTATCACCGTTCAATGAAACCACTATATCATGAGTATCTCGATAACCGGTATAAAATAGTGAGGCTAATACTTTTGTTTGGTACGCGGTAGGTTTTGTTGCGATATCAATGTTAAGATCAGTTGGGCATTGTGGTGTTTTATTAATGTTGCGCAAATGTTCAGGGCCCTGGATCCAGAAATCTGCACCTGCATCAAAACCAAGTCTACGTCCTTCATACATAAGGCGCGGCGTCCACTGAAATACTACGCCAGGAAATACGCTTGTTTTAAATACAAATGGATAGAGTGTTTCAACAAATTCTGTTTGCAGGAGATTAACTACTTGTTCTGCATATTCAGGATCAGCAAGTATCTGTTCTTGTATCTCGTCAATAGAGCGATTATTAAGGTTAAGAGCATCAAATGCAGCAACATCGCTTTTTTGAATGTAATAGCGTTTTTCTTTGTTGGGGAACATGTATTGTAATGACAAAGAGCTGGTCCATTTTAAATTATGTACCCACGGATGATTAACATAATGGCGCCATGGAATTTCATTGCGCATAATGCCGCCTAGGCCGAAATGACCTTTATTACCCAAATCAACATCTAAAATATTTGCTGCAAGATGATCAACTACAGGAAATAAAAGATTTTGCATTACCTCATCAGCGTTTTGTGCGCCTACTTGTGCAAATAGTTCACCGAAGTTAAATTGAGGCATAGCATCGCTTTTAGGGAAATTTGATCCTTTTAATCCCTTTTTAAATGCCCACGCGGTAGGTACCGTAGCTACAAGCCCCAAACGGGTGCCTATTTTATAGTCGTCAGTATTTAATATAAGTGCATCAAAGGTCACCAGTGAATCGCCAAATCCTAGCTTATCGCTAATTAAATGGTTTTCTGCAAATTCATCTTGATCTTCTTTCCCAAGTACACCAAGTTCCTGTTCAATAGCTTTTTGTTCTTTATCGGTTAAAAAGAGATTGCGCTCTACCCAATATAAGGGAACAATACCGCGCAAGCTATAACGACCCCAATTTTTTTCCATGGTAGCCATCAAGCCAACTTTGCGTTCCTGAATGGTAGCATTATCAAACAATGGCAAAATATTAATAGGATCAATATTAAAGCCAATATTAAGTTTTTGAATAATAGCCACTGATTCTTTAATAGCATCAAGTAAGTTGGGTTCTGAAATAGCCAAATACGAATTGATACTGGTGCTATCTTTAGTGAAATTCATGCGATGTGTTTGGTTATAAAAAAGATGAAGCCCAACAATGCTGTCAAAATAGTAGTTATCTTCTTTTTGGCGTATAAAGAGTGGAGAATAAATAATATCCCGTGTATTTAGATCATTAGTTCTTAAGAAAAGTTCATTTTGTAAGATTTTGTGCGCATTGAAATTTACAAGATTAAAGGCAATATCTGTCGGAGTAAATTCCATGGTGGCTTCAGGGATATCTGCTTTTAAAAAATCCTGATCTTCTGTAAGCATAAAAGAAAGATCATCGAATGGAGAAGAACTTTCAAATGCCTGGAGAGGGAGAGTACATGCAAAGGTGAGGCATGCCAAAGTAACAATT
The DNA here is from genome assembly GCA_044451405.1 of Candidatus Babeliales bacterium. Taxonomy (GTDB): domain Bacteria; phylum Babelota; class Babeliae; order Babelales; family Vermiphilaceae; genus JBIOKB01. The sequence continues at coordinate 7,447 of JBIOKB010000023.1, forward strand.
TTTTTTGCGGTAACCATAAGTCTCTTTTTTGATTATAAATGGTTGTACTTGATCTACGTATAGGTATGTTTGGGTACATAGTGTGTAGTACCGTACGATGAGGAAGTAAGTCTAGCGTATTTTATCTCTTCTGACAAAAATGGGTTAATTATCCTACAAGTGAACAAAAAACTGAAATATAGTCGATTTTTTATTTAAAGAGAGTTAATATTGATAAAAAATAACCCTCCATATTTGAAATGTTGCTATGGAAACAGTGTTATATGCTAAGGCTGCAGCATACATTGGCGCTGCACTTGCTATGGGAATTGGAAGTATCGGACCAGCATTAGGTCAAGGTCTTGTGGGTATGAAAGCATGTGAGACGATTGGGAAACACCCAGAAAGTACAAGTAACGTCCGCATGGCGATGATTTTAGGCCTCACTCTTATTGAAACATCAGCAATTTACTGTTTTATTGTATCGCTTATTCTTCTTTTTATTACTGGGTAATACATTATCACAGGTGATACATGCACATTAATATGACGCTTTTAATACAAGCGATTCATTTTCTTATTGCCTATAGTATTTTAAAGCGATTATTGCTGCGCCCTGTCTTTGGGGTTATTGAGTACGAGACTATGCAATCTGATGCATTAGTAGATTCAATAGAATCGCGTACCGTTATTGTTCAAGAAAAAAAACGGGATTGTAAAGAGCGGTGGGAACAGTGTCAACAAGATATGCGTGCACAAATTCCCCCTATTGAGCAGCAGAGGCCTATCTTTAAAGATATCTCTCCAACATATACCACGGTTCCCTATTCAGCTGAATCTATTAAAACAATTACCCATAACGTTGCAACAGCATTAACTGAAAAGGCTAAACATGTTATCAAGTAGCATGCTTCCTATAGTTTTTCGGCTTATTAATTTTGCATTGTTTATTGTCTTGCTTGTGTATGGATTCAGGCGCTATATCTATGATGCGTTACGTACACAAATGGCTGAACGCGATAAAGCTCGTAGAGACTTGGAAGAAAAAAAGGAGCTTTTAGCCCGGATACAATCACGCTTAGATGAGCAGATGCATATCAATGAACGGATACATAAAGAGCTCATGCTTACGTTGCATACCTGGCGACAAAGCTTTGAACATCAACAGAAGACATTGCAGGAAGAAAAAGAACGCATCAAATATCAATTAGAGCTCAAAATGGAACGCCGTCGCCATATCCAACTTCTTAATGTGGTGCAAGATGAAGTAGTGATCCCTGTAGTTAAAGAAAGTGACAAAGCATTACGGGACTATTTTGAGCAGCAAAAGCATGGCAAGGCATATGTAAAAGAGCTCCTTGCGTATATGGAGAGTAACGTATGACCAATAGATTTATACTCTCACGTAAGTATGCAACAGCTTTTCTGCACGTGTATGGTACTACTATGACTATGGATGATTATAAGAGTTTGCAAACATTTAAGCGTGCGTGGGACGGTCATCCTGAATGGTTGCACGCGCTTGCTATGCCTACCGTTTCTTTAGAAAGAAAAATATCGTTGTTAGAGCGTATGCTTGCAGCATATCAGGTAATGCCCGATGTTATGCGGCTCCTGAAATTGCTCATTACCGATAAGCGAGAAATTTTAATCTCCCCTGTAATTGCTATGGTATGCTCCTCCTATTTAAAGCGTGCTGGTATTGTTATGTGTACCTTATTAAGTTCACATGCACTTACGGAGCATGAGCGATCTATTGTTCAACAATTTATTGCACGGCAGGTTGGCTATCATGTTATGTATGATTATACCGTTGATCCGAGCTTAATAGCGGGTATTAAAGTAGTAAGCGATACGTTTATGTGGGAATATTCGGTTGCCCGCCAATTACGTGAAGTGGAGCTCACAAGTAGAGTAAGGAACTATTAATGGAAATAAAAACTACTGATTTAGTGTCATTATTTGAAAAATCATTGCGTGAAATTTCAAAAGAACAGCTGGAAGAAATAGGTATTGTTATTCAAGTAGGTGATTTAATTTGTCGGGTTTCTGGATTAAGTAATGCTATGTATGGAGAACTGGTAACCTTTGAAGGGGGTAACACGGGAATCATCTTCAATTTAGATGAAGATTCAGTTACCGTTTTTCTATTACACACTACCATGCCGGTACATGAATTAGAGGTGGTAAAGCGTACGGGGAGTGTATTTAAAACACCAGTTGGTATGGGGTTACTCGGACGTGTTATTAATGCTCTTGGAGAACCCATTGATGCGTTAGGAACATTGGATATAAAAGAGCACCGCCCCATTGAGGCAGTAATAGCATCCATTATTGATCGTAGTCCTGTTAATCAATCATTAGAAACAGGTATTATGGTTATTGATACCTCAGTTCCTATTGGGCGAGGACAACGGGAACTTATCATTGGTAATCGGGGTACTGGTAAAACAGCTATTGCATTAAATACTATCTTGCATCAAAAAGATCAGAATGTGTTGTGCGTGTATGTTTCTATAGGTCAGCGTCAGGCAAATCTAGCGCGCGTTATTCGTTTGCTTGAAGAAAATGATGCGATGAAGTACACCGTTATTGTAGCAGCGCAAGCAAGTGAAGCAGTCCTTGATCAATATATAGCGCCATATGTAGGAACCACTATTGCAGAGTATTTCCGTGAACAAGGCCGTGATGTGCTCGTGATATATGATGATTTAAGCAATCATGCTATAGCATATCGTGAAATGTCATTGTTAATGCGTCGTGCTCCAGGGCGCGAGGCGTATCCAGGTGACGTCTTTTATCTCCATTCCCGCTTGCTTGAACGAGCAGGTAAGTTAGCTAAGGGTGGTTCAGTTACCGCGCTTCCTATTGTACAAATTCAAGGGGATGATATTTCAGCCTACATTCCAACCAATCTTATTTCCATTACTGACGGCCAGGTGTTTTTAGATACCCAATTATTTAACCAAGGGGTACGGCCTGCAGTGAATGTGGAATTATCAGTATCGCGTGTTGGGGGAGCTGCACAAACTAAAGCTATTAAAAAGATGACCAAGGCGTTGCGGTTAGAATTGGCTCAGTATCATGAACTGCTCGATTTTGCACAGTTTGGTACCGAACTTGATGAAGTTTCGCAAAAGAAATTAGCACGCGGTGCAATCGCCATGGAATTATTAAAGCAATCGGAGCATGAGAGCTACACGTTTGTTGATCAGGTGCTCATGTTATTCTTGCTCAATAAAAACCTACTTGATTCACTGCCGTTAGAACAAGTGCGACCCTTTGCTACCCAATTTGTAAGTTATGTACGTTCAGTGTATCCGGCGTTATACGAAGTTATTCGCGTATCAGAAGATGTGCTGCCTGAAACTGAGGAAAAATTAACGGAAATAGCACACGGGTTTAGCTCGATCTTTAAACCAATGGAAGTGCATGAATCATTGCCTAATATCAATACATTGATTTCATAAGGTATGGTTCAGTACGATTATGGCACAGTATCCTCGAATATAAGGATGGTATGCTATGACCATGTTTAAAGATCGTTTTGATGCCGCACATCAACTTGCTCATTACTTAAAACAGTATGCAAATAATCCCCAGGTGCTCATTCTTGCTATACCACGTGGTGGTCTTGAATTAGGGTATGTGCTTGCACGTGAGTTACATCTTCCTCTTGATATTATATTGACCAAAAAGATCGGTTATCCAGGCAATCCTGAATATGCTATTGGCGCGGCAAGTTTACACCATGTCTTGGTAAATCCTGAATTTACGCATCCTGAGTTTACCGAGTATATAGCAGAGCAATCAGCTAACATTAGAGCTTTGCTACAAGAGCGAGCAAAGCTCTATTATAAAGACAAAAAATCTCATTCTCTTGCCAACAAAATAGTTATTGTGGTTGATGATGGCGTTGCTACTGGCAGTACGCTCCTTGCTACCATAGAACTCATTCGCCAAGAAAAACCCCACAAAATTATTATTGCATTGCCAGTGGCACCACAAGAAGCGCTTGAAAAATTACAGCGCGCAGCAGATGAGGTAGTGTGCTTACAAGTGCCTGAACTCTTTTTTAGTGTGGGACAGTTTTATCAAAAGTTTAATCAAGTAGAGGATCAAGAAGCGATCAGATTATTTCATGAGGCAAACCAATGATCGTTTTTTATACTACATCAACAAAGCACTTTGCTGAATGCATTAAAGCACGCGCAGGTGCATGCACCATCAAACAATTTAGTGACGGTGAAGTGTATGTACGTGTAGATGAAGATGTGCGTGATAAAGAAGTATGGGTTTTGAGTGCCACTAATCCACCAGCAGAACATGCGTTTGAACTTTTTTTCTTATTAGATGCCTTGCAGCGCTCTGGTGCACGCATTAATCTATTTATTACCTATTTTGGGTATGCTCGCCAAGTAATTGCTCAACCAGGTGAAGCGTTAAGTGCGCACGTTATTAGTTCATGTATTCAACAGTTTTCTGCGCGAAAGATCTATATTATGCATCCCCACAGTACATTGCTCCATAATTTTCTATCATTTACTGCGGTGTATAAAGCAGATCTTTTCTGTAAATTTGCTGCGTTATATGATGCAGTTGCAGCACCAGATACAGGAGTGGCTGATTTCGCCCGTGAAATAGCAAAAGCTTGTAATAAAGATCTTATTATACTCACAAAGACACGTCCCGCGCATGAAGAAGTTGTAATTGAGGCGGTAGATGGGGATGCGCATGATAAAAAGATACTGCTTATTGATGATATAATTTCAACAGGACGTACTATTGTCCATGCAGCTTCTATACTTAAACAAAGAGGAGCAAAGCATGTTGCTGCTGCTGCGATTCATGGTGTTTTTGCTCCTGGAGCACGGGATTATCTTCAAGTAAGTCCTCTGGATAGTATTTTTGTTACCAATACGATTGGTCAACAATCAGGAGGTAAAATTACGGTTATTGATATCAGTACGATGATAGAAGAAATTATGGAAGAAGCACGGATATCATAATCCTGTCGGATACGTTTCAGGAATTTCACCGGTAATCCAGAGTGATGTTTTTTCCAGCGGTTCAAGCGCCGTTGTTTTATCACAATGAATAACTGCATCAAATTGTTCTGCTAGATTTGCATAAAAATAGTGACTCATGCGTTCAGTCTGCGGCTGATATACAACGCCAATAGCCCGTTCAATTAGGTGGCCAGGCACAAGATCTTGTGTGTCAAGTAATAATAAGAAATTTGGAATTCCTGTTCCATGAAATAAACTTTCATAACTATTTGGTAATGCATTACGCACCTGTTTTCGTTCAACAGGTCTATGCCAATTTGATGCCGCTGATACGGTGCCATGATACGTGGTAAAACCGATATTGACTGCTTTTTTACCAAATTGTTCTTTCATGAGTTGGCCAATGTTGAGTTCACCATGTTTACCCATTTGCGTTGCACGGGCGTCCCCGATGTGTGAATTATGCGCCCAGATAATAATTTTAGGTTTTGCTATGCCTTTATTTTGGTAATGCTTAATGAGCTCGTTAACCGTGTCAGCCATATGGGAATCACGCACGTTCCAGTTATTTACCTCATCAATAAATAACGATCTATAGTAGTATTCTGCATTTTTTACTACCCGCGCATTTTGATCAAGGTTAAAGGCAGCATCAGCGGTTATGGTACCATGGGCAAGGCGTTGCCAGTTTTGTTCGGCCATAATTTTGAGTTGTTCCATAACTTCCTGTGAACAATCGCGTATAATGTGTGTGTATACCGCATATGCATAATCTTGAGGGTCATTTCTATACTGATCAAAGCAGGAATAATAATGTCGCGCTTGCTCAGCAGCAGAAGGATCTATCTTCTCAAGATAGTTGATGATGGTATCAACTGAGCGGTATAAGCTATACAAATCAAGGCCATAAAAATTAACGCGCATTTCTGGAGACTGCTGTTGGTTATAATTTCTTAACCATTCAGCCAGATGGAGTATTGGTACATTTCCCCACATCCAGGTAGGAAACCGATCAAAGGAAGCAAGAGCATCAGCAGCATTGGTATACTGTTCATGGTGGGTATAGCGATTAATCTGATAGGCGTCTGGCCAATCACCTTCTATGGCAATAGCATTAAAATTTTTTTCTGTAATAAGACGTTTAGAAATCTCTGCACGTAGTTCGTAAAATTCATGCGTGCCATGGGTGGCTTCACCAAGTAATACAATCTGCGCATCGCCAATATAGGTAAGCAATTGCTTGTACATCGATGGATGGGTCATAGGAATGGCAGCCTTTTTGATAGCTTGTGTGAATTCTTGTTCATAGTTCATGGCGGTCTCTTTTTTTGTGATATCCAATATTCTTGATTCAACGTACGTGACCATATTACGATAATGCAAGTTTCTTAAAAAAAGATGAAAGAAAGGATACTGAGTATGAAGAGTACTTTTATATGGGTAATAGTATGTACGGCTATTGGTGCAGGAGCATATTATGGGGGTGCACATTATGGATCAGGTAATTGCATAAGCTCAGAACGATGCACATTGCGTACTGGTATGCGCAAATTATGGTCGGATCATGTATGGTGGACGCGTGATTATATTATTGCGGCAGTTGCAGATGCACCGGATCTTAAAGCAGCAACTGATCGATTACTTAAAAATCAAGAAGATATTGGGAGTGCAGTAGCTTCATATTATGGCAAAGAAGCAGGCGAGAAATTAACCGCCTTATTAAAAGAACACATTTTAATAGCAGCAGAAGTTGTTTCCGCTGCAAAAGCAAATGATAGTGGTTCATTAAAAACAGCAGATGAAAAGTGGCATGTAAATGCAGATGCTATCGCACTATTCTTAAGTAAAGCAAATCCCCATTGGTCAAACAGTGAAATGCAAGACATGATGTACAAACATCTGAAACTTACAACAGAAGAAACCGTTGCACGTTTGAAGAAAGACTGGGTGGGAGATGTTCAAACATTCGATAAGGTGTTTGATGAAATTATGATGATGGCAGATATGCTAACAGCTGGTATTGCGCAACAATTTCCCGAAAAGTTTTAACTTATTATGAAGCGTATATCGTTGATCCCATCCCTACCCGCTGAGCTGCAAAAAAAGTGTAAAAAGACGGCTCAACCATTATTTATCAAACCAATGCTTGCAACGTTAACCGATGATTATTTTTCAAGCGATGATTGGATCTATGAGCATAAATTTGATGGCGAACGATGTTTAGCCATCAAGAAAAAGGGGCGCGTGTATTTGAAATCACGCAATGATAATGATATGAACGATATCTACCCTGAATTAGTTACTGCATTAGAAAAGCAGACAGCAGATAATTTCATTATTGATGGTGAAATTGTAAGCCGTAACGTCAAAGGGGTATCTGATTTTGAATTGCTGCAGGGAAGAATTAACTTGCGTCAGAGTAGTGAAGTTGCTACAAAAGAAAAACAGGTGCCCATTGCCTATTGTATCTTTGATTGCATGTATGTTGATGGGTACGATATCCGTAAACTGCCCCTTTCTGCGCGCAAAGCGGTATTAAAAAGATTACTTGTATACAACAAAATACTCAGCTACACACAGCATAAAGTTGGTGACGGTATTAAATACTTCAAACAAGCCTGCAAGCTCCAGTGGGAAGGGCTCATTGCAAAGTGCTTTGCGAGCGAATACGTTGGTGTTCGATCGCGTGACTGGCTTAAATTTAAATGCATCATGAAGCAAGAATTAGTAATTGGTGGTTACACTAACCCCAAAGGCTTCCGTGATTATTTTGGCGCCTTGTTAGTAGGCTACTATGCTAATGGCAAACTACACTATGCGGGCAAAGTTGGCACGGGATATAGTGAAGATACGCTTGCCTTGCTTGGCAAAAAGCTGCAGAAATTAAAAACCACCACATGTCCATTTAGTAATTATGATGAAACCTTAAGTGGTGTTAATTGGGTAAAGCCGCAATTAGTTGCTGAATTTCAGTTTGCGCAATGGACCAAAGGGGGCAAATTGCGGGTTGGTAGATACAAAGGCCTGCGGGATGATAAAAAAGCAAAAGACGTGGTAAAAGAAGTGCCAAAAGCTATCGGGCCGCGGTGATTTTTTATTCAGTAATTGAGTTAATCCTGAGCTCATTATATACTTTTATATCTATCTTATAGGTGCCCGTAGCTCAGTTGGATAGAGCAACAGATTTCTAATCTGTCGGTCGCGCGTTCGAATCGC
>JBIOKB010000024.1:0-13849 GCA_044451405.1 Candidatus Babeliales bacterium
AATCCGATCTATGTTGATGTTCTTCAACAGCATGGCTTGGTATTTTCTGGCTATCATGAACGGGAAGATGGCACGCGGCTTATGGAATTTTTGGAACTTCCGGATCATCCATTTTTTGTGGCAACCCAAGCGCATCCTGAATTTAAAAGTAGATTAGGTAATCCGCATCCGATGTTTGTTGGATTTGTAAGCGCTGCACTCAAGCGGCATGCGCAGGGTGTGCAGCCTGTACCAGTTACATCTGGCGTTCAAAAACAACACGTTTTTGTATAAAAAAAGGCGCTCTTATGAGCGCCCGTACAGTTTCTTGTCTAGAGTGTTATCCACGATACGGTGGTGGGAATTGACCACGATCCCGCATATCATTTTGCAAGCGTCTCCAATTATCATCTTGGCGTGCTTGCCACATGCCATCGCGACCATCTTTATTGTGCATCGTTTGTACTACGTTGTTGATCTGTTCTCTGGTGCGCTCACCTTCACTGCGTGATGCACGTGTTGTATCTTTAAACATCGCTTCCATCCAAGAGCGGTTGTTTGTTTGCTCTTGTACAACGCCGCGCACTTCACTAGTCAGCGCTTGTAGTTGTTGTTGTGTATTTATTTCTGCATTAAAGCGCGCTTGCTGTTGGGCAATGGTACGATGGTGTTCAATTTGCTTGGTGATCTCTGCGCTGAGCAACAGATTTTTTTGTCGATGTAGTTCTTTTATGTTGGTAAGCAGCGCATAGAAGTTTTCTTGTTCAGCAGGTTCAAGAGCACTGATGTTGACAGCAGCTAGTTTTGCCAGCGTTGCTTCAAGCTCTTGATCGTAGGTAAAAAATTTAAGCTCTTTGTTACCATATTTGCCCGTGATGATGGTTACTAAGTCCCCCTTAGTAAGGGATTGTAATTGCCGTAATTCAGGAGCATATGATGCGTTGGTGTCAGCAATCAGGTGTTGTGCATATGCGCGATCACGCGCTTGTTGTGCAGCGATTTTTTGCGCAAGCTGCTCTTGGCGTTCCCGTTCCCATTTGCCTGTAATGGCAGGATAGATAAGATGTTCGATAGCAAGGATACCAAAAAAGGTTCCTGCTACGGCCACTCCAATTTTTTCGCCTTCAGTTAAACCCCGCGCAGAACTGGTAGCAATAAGAAGGAGCAGGGCGCACCTTTTAAAACGTTGGGTCATACAGATCCTTTACGTTAGAGACATGATAGATACTACGTATAGTCTACCGTAGCTATGGGGAAAAGCTAGAAAAGTGCCGGTGGATACAAGTAAAAAGGCCCGTTGAAATAACGGGCCTTTTTATTATCTAATATTTAGAGCTTATGCTGCAGATGCAACTTCCGTATCTTGGAACTTAATGGTTGGTATCATGTCAGAAAATTGAAATGATTGCCAATCAGCGATCCCACCATTTATTTCTCTTACTGTTGAGCGCAAACCCGCTACAAAACCCAATGTTTTTAAGATTGGCTTTAAGTAGTAAGAATCAATATTGCCATAGAGACCTTTAGCAGGAGCCTTTTTGGTTTCATCAACTATAACATAGCCATCTTTATCTACTTTGACTTTTGCATCTTCTTTTTTATGACCAATAAGACCATCAATGATTAAGTATTTGAGGTTATGGAGTATGTTTTGGAAGCTAGCAAGTTCACAGATATTATAGCGAACAGGATCATTGTTAGGTGTAGTATTGCAATATTTTAAAATAGAAGCTGCAAATAATACACCAGCAGCATATTTAGGAGCATTTCTATAGGTTATTGTTATTGCATGTGTTGCAGTAGAGCTCGTAAGTACGAGTGCGGTAAGCGTTAATGCTGCTAATTTCATCGAAAATTTCATCTATAAGCCTTTCTTAGTTAGAAAATGAGGATGCTATTAATGATAAAAGTATTGAAAAAAAGGTCAATAAATAACGGTATTGGTGCGCATAAAGCGCACTATTTTACGCCATTAGATAGCTGGTAAGAGCCCCAATAAAGGTAAGGGCTACGGGAAGTTTTACCGGGGTAAAACCACACGTTTTATAGGCAATATTACAGAATGTTAAGGCAATAAGAACCGGGTAGCCAACATAGGTTATAATGCCGCCAGTGAGTGCTAAGACCTGTGAAAGACCAGCTATCGATAATGGCAAGCATGATGCTAAAACGATGATAAGGGATGGAACATAGGAAATGCGCTTATGAAAGATTTCCCCATGCAGATATTCAGCTACTACCGCTGCTAAGGCGATAGCAGTTGATAGGCACGCCATAAGCACGGCAGTTGCTATAATAAATGCGCCATGGGCACCAAGAACTTTGAATGAAATAGCTCTAAAAAGTTCTCCTGCATTACCATCATGAAATGCTTGCCCATGGTATGCGCCTAACAGGCTCATGCCCACATAGATGCATCCAAGGAGTGATACGCCTATGATACTTGCTTGTAATGCCATAGTAACCGCCTTTTTTTGCTCATAGGAAGAACCTAAGGTGTTTTTAAGCAAGGTGATAATGATGGAAGAGAAAAAGAGAGCGCCGAGTAAATCGAGGGTCTCATAACCGCGCGTCAGGTTGCTGGTAAAAATGAAGCATGATGATGCTGCTTGATGAAGTAGATCATCCGGAAAGAGTAATCCCTTAGTTATAATAATGAGTAGTGCAGCAAGAAGGCTTGGGCTGATGATATACCCCAAAAGCTGCATAATGCGGCTTTCTTTATAGGTGAGCACAAAAGTAATGCTTAAAAAGCAGAGGCTAAATATAAGCGATGAAAGAAGTGTCGTGTGATTGAGTAATGACCAGGGAAGAAAGGGCGCAATCATGGTATGGGATAGCGTGGTAATACGCGGGAGCGCAATAGCTGGCCCTATGATCATCATGCAGATAAAAATCATACTTGAGCCTATAGGTTTGCCCAGACGATTAAAGAATGCTTGGTAATCGCCATTAAACAAGATCATGCCGATAAAACCTGCAATGGGTAAACATACGGCAGTTATAAGAAAGCCAATAATACCAATCCAAGTTTTATCACCAGAAACCATACCAACTTGGAGCGGGTACATTAAATTACCGGCACCAAAGAGCATAGAAAAGATAGCAAGACCAAGAGAAATAAGCTGTGTATTCATAAAAGCCTTTAGAAACTATTGTTGTTCGATTCTTTTGCTTTGTATGATCAAGCATAAGCTAAAAGAAGGAATAGATATGAATTATATTAAGAAATTTGAAGATATTCAATTGAAGGATATCCCACAAGTAGGGGGCAAGAATGCTTCACTTGGTGAAATGATACGGCATTTATCAGGACAGGGGCTACGTATACCTACTGGATTTGCAACAACCGCTGATGCCTACTGGCACTTTATTACGGCAAACAATCTGTTATCTGAATTAAAGCGGATCATGAATACACTCCCAAAAACACCGGATACCAAAGCGTTAGCACAGGTAGGTAGTGCGGTGCGCGCGCTCATTCTTAATGCGCGTATGCCGGATGATTTGGCACGCGAAATTGTACAAGCATACCAAGAGCTATCAGCGCACTATCAGGAACAAAATCTAGATGTTGCGGTACGTTCATCAGCTACCGCAGAGGATTTGCCAAACGCCTCATTTGCAGGGCAACAAGAAAGTTATGTGCATATTCATGGCGAACAAGAATTACTTGACCGTTGGAAGCGTTGTATTGCTTCATTGTTTACTGATCGAGCTATTGCATATCGCATTGATAAAGGGTTTGATCATTTTGCCGTCGCCTTATCAGTTGGTGTACAAAAAATGGTGAGATCAGATAAAGCATGTGCTGGTGTAACATTTTCACTGGATACTGAAAGCGGATTTAAAGATGTGGTTATTATAAATGGCTCGTATGGATTAGGTGAATCGGTGGTGGCTGGTGAAGTTACGCCCGATGAATTTCGTGTTTTTAAACCGACATTAGCAGGTGGGCATGACGCGATCATTGGTAAAAAACTTGGCGTTAAAAATACTAAACGCATCTATAGTGATGACTCTAATAATCCCGTTGTTATGGTGCCAGTATCAGAACAGGAGCAACAACAGTTTTGTTTGACTGATGCTGAAATTCTTGAACTTGCACGCATGACCGTTATCATTGAAACCTATTATACCGGGCTTAAAAAAGAGTGGAGCCCTATGGATGTTGAGTGGGCAAAAGATGGTAACGATGGATTACTCTACATTGTGCAAGCGCGGCCTGAAACGGTCTACGCACATCATGATTATCATGAATTAATTCGCTATGAGCTTGATACTTCTGTAAAGAAAACAGTTTTAGTCACCGGGCAAAGTATTGGGGATAAAATTGTAAGTGGTCCTGCACGCATTGTGCGCTCTATTGCTGAGAGCAGCAAAGTACAACAGGGTGATATTTTAGTAACTGAGATGACCGATCCCGATTGGGTTCCCGTGATGAAAAAAGTAGCGGGCATTGTTACGGTACGCGGTGGTAGAACGTGTCATGCAGCAATTGTCAGTAGAGAATTGGGCATCCCTGCCATTGTTGGTGCGAGTAATGCGTTAGATGTACTTGCTGATGGACAACAATTGACGCTTGATTGCAGTGCTGGTGCACGTGGCGTTGTGTACGCAGGAGCCATACCCTTTAAAAAAACGGCAATCAAACTTACTGAAATACCAAAATCTCCCGTTACTCTTATGATCACGTTAGCTGATCCTGATAGTGCGTTTGCACTTTCATTTTTGCCCGTTGATGGCGTTGGCTTAGCGCGTATAGAATTTGTAGTGAGTAATGCGATTAAAGTGCATCCCATGGCACTTATTGAGCCTACTAAAATAACTGATGCCAAGATTAAAAAAGAAATTGATGCGCTTGCTGCTGCATATCCTGATAAAAAACAATTTTTTATTGATACGTTAGCCTATGGCATTGGTACTATTGCTGCAGCATTTTATCCAAAGCCAGTGATTGTGCGCACCTCTGATTTTAAATCAAATGAATATCGTAATTTACTTGGTGGTTCCTATTTTGAATTGGAAGAAGAAAATCCTATGCTGGGCTTGCGTGGTGCGTCACGGTATATTGATCCTTCATACAAGCCAGCATTTGCTCTTGAGTGTGCCGCGTTGACCAAAGTGCGTGAACGCATGGGACTCACCAATGTGATTGTTATGCTCCCCTTTGTGCGTACGGTTGCTGAGGCGCGTGCTGTTATTGCACTGTTGGCTGAGCACGGATTACGCACAGGAGCACATGATCTTAAACTGTATATGATGTGTGAGGTTCCATCTAATGTGTTACTCATGCAGGAATTTAGTACCTTGTTTGATGGCTTTTCTATCGGTTCAAATGATTTAACGCAATTAACGTTGGGTATTGATCGCGATTCACCACAATTAGCACCGCTGTTTGATGAGCGGGATGCTGCAGTAAAACAGATGATGCAATTAGCGGTTAAAGGCGCACACCAAGCGCAAAAGCCTATTGGTATTTGTGGACAAGCGCCGTCTGATTATCCTGAAATTGCTGATTTTTTAATCGATGCAGGCATCGATTCTATTTCATTGAATCCTGATTCGGTGCTGCCATTTTTAATGTCAACCCGGCGAAGCTAAAATAGTGTGCCTAGCACACCACACTCCTGCGCAGCCCGCCGTAGCCTGCCGAGTCTGAAAACCCGGATAGGCGAAGGCTGGGAGGTTCTACTTCGATAGCAAGAGCGGAGAGGGGCGGGGCAAAAAATAAAATTACTGAATAATGCAACATGAAGGTGAAGGTGTTGTTAATGCCTCTTCTCGCTCTTTGTGCTTTCTTTGCAACTCGGCGTCTGCGTCTGCAAGAATTGTGTCTATAAAGTGTTCATGAGGATCTACTTGGTAATCAGCAACAATACCGGCAGGGTCTTTAAAAAGTCCTACCTCTTGCAATATGGTTGCCACTGCATGATGGCGTGTTGTTCTTACCGTTTCTACCTCTGTTTGTGCTTGTTGTACTGTTTTTTTGATAAGATTAGCTTCTTCAAGAGCACGTATTCCATTGTCACATGCTCGTTTGAAATGTTCATCAAGGGGTGCGCCTGCTTTAATAAGAGTATCAATTACTGTGCAGTTTTGTTTTGTCTCAAGGTGGTGTCTTTCTAAAACAAATGTGCAGGGAGATAGGCCATCACAAGTGCATGTATCTAGTTTGACACCCGCCTTACATAGTAGTGCGATTTGTTTTGATTTAGTTTCAGGAGATCTAAAACAATACCTATCATCCAAGATGTAACGTAACGCCTCTTGCGTATTTCCACCATGAGGGTCTGCTTTGTAATCAAGAAGACATCGTGCTATAGCATACGTGGAGGCCATACAAATAGTTGGTAGACGATATCCGTTGGGGTGCAGTAGGGTGAAGTTAGGATTTGCTTTATGTTTTAATAAAAATTTGACTCTTTCTAATTGTCCATCGGGATCATCTAAAATAGAGTCCTGTAGTGTAGCTATTAAAAATGTTCCATTTTCATCTATTTCATCGGCACGAAAATCATGTTTTATACCGAATAGCATAAGCTCCCATCGTCTTATATAACTAGTTTGAGGGTTACGGAACTCTCCTTTGATGATGGTAAGGAGATAGGGTTCTCTCGTTAATTGGGCAGAGAATAATGATAGGGTGTATACAGAAAGAATGCATAAAAAAGGTATGCGCATAATATACTCCAAGAACAAAATGTTATTTGAATAGTATAAAGAGATATGCGCTGATAATAAAGCGGTTATTTATTTCCGTACTTTTTTAACTCTGCAATATTAACAAGCTTAGTTGGATCAGTGGTTACAAACTGAACCAGCACATCGTCACGCCGATGGCCACATTCGGTGCACGTACCATTTTTCATGAGCTCATACGCTTGTTCACAGTGACAATTGCATTGAACAAAATGGTATTTTTTGTAATCAAAACGTTGTTCAAGATGCATGCTTTTATCAAGGCACCCAATGCGGGCATACACAGGGGTAACAATAAACGTGAGAGTTAGAAGCCACACTTTCATGCTTCCTCCTCTACCATTGCATCTTCGTTGTCCTCTTGAATGGGAGCAAACGATTGATGATAGTGTTCATCATATTCTGCGCTGAAAAAAGGCGGCGTGTTTTTATCAAGACGCCCAATGCAGGTAGGGCATGCTTGGAGTAACGGATGCATAAGAATTATGCATAAGAGTAGACGAATAACCTTCATTTTTTCTCCCATTTTTTAACAAAAGCATTACCGCTTTCTACCCCTATAGTACTAAAAATTATTTACTATTAGCAATGTTAAATTAAAAAAAGGGAGAAAATTATGGGGGGAAAAGATATGCGTAGTATCCTGCGTTAAGGTTGTAGGTGACGTCAGCCAGGCGTAGCTTAACAAACCTTCGATAGATATTCCCTAAAGCGAAGCGTGGCGGATATTTTTTGAGGTATCGTATACAAATGAGCTTGGTGTATTAAGATTCGCTAAAAAATCCTTTATATGCGGTGCATACTGTGGATTTTGTAATCCAATACCAATGACTGCTTTAATCCACCCAACAGGGTTGCCAACATCATAGCGCGTTCCCTGTATTTTGTAGGCAAATACCTTTTCATT
Organism: Candidatus Babeliales bacterium; assembly: GCA_044451405.1. GTDB lineage: Bacteria > Babelota > Babeliae > Babelales > Vermiphilaceae > JBIOKB01. The sequence goes on from JBIOKB010000024.1 coordinate 7,589, forward strand.
TTGGTGCATCATGTGACTGATGCCATCGGTAAGTTGCAATTCGTTGGTAGTGCTATAGGCATTGATCTCATCTAATGCTTTAAAGATTTTAGCGGAAAGCACATAGCGGCCAATGATGGCTAAATTAGATGGCGCATCTTTTTTAGCGGGCTTTTCTACCAGCTGACTTACTTGAAAAAGATTAGGAGTAATCTGCTTTTTTATCGCAATAACCCCATAGGATGACACACACTCATCCGGAACTTCTTGAACAGCAATAACACTTGCTTTCTCTTGATGGGCAATCCGTATAAGTTGAGCAAGTCCGGGTTGTTGGCCAATGATAATATCATCAGGCAACATGACACCAAAATATTCCTTAGGCGTTATGCAATAGCGCGCTAACGATACGGCATGGCCTAATCCTAAAGGTTCTGATTGGCGAATATAGGTAAAATGGGCCGTGCGCATGATTTTATTAAGGCCAGCAAGCAGATTTTCTTTATGGCGCTCTTGTAAAATATCATCAAGCTTGGCGTCAGTATCAAAGTAATCTGCAATTGCTTCTTTATCTTTGCTGGTAATAAAAATGCATTGATTAACCTCTGATTGCAATGCTTCTTCTATGATGTAGTGAATTGCTGGCTTATTTAAAATAGGGAGCATCTCTTTAGGAATAGCTTTAGTTATGGGGAGAAATCGCGTTCCAAGACCTGCCGCGGGAATAATTGTCTTGGTAATTTCCATGAAAACTCCTTCTTTATTCTGATCGTGTGTCTAGAATTGCTTCAGAAAGTTCAGCTTCTCGCTGCGGAAAAGGCGTATATCATTAATGCCATATTTAATCATGGCAAGACGTTCTAATCCGGTGCCAAGTGCAAAACCTGCATATACAGTAGGGTCAATACCGCAATATTTTAGGACATTAGGGTGTATAAGTCCAGCTCCTAAAATTTCGATCCACCGCGTGTATTTGCAGACAGAACATCCGCTGGCACAAAATGGACACGAGGCATCAATATCAATGCCCGGTTCAACAAACGGATAATAGTTAGGGCGTACGCGGATGGTAAGATCTTTTTTATTAAAAAATGTTTGCAAAAAAAGCTGGGCAGTTGCAAGCAAATTACCCATGGATACATACTTATCAACAAAAAATAGTTCTGCTTGCATGAACATGAAATCATGGGAAGCATCAGTAGCTTCACAGCGATAGACACGTCCAGGAACAAATACGGCAAATGGTGGTTTATTGCTCTCCATGGTGTGAATTTGTACTGCTGACGTATGCGTACGTAATAACATACCCGGAATATCAAGCCAGAAAGTGTCTTGCATATCCCGTGCTGGATGTGATTCAGGAATATTCAATGCTTGGAAATTGTAATAATCAGTCTCTACTTCTGGACCATCGCCAACGGCGTATCCCATGGAAATAAAAATATCACTGAGTTCATTAACTAATGTAGTAAATATGTGTAGTGATCCACGATTGCGTGGTAATGATGCAGTGACATCAAATGATGTAGCACGTGCAGCTGCCTGATTAATGTGTGCGTGTTCAAACTCAGCACGTTTTTCTGTTAATAGCTGTTCAATCGTTGCTTTAAATTCATTAATAAGAGGACCAAAGGTTCGTTTATCTTCTAACGATAACTCTTTTAACCGGCTCATGAGAGTGGTAAGGTGACCTGAACGACCTACAAAGGCAACGCGCAGAGTATCGATATCTTCAACAGTTGTTGCGGTGCTGAGCGCGTGCGTAAGTTGCTGCTTGAGGGATTCTATTTCATGCTTGAGATCATTCATGAGGGCCTTGTATAGTTTGAGGATACAGGAATACAAAGCTTCAGAGTAACAAACTGTCAATGGACTGACAATATACTATAACCATGTGCAAAGGTTAAGCGGTGTACGGCGTGTATATTGACAAAACGAGTCAAATGAGTACCATACATACAATCCTTTACATAGCCGGGGTAGCTCAGTGGTAGAGCGTAAGCCTGAAGAGCTTAGCGTCGTTGGTTCAATTCCGACCCCCGGCACCAGTCTTCGCTTATCCGGGCCATCAGGCTCGGCAAGCTTCGCCTGGCTCCGCCAGTCTTTTTTAATGCTTTACAAAAAAATTATAAATCCCGTTCGTCCCGAGTGAATTTCGTAGAAATTTGTAACGAGGGAGTCATCAACCACTTGTCATAATCCCATAATCATAGTACATCTAATCACCTATTCACCCATGTTTGATATCGAGTTCAAAGGATTATCTCATGATCTATCATATACGAATATTTCTCATAACATCTCTTATAGTTAGCTGTAGCAGTAACGCGATTGCGCAGACATCTCAATTACATAATAAGCAGTATATTTTTGGTCCTGTGCGTGTATCCCCTGCGCTCGCGCGCTTAGGAGCTGTAGGTACCATCTATGGAGGATGGAAGTTGTTTGATCATGCTGATACTGCATGGTTATCATCAATGCGTTCATCAATGAAAGATTCACCAGCACATGGGATTATGCGTGCTGGTATTGGTGTAGCAAAAGCAGTGGTGTTAGCGCTTATTGCTGAACGAGTTTACGATTATACGCGTACCGTAGCAAATCATGCAACATGGCCAGCATATGCAGCTCGTTTATTGCAACAGCAAGTCAATGAGTTGTTAGTAATTACATCGTTATATAATGATGTAATTGTTCGTGTAGCAGCATTAGATGAAGCATCATTAATTACTGAATCATGGAAACAACTGATTAATAAATACCAAGAAAATTGTGAAACAACGCTGCAGGGATTACTGGAGATTGGCTGGTGTGTGGGTGATGAAATAACCGTGCAGCTGCTTGAAGCATTGCGTCATGATTTTGATATACGTGATACCATTACTTGTGATCGTTTTGAAATTATGAATTTTGTTCGTCACGATGAACTCTTATATATGCGCGTACAAACATTATATGCAGCATTTGATCATGTGGTGCATGCAAAAGATGCATTACGCAGTGCAGATGTACATGTGTGTCATCAAGAATTACACCAGCTTTTTGAGATGTTTGATGCATTATATGATACGCGCTCTGCAGCATTAACTGATGCGTTGCATCATTGCAACCGTATTGCTACGGTGAAAACGACCAGAGACGTGATTGCTGGTGTGTCGCAGTACGCGCAGTGGCGAATTTCAAATTGGTGGTTGGCTGAGTAATTAAAGATAAACAAAAATCCCCGGCTTTTGATGGCCGGGGATTTTTTATTTAGAAATGAAAAGTATTTATTTTCCGAAGTAATATGCACTAGCCGCTGCTACTGCTGCAGTTAATCCTGCTATAGCAGCTACTTTATTGCGTGATTTGTAAAGACCTAAAACACGTGAGTAGAATGTGTTATGTTTTTCCACATCAGCTATATCTTTAGGATTTTCAGATGCAAGTTTTTCTTTAACATACTGACCATACAATTTCAGTGCAACTAATCCTGCAATCGTTGATCCAATTATGGCAGTTGTAATAGGGTGTGATTTAATACCATTGCGCAAACTGTTAAGAACCGGTGTAATTCGAGGAGAAGATCCATTATATATGGTAACACGACCGCTCCAAATACGTACTGTTTCACCTGGTTGTAGAGTTATTGTTCTAGTAGAACGATTTGGCCAAGCTAATACTGGAGCAACAACCGTTGCTGAAAGCGCTACGAGCGCTATATTTAATACGATTCTCTTCATAATTTAACCTTCCATTAAAGAGACCTGCTTTTTTTGACTACTATCCATAAGTCTATTGTCTGCTCCTTTTTCGTCAAAAGCCCTATGTATATGTTGATTGGCAGGGCATTGTGATCTCTTTATACCTGATGGTGATCAAACCATTGATTTTTTTATTGTGCCATGGTTGTCTTACACCAATGAAACCCACGTCTTACCTGGACCTTAGTGTGCGGGGAAGGCATCTAAAAAAAGGATAGGTTTGACATGAGGTATTTACCATCAGATAAGTATAACGTTGCCTGGTTTAAATTAGCTGAATGTGTTGCTCGTGGTGAACGGGAGCGTGCCTTAGGCGTCTATCGCTTGCTTTCCCATTCTTTTGATGATCCTGCCTTTGCCAGCCAACTCGAAGGGGATATCTTAGTGGCCTTTTCTGATCCTGTGAGTGCTGTTGTAAAATACAAAGAAGCCGTTGCCTTATATAAATCGAGTAATCGCACGTTAGAAGCGGCAGCAGTAGCTGAACATATCCTCGTTCTTGAAGCAGAAAAGCAAGAAAGCATCGAATTATTGATCGAATTGTATAAAGAAGTGGGTAATGAATATAAAACTGCCACGTACCTCCATATGCTCTTTGCCCTGACTCTTGGTATGCATAACCTTGACCGGGCAGCACAAATTCTTGATGAGTACCAGGCATTAGTAGGGGTAGCAAAAGCGTTACCAGATCGCCAACAGCTTCTTTTTTCTTGTATTAAAAATCAACCAATGCCCCGAGAACCAGAAGTGCGCCAATTGGAACTCATTCTTAATGGCCTACTTGAAGGGGGAAAGGCATCTGAATTGAATGCCTTTTTATCCTATATCGAAGGTTTAAATCCCTATTATCGGGCGGTAGCTCACGAATATCTTGAAAAACATGCCTAAATAGTGCGCCCCTTGTGGAGCACAAAACCCGCTATTTCATTGCTATTTGTCAATTTAGTATGCTAGGCTATTCTTAAGTTTAAAGCCACATTTCTTGAATCATTTTAGGAGTAGAATATGAAGAAAAATATACTTATAGCGTTAGCGTTGCTTGCAAGTGTTAGCCTTATCAATGCATGTCCGGTAACGATTATTAACGATGAGCCACATGATATCATGGTAATAGATCCACATACGGGTAAAGAGATCCACATTAAGGGTAAATCTTGGTTAGGAGTTAAATCAGAAGGTACCATTAAACCAGAACAAGGCACCATTACCAAATGGTTTGTAAATAAACGCTTGGTTATTAAAGTGCAGCATAACGATAAAATGTATTATCCTGCCTATGAAGTTAAACAACGTAAGTGTTCAACAACCGGTGAAGTTATATTAACCATGAGTGATATTAAAAAGTTAGTTAAACAGCCAACGGATTTGTTAGAAGCTAAGAAAATAACGATGGAAACCAACGATAATAAAGTAGCAGCTAAGAAAGCCGTAGCTCATAAAAAGAAGTAAAGAAACAAGAAAATAGTGTATAACCCTTGCGTACGGAGTTTATAATGAAAAAACATATTCTCGCGTTATTGTCACTTGGTCTTCTGGTAGCATTATTACCAGCGTGCAGCTGCTCAATGATGAAAAAAGAACAACCAGAACAAAAATATTTTGAGCAAGAACAACAAGATCCAGAAAACTGGGAATAAAAAATAATAGGCTGGATTAAAGCACTAAACGTATGCCAACAGATCGCTCTTTGAGTATACGTATAACTTCTTGATCCAGCGCTACTTTTTTAGTACAAGCAAGGCGTAATTGCTTACCATTTTCCTGAAATAACAGCTCGAGTGAAATTTTACCGGCAGGTAATGTTTGGGCAATATGTTGTACATCATCGTGCGTAATAGAGGGAGCAAGTACCAGAGATATGCGCTGTATAGACGGCCATTCTTGAAGCATAAGCTCGAGCGGAACGCAGTCGTTTGCCTTAATTTTGCATTTGAGTGGTGACGTAATATCAACAGCGCCGCGTATAACAAATACCTGATGGGTATCAAGCCATGCTGCAACTTTGGTAAAGGTGCGTGGAAATAGTACAAGCTCAGCGCTTGATTGCATATCTTCAAATTGTACAAAAGCCATGCGGTCACCTTTTTTGGTAGTAATCTCACGGCGGCTTTTAATAATGCCACAGCAGAGCGCGATATATTCTTGCGGACTGTTAAACTGTTTTGCATTTTCAAGTGCTTGAGCAAACGTTAATGGCTTGAACCAACTCATATGCTCAGCATACGATTCCAGCGGATGGGCGCTTAAATAAAAACCAACCACTTCTTGTTCTTTATCTAATGTTTCTTTATCACTCCAATCGGCAAGGAGCTGAAATGCGTATGGCTCACGGGTGACATCATATACATTTACTGAACCAAACAATCCCATCTGACCTGTTTGGAGTGCCCGCTTGTGCTCAGTTGCAATATCCATGATGCGTTCAAGTTCAGCCATTTTTTGTGCACGATTTCCCGGTAAGCAGTCAAGAGCTCCGGCACATATTAAATGTTCAAGAACCCGTTTATTTGAGGTGCGTAAATCAATGCGCTCACATAAA
>JBIOKB010000025.1:0-12544 GCA_044451405.1 Candidatus Babeliales bacterium
GTATGAGTTCTTGCGTGTCTGACCAAATGACTTTTATATGCAAAAACTTCGCCACATGTATCGCATACATGAGCTTTTTCTTTTTTGACGTTAGTTTTTTTATCCCCATCAAATTTTCTTTTAATTCCTCTAGTTACTCTTACAGATTTCTGAGCAGTGGCTGCTTGGGTAGCAGAAGTATCAGATAAAGTAGGTAATTCGCCAATGGCTTCTTCCATTGCACTACTCATGCTCGTTGCACAAATAAGAAGCAATAGGGTTAAATTGGTGAATGTTGTTTTCATAGATTCCCGTCTTCTCTTGTTTTTTCGGGAGGTTTTACATGTGCATTACCCGCATCAGGCATAGATAATGATTCGCCACCACGTGGGTAAGATATTGCTGGTGCTACTGCTTGCTCACTAAGTTGTGTTTGTCCTCCGGCTTGTTCTACAGAGCCCTGTGCGAGGGAGGGCGCATGATAATGGGAATGAGAATGATAATGTGTATGCATAGGGGCTGATGAAGCTAACAGCGCAAAGTATAATGAGATTGGTAAAGGAAATTGTGGCATTAGTGTTGCGGCTGCTGGAAAGTATGCATAAGTTGTATGAGCGCTTTGTCCTGTTGTTTGTGCAAGAGAAACTGAGGCTGATGACTTAGGTATATGAGCTCTTCCTATATGGGCAGTTAAATTAGCTTTCTTCCCATAACCTGCACCACAGGTAGCGCATTTATAAATGCCGCTTTCTTCTGTATGAACTTTTGAATGTTTTTTTAACGAATGTGATTGTGTATATTTTTCTCCGCACCCGGGGTGGATGCATACGTAAGCTTGTTCTTTAGTATGAGTTTTTATGTGTTGAGTTAAACCGCATTTTTGTGCAAAATCTTTGCCACATTTAGTACACTTGAAGGGTCTTTTTCCGGTATGAGTTCTTACGTGAATTTTCAAACTACCGTTACTTAGAAAATCTTTGCTACATCCAGGATGCTTACATTTGAAAGGTCTTTCTCCAGTGTGAGTTTTTATATGATATTTTAAGCCGTTTTTAGATGTAAAACCTTTGCCACATTGATCACATGAGTAGCTTTTTTCAGAATCTTTCGTGCTCTCCGTAGCTTGCCGAGCTTGATTGCCCGGATAAGCAGAGGAGAGTTCTTGTTCAGCTTTTCTTGCAGCAACAATTTTTCTTTTTTTGTAAATGGAGCTCTGTGTAGATGTTTCTTCAGAGCGTTCAACATTTCTTTTTTTAGTTCCTATTTGTGCTTGGCTCACTGAGTCAGCTGCGGCAGATATGGGCGCTTGTGCGGCCAAAATCATGGCAGTTGTTTGTGGGTTAGCAGGGGCAGTAGATAAAGCGAGTAAGCCTTCAATAGCTTCTTCCATCGCACTACTCATGCTCGTTGCACACAAAAAGAGTAATAGAGTGAAATTAGTGAATAATGTCTTCATAGATTTCCGTCCTCTGGAGTCAATGAAGGGCCAAAAAGTACGCTGTTAGAATCAGATTCTGGTAAAGCGAGCGGCCCAATCAATGGAGTGGCAAATTCCTCCTGAAACGTGTCTCGATTCTCATTAGACATGCTCAATGATAATCCACCAGAATAAGGGATTGGTAATGGCACCACTGGTAACAGGGCGCTTGATTGTGTTTGAAGATAATGGTCTGTATGCATAGAAGCCGCGGTTAGCGGTGGCGCTTGAGATTCTGATGGCACACCTGAATCGCTGCTGCTATGGCTGTGTGTAGCAGGTTCTGGTGTGTGAACACAGTGTTCTGCTAGGGTTAATTTAATTTTTTTCTCGGCATGAGTTTTTTCGTGTCTGGTTAAATTATATTTAGCTTCAAAGTTTTTGCCGCATATGCTGCATTTGAAAGCTTTTTCGTTATGAATTTTCATATGTCGAATTAGACTACTTTCATGGAAAAAATTTTTACCGCATGTTTCACATAAGTAAAGTTGTTTTTCAGTGAAAGACTTTTCTCCAGTATGTGCTCTTATGTGGGTGATCAAGGTAACTTTATCAGAAAATTTTTTATTGCATCCATAACAGGTGATAAACTTCTTTTTGATATGTGTTCTTATATGTTTAGTTAAAAGTTTTTTGTCTGTAAATTCTTGCCCGCATTTTTCACAGGTTAGTTTTGTATGAGTTTTTATATGTTCGGTTAAAATACGTTTGTATGGAAAAGCTTTATCGCATCCAGGATGATCACATTTGCAAGGTGTTTCTCCAGTGTGTCTTCTGAAATGGTCGGCCAAATGACTGCTTCTTGAAAAGTTTTTTCCACACTTAGAGCATATATGTTCGCTCGTGCCCCGTTTTCTTTTAGTTCCCTTTTTTACAGTGGGCGACTCTTGGCTTTCTGAACCAGCGCCAGCTTCGGCTTCGATAGTTGAAGTTGTGTGTGTAGGCACACTATTTTCAACGGCTTCTTCCATAGCGCTACTCATGCCTGCTGCACACAGAAGAAATAATAGGATGAGATTGGTTAATACTGTCTTCATAGATTTCCGTCTTCTGGATTCGATGAAGCGCCAAAAAGTATACTGCTAAAATCAGGTTCTGGTAAAGTAAGCGGTGGTTCTGAAGGTGGCTCAGCTAATGGATTGCCAAATTCATCCTGATTAAACGTATTTCCATTCTCATTAGGCATGCTTAATGAGAATCCACCAGATAAATCAGCAGCTGGTGATGGTTCCACTGCTGGCGGTAGAGCAAGTGGTTGATAAGAATGGGAATGGGAATGATCTTCTAAAGTAGCTGGTGAAGGTGTGAATTGTGGCATCGGGCCTGCTGGAAGAAATGCATAAGGTGCATGAGCAGCGGGCTCTGCCGCTTGCGCAGCTAAAGATGGAGTAGGAGTTGTTTGGTTAGGGTTATGAACTCTGCTTATATGCTGAGTTAGTGCTCCTTGTTTTTTATAACCTATGCCACATATTGTGCATGTGTAACGCCGTTTTCCTGTATGAGCTTTTAAGTGTCTTTGTAAATCACGTGGGTCTGCGTAGCTCTCGTTACATTGAGCATAGGTACATTTGTATGGTCTTTCTCCAGCATGAGTTCTTTGGTGTCTGGTTAAATGTGCTTTATCGATAAAAGATTTGCCACATCTAGAAAAAGTACATTTATAAGGTTTATTTTTTTCAGAAGATCTTTTTCTTTTTCGCTCTTTTTTTATAGTGTGTGTTTCACTACCCGCACCGGCTCCGGCAGATACAGCTAGTTGGGTAGCAGGAGTATCTGATGAAACAAGTAAGCCATTAGAAGCTTCTTCCATAGCGCTACTCATGCTCGTTGCACACAAGAGAAATAATAGAGTTAAATTGATTACTCGTGTTTTCATATATTTACCCCTCTTTTTCTGAGGCTTTTATACCTTAAATTTCTTGACTATTGTTTTATTCTATTAGAAATATTATCAAATATACACCAATTGTCAAAGGGGTTATTTTATATCCCAATAGTTTATACATTCGTATGGGAAAAGAAATGTCTTGCCCTGAGTTCTCAGGGAATGGCAAGGTAGGGGGTAGATTGGGTAGGAGAGTCTATGAGGAATAGCGGGTATACACTGGTTGAACTGGTCATTGTTATGTGCTTACTTATGCTGCTTATAGGGATCACCGTAGGCAATAGAGGTACTTCTAAGATAGGTGCCTGTTCTGCAGTATATACCCTGCACAGTGTTTGTAATTATATGCACATGCGTGCTCGTGCAACGAACCAAACCCACATACTTAGTTTTGATATAGAGCATAATACCTACTGTTATAATGGCATGCGTGAGCAGTTGCCATCAGGAGTAGTGTTCGGCGTTCTTGATAGAGCATGCGGGCCCCCTTCATCACCAGTGCGCCCTATAACGCATCCCATTACGGCTGAAAATCAATGTATAACTTTTACGCCCCATGGTATTATACAGCCTGGTGCAATCTATATAAAAACAACTGATAATAGCTGTATGTATGCGTTAAGTGTGTCAGTTGCACAAGCATCGTTTGTACGGATGTATGAGTATCGTCATGGAACATGGATTTTATTAACATAAGAAGCTAATCATGATAGTGCGCTCTGCCAGTATTGGATTATTAATTGGATCTCTCATAACACTGGTGTGCATGCAGTATGATCCATGGGTTAAACAGCGTGTAGGAAAAGCATTTAAAGAGCTGTTTGAAACATCCATTGGATGCCGTATGCACTGCAGTGTGCAGTCGTTGCATTTGTGGCAACCGGCATTAGTGTTGCAGGATGTTCGCGTAACACCGCGTGATGAACAGGCACCATGGTACTGGACAGCCAAGCGCCTTATTGTTTCATGTAACTGGTGGCATGTGTGCTGTTATGGCATTATTGATTTACATGTAGTGTTGGAAGATAGTCATACCTATAGTTCAGTTTCTCATGGCGTGTTAGCAATTAATGATCATGTTAATACCTTGTTTTTCGGCTCTTCTTCTTCAATTCCGTTATTTACTAAATCAGTGATCTATAAACGAGCGCACCTGCATCTTGCTGATACTGATTCAGCAACTGATATGCATGTTACGTGGAATAGTGAATCAAAAAAAATCGATAATCATTTTAAATCTACTCTATATTGTATTGATGGTTCTTTAGCAGATAAAAATAAAACCTATGTTAGCGATATGCAGGGATCCGTATATCTTGATATGATCTTTGCCAATCAGCAGGTAGAACATAGTATGCGTGCTGATTGCTCAGTACGTCTTGCCTGTTTACCTCCTGCTCATCAAGAATGCCATATTGATGCAGAGTGGTATGGCAATCAGGGAACGCTACATATTGCCAATGATGATCATTCACTCCATATTACACCGGTTGCCATTTCCTCTGATAATAACGAATATACTGCCCATATGCAGGGTACCATTCCTCTTAATGTGCTTGCGTATTACGGGTTTGCGCATCAACATGACGCGTGTGCTGGTACGTGCAGTGTTGCTCTGCACGTAAAAAAAGATGCACATGGTGTTACTGCAGATGGAACAGGTACGGTTGATGACGGTGCGTATCATAAAACATCATTAGGTGCCATTACGATGACTGGTAGTGGAGAGCGTGATGCATGGCATGGTTCACTTACTTGGATGCCAACGCAGGATGTGCGTGTTGAAGGCGCGTGGCAGTGGCAGCAAGGGCGTGCGCAGATAGAATGTATGTTGCGTGGTGAAACACCGATTTCTATCATGAATCAGTGGTATGTACAACCAGGAAGCACCGGATGTACTATCGCCTATGATCATACGGGAATAACCGGATCCTACCACAGTACTCTTCATAACACATATCAGGATACAACAGTACAGCTCAACGGACATGGTACGTATAGTGATGGGATAGGAACATGGCATGGTACGGTGAATGATTGTGCCCATGTTGGCTCTCTTGCATGCACTGATACGGGATATGAAGGATCACTACGGTATAACGATGATAAACAGGCGATAGCTACTTTTGCGCTGCATAACACACAACTTTCAGGGTCTATTCATATTCCATGGATTAAAGATATTGTTGTAGCACTGTATGGAGGCGATATACAGGGTGATGGCTCTGTGCGGTGGGATGTAGCAGATTATCAACACACTCCATTAACCATAACGTGTACCCTTGATGGTACGCTGCGTATTCCACAAACATATAATGCTATTAATGAAGCACAGGGAATTATAGAGTGGGATTATAACGCACGCACGATGCGTATGAAAAACGTGCAGGGTACGTTGTATAAAGGTTCCTTTGCCTGTCATCAAGCAACAGTATTCTATGATGATACGTGGCATCCTTTTTTTATACAGGCGCCCTGTATTTTTAATGACTGTTTATTAAATGTAAAAAAAGATTTATTTGCGCTTATGTCTGGCCATATGACGTACACGTATCAGGATGCGCAAGCCCGTTTAACAGGACTTCTTACTATTGATCATTCACAACTAAAAGAAAATATTTTTTCTGAAGCATTTGCCAATCGTTTTTTACATGCTACTGGTATGATGATTCCGGTACGGGATAATTCCCTTATGTGTGATGTAACGATAAAAACAAAAGTTCCTACGCACATAAAAACGGCCTTTCTGGATACAACAGCTGCCATTGATCTTCATGTGACTCATTCACTCGCTTGTCCAGAAGTAGCAGGCACACTATCAATCGGGTCAGGACAATTATCATTTCCCTACAAGCCATTGTATATTACCCAGGGCTCTTTGTATTGTGTGCCCGGCCGTTTATATGATCCTCTTATTGAATTTACGGCAAAAAACAGTATTAAAAATCATACGATATCTCTGCATGTTACTGGTTCTCTTTCAAAACCGCATGTGACGCTTGAATCATGGCCGCCCTTAACGCAAGAACAAATTGTTTCGTTATTGTTGGTAGGTTCATATCAAGAATCATTGAATATGGTTATGCCTGCGTTGGTTATGAATAACATCACATCACTGTTATTTGGCGAGAATCACACAACGCATACATCAACGAATAAATTCGTATCATTATTAGAGCCATTTAAACGCATCAGGCTGGTGCCTAGTTTTACTGATCAAACAGGCCGTGGCGGGCTACGTGGTGCTATTGAAGTGGATGTAAGTGATCGCGTGCACGCAGTTATTCAAAAGAACTTTAGCTTAACGGAAGATACCTATTTTGAATTAGGGTATCTGTTATCAGATGATATTAATGTCCGCTTGCTGCGTGATGAGCGGCGTGATATGGGGGCAGAAGTTGAAATGCGGTGGAAGTTTGGGAGTTAGGAGAAAGACTGGCATAGCCATTCTTTTTAGTGGTATACTGCAGACAATCTAAGAATGTAGATTTCAGGAGGTAGATACGTGAAGCATACCCTTTCATATTCCCACGCTCATGGTGCAGTACTAATTTTTAGTCTACTTTTTTTAAGCATCTGTTTTTTTGATGGCACATGGTTGAGCAATGCGTACAATACCTATCTGCAACCGCATACAACAGCAGTTAATAAAACCCATGTTGTTATTGGTGCACCTAACAAACAATCATCAGTTGATAAACCAGCGCCGAGTGTATTGCCAGCTCACGCCTATTCACGGGTGCTTTTTTCTCCCGATGATGACATCGCACAAGAATTGATTACCTTAATTAATCAAGAAAAAAAGAGTATTCGTGTTGCTATATTCACGTTTACTGATAGTAGGATTGCTCAAGCGCTTATTGATGCAGCGCAGCGCAAGGTTGCTGTGGAAGTGATAGCAGATACGTCATATTTACGGGATCAGTACAGTAAAATTCCCGTGTTGCAACAGCATAACATAGCAATTTTTACCTATAATCCTCATTACAAAGGCGTACGAACTCATAAAAAAAGAGAATACCTTGGTATCATGCATCATAAATTTATGGTTTTTGAACAGAACAAAAACAATGAAGAGATAGTTGTTTTTGGTTCATATAATCTTACGCGGTCTGCTAATTTATATAATCAAGAAAATGTAGTGATATCGAATAATCAGGAAATAATTAAACCATTCGAGCGTCAATTTGAACGACTTAAAAAGCGATGTGACAATTGTTTTGAAGAGTTACCTCAAGGACGTACAGCTATCGCATAAATAATTACGCTTTAATCAAGATCAAGACAAGAGCTAAGGGTGTGGATACAAAAAGAGGCTTCATTACTACAATTCCTTCTTAGCTCGAGCACAAGGCTATTCGTCTTTTGAAAAATTGCAAGAACTTTTAGGGTTTAACGGCATTGATTTAATAAGTTGTGCCATATCAGTGGGCAGCGGACAGGTAAAAGAAAATGGCATCCCATCAAAGGTAAATGATAAAGCAGCGGCATGAAGTGCGTGGCGTTTAATGGGTGCTGGTAATGGATTATTATTATACGTAGTATCTCCGAGTAATGGGTGCCCTATGGCAGCACAATGTACCCTAATTTGGTGGGTGCGGCCCGTTACTGGTGTACATTCAACTAATGCATAGGCATCAAAATAATCTAATACCCGATAATGAGTTAATGCATGACGTTCTTTGCCATTCATCATTGCGGCAGGAAAAGAGGCCATTTTATGTTTGTGTACTCGGTTGCGCCCAATGGCAAAATCAATGCTGCCCTGCGCCGGAGGGTGTCCTTGTACGAGTGCAAGATAAGTTTTTGAAATAGCCCGCTGTTTAAACAGTTCAGTAAAGTGAGTATGTGCATAGTTAGTGCGTGCAATAATAAGTAGGCCAGAGGTATCTTTATCAAGGCGATGTACAATACCAGGACGATCAACAGAGCCAACATGGGCAAGGGTTGCCTCATGGTGTATGAGCCAATCAGCCAATGTTGGTTTTTCGCGTGTTGCAGCGGCATGGTGCATAATAAGATTTGCTGGTTTATTGATAATGAGAAAATGTTCGTGGGTATAGATGATTTCTATAGCAAGCCCATGTGCTGTCAGATCAGCAGGAACAACGGCCGGTTTTTGAGGGAATGTGATAGTGATCGTATCCCCTTTCTTTAATGGAGAGCTGGGTTTAACCGATTTTTGAGTGTTAATGTGGACGCAGTTTTGCACAATGAGATCTTTTAAAAAACTGCGGGAATAGGCAGTAAATACCTGAGCTAGGTAGGAATCAAGACGTATCTGTATATGATTGATATCAACAGTCAGGATGTGCGTAGATCCTGGTGTTGCCCGCCCTTCATCGATTCCCTTCACAGTATTTCCCCCCATACGGTATCTTTAAAAAATAGTCTTTCTTATTAAGAGTAGAAACTGATACGTTAAAGTCAAATGGACAATTGAAATAGACAAGGAAGGCTGAATGCTTTAATCTTGAGGTTCAACCCTCAAAGATTCCGCTGGTTACCCCATAACAACTATCAATCGTAGGAGTTACTTATGAACGCCCCAAAGAATATAATAGAAAACGTTCAAGGTCATTTAGACGATGTAATTCAAGGGTCTCCCTCAGGCCAATCATTATGGCGTGATTTTTTAACGGTGCATCCTGCAGACATCGCCCAGTTTTTTGCAGATAATGATCGGGATGTTTTAAAAACGCTGTTTTTAAAGTTGCCTCTTGAACTTAAACTTCACGTATTTGAAGAACTTTCCGATGTTTTAAAGGTGTATTGTCTTTCTTTTATGGATGAGGCAGAAAAAGTTGCTGCACTCAATACTCTGTCGGTTGATAAACTCACTGACTTATTTGATTTATTTTCTGATGAAGAGCTGAAAAAATATCTTAATTTATTACATAGTAATGCACGGCAAGAAGTTATCTCATTGATGAAATTCCACCCAGAATCAGCTGGTGGGATTATGGATGTTCAAGTATTAACCTTTATGGATGATTTTACCGTTGAGCGGAGTATCCATCTGTTACAGCGCTTGCGCCCACGGCGTGAAGTTCATCAACAAATTTATGTTACCGATAAACATCACAAATTAGTAGGTCATGTACAACTTGAAGATTTGGTGTTGGAAGCCCCTAATAAACGGATTTCTTCATTTATGCACCCCAATGAATTTGTTGCTCAAGCTGATGAAGATCGAGAGGTTATTGCACAAAAGATGGTCCACTATGGGTTAATGACGGTGCCGGTAGTAGGCAAAGAGAATCGCTTTTTGGGTGTTATACCAAGTGAAACGTTGGTGGATGTTCTAGTAGAAGAAGCAAGTGAAGACGTACAAAAAATGGCGGCATTAACGCCCATGAAATATCCCTACTTTGAAACGTCTTTTTGGCGATTGCTCTGGGAACGGAGCTATATTTTGGTAGCATTGCTTCTTGCTGAATCATTTTCAGGTACCATCGTTCGTTCATATGAGACTATGCTCGGTGTTTTTTTCTTATCTTTTATTCCGATGCTTATTAGTGCTGGTGGCAATACCAGTAGCCAAACATCAGCGATGGTAATCCAAGGTATGGCCTCAGGCGACATTCACTCTGCTAATGTGAGTCGTTTTTTACGGCGAGAATTGTTCATGGCTTTCATGCTCGCAACTATTTTAAGCATCGTCGCTTTTATGCGAGTCTATGTAACCCTTGGCTCGCTGTTACATAGCTTTGTAGTAGCAATGGCTCTGGGGGCTATTGTGATGGTTTCTGGCGTGCTTGGCAGCTGCATTCCGTTTATCCTTAAACAGTTCCGTATAGACCCAGCATTTTCAGCCGGACCATTTTTGGCAACCATCATGGATATTCTTGGTGTGCTTATCTATTGTTATCTAATCTCATTTATTTTGGCTTAATTTTACTAGCCTGCTATGAAGATGGAGTGAAGACTGGCGTCCTACCAGGGACTATTTTATAACTTTTGATCCCAGGTCTGTGGATGAGTTCCGGTATGCTTACAAGGGGTGTCCTACATAAATTTTGAGTATCGTTCTCAATTCATTGTTTTTTAACATTGCTAAGTGATAAATTCACATTGTTAATTATAATACAAAAACAAGTGTAGAAATTTCTATTGTTGGGGGCAAAATCATGGATAGTTTCTCTAGGATACTCTATTTTTCATCGCTTTTAGTTTGTATGACTTTATCTGCCAATGAAACAGCTGATACAGCTCTTTTTGATGCTATTAATACATCTGATTTAGAAGGGGTAAAAGAAGCATTTAGGAACGGTGCCTCTACTGATGCTAAAGACAAAAATCAATGGAATCCATTTGCAAAAGCACTATTTCGTTATGGCATGTCTAAAGTAGGAAAAAAGATCAATAAAAATAAAGTTGACGCTAACAAGGCTGTTGTTTACGAGATTTATAATCATATGGAAACAGTTAACCCTGATGATTTTATAACAGCAGCATCCTTGGGCGGTTTAAGTGATCTAGTAGAAAAAATGATCAATGACGGCATGTCGGTTGATGTAAGAGGCACTCTTGGTCGAACAGCATTGATGACGTTGGTACATGGGTATCCTGATTTAGACGATGTAAAATTCCTGGTGGCAAAAGGCGCTGATGTTAATGCAATAGATAAAAGAAAATCTGTACTGGCTGGAGGAAAGACTATAGAGAGCAATGTTCTTGATTATGCACTTTCACCGGGAACCTCAGAAGCCTTAAGGGCAGCGATCTATTTGATTGATAAAGGTGCTCGGGTTACGCCACAGCACTTTGTTCGTGCTGCCGGTAACCACAATTTTAATCTTGAGTTGGTAAAAAAGATTGATGCAAAAATAAGAAACGTTGATGCTGTTGATAATTCAGGTTTGACTGCTTTGCGCAAAGCTATCGAGTTTGGAGGAAGCAGTGAAGGCATCAATTACTTATTAGATAAAAAAGCTAATGTAAATGCCATGGTGCAGGGCGATCCGGATTCAATATTATTTACCGCAATTTTTCAATATTATTACTATAACAATATTGGTCTTACAATCATTGAGAAAATATTGAAAAACGGTGCTCAGGTTGATGACATGGCTATGGCCCTTGCTCAGGGCGACTTTCCAAAACTTATTAACTTGCTTGGTGCAGAAGAGGGTGCTGTATATGTTAATTATAAACAGCCAGATCCAGTAAAAAAAGAGCAGGTTTTGAAGTTATTACAAAAGTATAGCCAACAATAATAGCTTTCATATTAAAGGACTTCATATGCCAAAATATGAATATAAATTTGTTAAATTAGATATAGGATGGTCAGATCCTGATTATGAAAAAGTAATTCGAGAACATGCAAATGAAGGTTGGCGGCTAACACAAATTTTTACGTATAATTATGGATGGTGGGGTGTAGCTACTCACCTTAAAATAATCTTCGAACGTGAAATATAAAATGAGTTTTATTATCCGCACCTTACAAGAATCAGATATATCGCAAATCAACCAGTTATTCATCGATACTGTTCACGCAGTTAATATCCATGACTACACGCAAGAACAATTAGATGTCTGGGCCCCTAAAAATAGAACTGCTGAACATTGGAAAACAAGATTGAGGGATCACATCGCATACGTTGCTGATGCAGACGGATTAATTGTTGGTTTTGCTGATATTACAAAAGATGGTTATGTAGATCATGTATATATACACAAGGATTTTCAAGGCAAGGGCATCGCAAGCGCCTTATTGCAGCGGTTAGAAAACGATGCTCAAGCAATGGGGTTACATGAATTGCGTACAGAGGCGAGTATCACTGCAAAACCATTCTTTGAAAAAAAAGGTTTTATCGTAACATCTAAACAGGATAAAACGTTCAATGGCATGGTGTTTACCAACTATTGCATGCGTAAAAAGATATGATTGATGTAGCTAACCAATACATTGACCATATTTATAATAATGTTTTTCATTCATATGCTTGTCTTTTAATAATTGGCCTATGCAATTTCGTTGCTCATCAGTTAATTTTTCAGGACTTTGTTTTTTATATTGAAACATATCGAGCATCTTAATCTGCTCTTCATATGCAGTAACACCATCGGCATCTAATGAAGGGACGTATTCTTTAAGATTCCTTCTAATTTCATTCTTCGCGTCTTCTTTTTCATAGCCCAATTTTTGCATGGCTCCATACAATAGCCCGATACGGATGCGAAGCACACGATCAACA
>JBIOKB010000026.1:0-12442 GCA_044451405.1 Candidatus Babeliales bacterium
AAACAAAGCTTCTATCCAAAAGATGGAAGAAGCTGGTCGATTATTATCTCATATATTTCAAGATCTTGTTTCTGTGATACGCTCTGGTATAAGTACCCTTGATATTGATCAGTGGATTGCTGAACAATTGCGTCGTCATGGTTTAGTATCTGCTATGAGGGGATATCGCGGATATCGGTATGTCAGTTGTATCTCAGTTAATGATGTAGTGGTTCATGGTATACCAGCAGCAAAAGTAATTCTTGCTCCAGGTGATTTAGTAAAAGTTGATGTATGTGCGTCATGGAAAGGCTATTGTGCCGACATGGCGCGATCATTTTTTGTAGGATCAGGTGTGCAGCGTGCGCAAGAGCTGGTTGCTGTTGCCCAAAAGGCGTTAGATAAGGGTATAGCACAAGCAAAATCGGGAAATCATCTATCGGATATTTCTTCAGCTATTCAACGTGAAGTTGAGGCGCATGGATTTGGTGTTGTGCGTGATTTTGCAGGTCATGGTATTGGTAAAGATATGCATGAAGAACCTGAAATACTTAATTATGGAAAACCGGGCGTTGGTCCTGTATTGCGACCAGGTATGGCATTTGCTCTTGAGCCGATGATTACCATGGGACATTACGATGTGTATGTTGCGCATGATGGATGGACGGTGAAGACATCAGATAAAAGTTTAGCGGCACATGTAGAAGATACCATTGTAATTACCGATGGCGAGCCTAAAGTTGTGACTCGGCTTGGTCAGTAAGGGAGAGACGGTATGAAACATAAAGAAAAAAATAGTCATAAAAAAGAAGAAGTTATTAAAGTTGATGGAGTGGTGAAAGAAACATTACCCAATGCTATGTTTCGGGTTGAAATAGAAGGTGGGCATGTGATTTTAGGGCATGTGTCAGGTAAAATGCGTATGCATTACATTAAGATATTGCCTGGCGACAAAGTTGCCTTAGAGCTTTCTCCCTATGATTTGAGTCGAGGAAGAATTGTATTGCGCTATAAAAGTTAACATCTGATGTTTTGGTAAGGATGAGCCTATGAAAGTAAGAACTTCAGTCAAAAAGATTTGTGAAGAATGTCATATTATTAAGCGTGCTGGTGTTGTGCGTGTTGTATGTAAAAGAAATGTTAAGCACAAGCAGCGTCAAGGGTAAACATAAGGATATGCTATGGTAAGAATTGATGGTGCCAATTTACCGTTGAACAAAAGAATAGAATATGGATTAACCTATGTGTTTGGCATAGGTCTTAAAACGTCTCGTGATATTTTAAACAAGCTCAAGATCAACTTTGATGTCCGAGTAAAAGATCTAAGCAACGATGAAATTGCAGCAATTCAAAAAGAAGTTACCAACAATTATGTAACTGAAGGTGAATTGCGTAAAGAAATCATGAACAATATTCGTCGGTTGAAAGAAATCAAAAGCTATCGTGGATTACGCCATGCTAAAGGTCTTCCAGTACGCGGTCAACGTACCAAGACAAATGCGCGTACGCGTAAAGGTCCACGTGGTGCATCTATAGCGCTTAAGAAAAAAGTTACTAAGAAATAATGACAAGCAGACATCAATACATTTAAAAGCATAAGGTCAGCATGGCATATAAGAAGAAAGCTAAAAAGCAAAGAAAACAGGTAGATGTAGCCGTTGTGCACGTTAAATCTACATTTAACAATACGCTCGTTTCTGTAACGACGCCCGATGGGGATGTGTTATTACGGGGGAGCGCAGGAAAGTTAGGATTTAAAGGTGCGCGTAAGGGAACTCCTTTTGCGGCTTCTCAGATTGCAAGTACGTTAGCAAAAGATATGGGCAACATTGGTATTAGAACTATTGAAGTTAATATGCAAGGCCCAGGATCTGGACGTGAATCTATCGTTCGCACATTGCAAGCATCAGGGTTTAACGTCTCAGTACTACGTGATGTTACTCCGTTACCACACAATGGGTGCCGTGCGCCGAAAAAACGTAGAGTATAATCAATCGTTATATGCTTAATATATTGATGATATGCATTCAATAATTATAAGGTTGCTATGGAAAAGAAATCATTAAATAGTAGCTCACCAGCTACAGGACGTGGAGAAAGACGTACGAAAGGCGAAGGCACTGAGCAGCAAAGTGCTAAGTCTTTTAAAAAACTTTCTGAATACGGCAAACAGCTCAAAGAAAAACAAAAAGTTAAGAATATGTACGGATTGCGTGAAAAGCAATTTAAGAAATTCTTTGCTACTGCTATTAAAAGCCGGGAAGGTATGCCTGGTGAAAACTTGTTAGGTTTGCTTGAACGTCGTCTTGATAATGTGCTCTATCGTTTGAAAATGGCAACTACGCGTACGCAAGCGCGCCAGGTGATTGTACATGGTCATGTATTGGTAAATGGGACAAAAGTATATTCGCCATCCTTTTTAGTATCCTTGAATGATGAAATTTCTTTAGCTCCAACCGTCTTACAAAAGGCGCTATTTTTAGAGCAAGTGATTGATAAGCGACTCAATATTGGTATTAAAGTTCCTGAGTGGCTAGAACTTGATAAGCAAGACCGTAAGGGACGTGTGTTGCGCTATCCTGTTCGTTCTGATATTCAAACGCCAATAGAAGAATATCTGATTGTTGAGTTATATTCCAAATAACAAAGTATCCTAAACGATACGGGTAAGGTTCAGGGAGATTACATGGACAAGAAGGAGTATAAACCTTTAACAATTCCGCGGTTAAGCTGGAATAAGAAAGCTATGAGTAACACCTTTGGTGAATTAATTGCTCAACCGCTTGAACCAGGGTTTGGAATTACCTTAGGAAATGCATTACGGCGCGTTTTGTTAGGTGGAGTTGAAGGGTCTGCAGTAACATCAGTGGTTATTAAAGGTGTTAATAACGAATTTTCGTCATTGCATGGTGTTGTTGAAGATACTATGCAAGTAGTCCTTAACATTAAGCAAATCGTAATACGCAATAAAGAAGGTAAACCAGGAACCATGCGTTTACATGTGAAGGGTGAAGGGGTTGCTCGCGTAGGCGACATCAAGGCAGATGATCATATTGAATTGGTAAATCCAGAACATGTTATTGCGCATGTTTCTCAAGGTGGCGAACTTGATATTCAATTCTTTGTTGAAACAGGACGCGGATATCGTGTTGCACAATGGCCAATTGGTCAAGCATTACAAGAAGATGGGCGTATTCATGTTGACGCTATGTTTTCGCCAATTACAAAAGTAATGTTTGATGTGGAAAAAACACGGGTAGGCGGTAATATCGATTACGATAAATTAACCGTGCGTATTCATACTGATGGCGCTGAAAATCCTGTTGATGTTACTCATTATGCAGTATCAGTATTACGTACCCAGTTGGAACATTTCTTATTAAGTGCTGAAATACCATTTAATGAAATTTCTAATGCACCAGAAGAAAAGAAAACACAGATTCCAGCAAGTGTTCAAGAATTCGGCTTAAAAGGAATACCAGTTGATCTCTTACTTAAGCCTATCGATGAGTTAGAGCTTTCAGTACGCGCGCACAATTGTCTTATTAATGCTGGTATTAAACGCATTATTGATTTAGTAAATCTTTCAGAAGATGAAGGGTTAAAGATCAAGAATTTTGGGCGTAAGTCACTTGGTGAAGTAAAAGAAAGTATGAAAGCATTTGGTCTTCATTTTGGTATGAACATCAAAGAAGATGATATCAAGCATCTTCTTGAACAAAAAAATGAAGACGAATAACATAAGCTACAGGTAAAGGTTGCTATAATGAGACATCAAAACGGTAGAACAAAATTAAATCTTAAGGGTTCGCATCGACGTTCTATGCTTCGTAATCAAGTGATTCACTTAATTACCCATGGCACCTTGGTTTCAACCAAAGCCACCGTCAAAGAAGTACAACGTCTTGCAGAAAAATTGGTAACCTTAGCACGTGAAGGGAACACTTTTAATGTGCGCCGTCGTGCACAGGCAATGTTGCCATATAAAGAAGATGCGCTAACTAAGCTGTTTACTGATATTGCACCTAAGTATGTGAATCGTCCTGGTGGCTATACACGCGTGATCCCGATGGGCCGTCGCGTGAGTGATACGGCAACCATTGCTAAATTGGAATGGGTGTAATAGATGGTTTCCCCATCTCATGTAGACCAGATAAAATCGGTGCTACAAGATTTACGGCCAATAATTGCCCGTGATGGCGGTGATATTGAGTTTGTAGAGTATAAAGATGGGATTGTGTACGTTCGGCTTGCCGGTGCGTGTGTTGGGTGTCCTTCTTCCTACTTTACCCTAAAGATGGGTGTGGAAGAAGCGCTTAAAGCGCAGATACCGGAGATTAAAGAAGTACAGGCTGTTGAGTAAATCGTCATCCTATTAAAAAATTAAAGCTTCCATTGTTTATTCAATGGAAGCTTTTTTAGATGTTAACTCTTATTCTGAGGGCAGAAAACAGCTTTGACATGCTCCACAATCAAATGCTGGAGCAGCCATAGTTAAGGCGCCGCTTGCTGTAGGTGTTGGATTAGTTGCCACAGTATTTTTTAAAGCAGCTTGCAGTTCTAATTTTTCTTTTTGTTGGGTATCGCGTTCTCGTTCCAGTCGTTTTATTTGTGCAACTAATTGCTCATGTTCTTTTATTTTAATTTTATGGTCAATTTGTTGTTTGTGTTTTTTTAAATTCTTTATGACGCTTAGCCATTGGTCAAAACAGCTATTAATGTCTGGGTTCCCCATTATCTCGAGTGTTTCATCTTGGCTCATTGAAGAAAATGCTTGAAGCATCATTTCAGTGTCAGGAATAATGCGGTCGAGTGCAGCTCTTAAGTATGCTTTATTACCCAAAGAATCTTTTAATGCAGCTTGTGCTCGTACGTGACTTTTAGAAAGCTTTAAGAGTTTTTCTTGAGTACTCTTTTTATCTGCCCCTTGTGCTAATGGTGCAGCAAGTAAGAGGGTGAGAATTAATATTTTTTTCATAGGACAGCCTTTCGTAGAGTGTTTAATGTTTTAAATCGCCTTTAGTGTAGCTATTTTTATGTAGATGTATATCTCACCCCTGCTCAAATACCTGTACCACACTGCCTTGCGGCCCTTTGTTAACCACAAAATGCACCGGGAACTGATCCTTCATGGCAGGTAGGTGGGAAACAATGATAATTTTAGCAAAATCATCTTGAATTAAATGAATAGCATCCATGATGTGTGATAATCCTTCATCATCTTGGGAACCAAAGCCTTCATCAATGATAAGCGTTTGTAGTGACGTGCCGGCTCTGCGTGCAAGTAATTTTGATATTGCAATACGGAGAGCAAAATCAATTCTAAATGCTTCACCGCCTGAAAACATCTCATACGGTCGTACTCCCGCTGCATCAGAAATTTTTATATCCAAGGTTTCACGTGCGCCACCTTTTTTTAAATCGCGCAATGATTCGATGAGCAGATGCGCCTGATTATGCGTAAGTTTTGCAAGTAATGTGTTAGCCTCTTGTTCAATTTCAGGAATAGCATCTTCAATTAAAAGTGCTTGAATGCCATCTTTTCCTGTGGCAGTTGCAATGGCATGATAATCATCCATGGTAGCGGTTAACTGGGTGATCTGTGTTTGATTATTAACATGCTCACGCTCATACGCTTCTATCTGTTTGTGCTGATTTTCAAGTCGCCCTTTTTCTTGGAGACACGTTTCTTTTTGTGTGCGGAGCTGTGTCTGCTCTGTCATAAGAGCGGTATGCTGATTGGCAAGTTCCTGAGCAGTGTGAGAAATATGTGTGTATTGTGCTAATGTGGTAGTGAGGGTAGCCTGTTCTTGGGCAATTTTTTTTAACTGTACACAGAGCTCGTTGATGCGGTGTACTCGCTCTGTTTGCAAGGGAAGTTGTTCACGCAGTTGGGCGTACTGCATTAACATTGTTTCTAGTTGGTTAAATTCCTGCGTTATTTTTTGGTGCTCTCCCGCATTATATGCAATGCGTGTTAACGCTTCCTGGAGCGTGTTGAGTGATGTGCATGCTGTTTGATATTTAGCATGGTGGTGTAATATCTGTGTTTGTTCAGATGATTTTTTTTCAAGGAGTTCAACCGCCTGTGCATGCTCAGCAAGCTTGGTGACATAATCAAGATCAAGCTGCACCAATTTATCAGTGAGTACTTGTTTTTGGGTTGCTAACGTTGTTTGTTGTATGCGTATCTGCTCAAGCTGGATGAGGGCTTTAGTACTTGTTTCTACGTCTTGTTTGCGTTTGTTAATCTCGTCATGTTGCTCAATTAGCAACGTTTTTAAGTTTTTAATAACGGTAGTTAAGCGATTAAGCTGATGTTTGATGGTATGTTCCTGCTTACCAAACATGCCCTTTAAAAATTTTTTGCGTGATGCAGAAAGATTCTGTTCACACAAAGGGCAGCTTGGATTGTCTGTATCATGAATTGCTGCCTGTTTATGCTCAAAACTCTGTAACTCATTGGTAAGCCAATTACCCTGCGTGATAAATTTTTGATAATAGTCTTTGCGTTTTTCAAATTGCCGCTCTACTGAAATCAGTGCTGCTTTAATGGTGTGTGCATGCGCTGCTTGTTTTTCCAATTCATTACACAATGCCGCAAGCTTTTTTTCCTGTTCAAGCAACGCCGTTTGTGTGGTAGTAAGTTCAGTACGCTGATGTTCAAGAGCTGCTATTTCAAGGCGTAATCGTTCAACCGTTACTTGTTGTATCTGCACAGTTGCTACATGCGTATCGGTTATTTGTTTTTCAATGTGTTGGATCTGTTCTTTAGTGCGCAGTATCTGTTCTTTGAGCTCAAGAGTGTTTTGTAATGCTTGCTGATGTCCTGAAATTGCTTCCATGAGTTTTACTTTACGCTCTTGGAGCTGTGCATGATCAGTATAGCGTAACGTAGTTGCATGAAACGACCGCCACTGTGTCCGTAGTGTGCGCAATGCGTTGCGTAGCTGTGTTTGCTCCTGTTCAAGATGGGCCCGTTGTTGGGTAAGTAATGCTTGTTGCTTATGATCTTCCTGCAATTTTTTGTGCGCACATTCTAAGCGGGTTGTTGTATCTGTTAACGTATTTTCATGCTGAGCAATAGTATCTAAGGTAGTCTGTGTATGAGTAAGTTGTTGCATAATAGCTATTTTATGTGCAACTTCCCGTTCAAGATTGGTTTGTACTGCAGCAAGGGCAGTTTTAGTTGCCTGTGCAGTTTTTATTTTTTCAAGCGCAAGCTTGCGTACTGTTTCATAGCGGTTGATGCCCAAAATAGTTGCCAATATTTCTTTACGCTCTTTGGCGCTCTTTTTTGAAAATTCATTTGATTGACCCTGGCGCAAAAATGCTGAATTAACAAAAGAATCAATATCAAGATTTAACATACCTTCAATTTTTGCTTGCGTGGCACGAATGGTTTTTTCAGTTAATGGATGCAGGGTATCAGTTTGGGTATCGAGCATGCCAAATTCAAGGACGGCGTAGGGTTTACCATAGGTTTTTGCAAATTCACGGCGTACGCGGTACATCTGGTTATTAAATTCAAAATCCAGAATAACCATCATCTGGGTTTGCCCTAATCTCAGCAAGCCTTCATCTGCTTTTGAGACATCAGATACCTTGCGCGCCTGGCCCCATAATGCCCACGTAATAGCATCTAATAATGCTGATTTTCCATGCCCATTTTTTCCCGATAAGCAAATCAGAGGATAGTGGGAGAAATCGATTGTTTGTATGTCTGAGCCGTAGCTCAAGAAGTTTTTTATTTGTAATGTGCGTGGGATCATATGGGTAACCAGCCTGGTGCGTAAGAACGCACTTTTTATTGCGTGAATACTAGGCTAGTCTACCATAAAAAATCCCCAAGTCTGTATTACGACTTTTTTTCTTCCCGTTTTTCTGTGGGAGTAGTTATAGGAGTCGTATTGCCCCAATATATTTCATCAGCAAGCCTGAAAGCTTCTAGGACTTCTTTGAGATCAGTATCTTCTGGTGTGAAGTTTGGAAGTAGTGGATGTTCTGGAATATCAGGCACATTTTCGGCTACATAAGCGTTTATAACATCTCGAAGTGGTTTAGGTAAATGTAGTTCAGGTGTGTCGAAGAAAACTTCTTCTAATTTTTGTGCACGTTTTTTCTTCTCGGCTTCATTTTCATAGTGTACTAACGAGCGGCAGGTAGTTAAGAAAATGTTATTAAAAGGAGTGAATACTTTTCCAAGTCTTGCATGTATATACGTTTCATAGGTCCCTTTAAGTATGAGTTTATTCAGATTCTCTTTTAGATAGTTCTGTTCTAACTTTTTCCCACGCGTAAACTTCTTTAAATTCTGAATCAGCAGAAATGGAATTATTTGAATTTACATAACCATATACTTTTTTTAAGAGTCTTTTTTGTTGTGCATGGGCAAACTTTCTATTTGCTTTATAAAGTTCTTCTTTGCCCATGGTTTTTGTACATCGAGTGAAAGTAGCAGAATACTCTTTTTCTAACAGGTTAACTTCTTCTTCACCTTGGGCTGCCGCTTGAGCAAGGTCTTTTTTGCGTTGTTCAAATTCATCGGATGATTCATCTTTATAGCCGATAATAAGACTGTTATTGAATCTTATAGGATTTCTCCACGCATTAATAAAACACTGCTTGTTATGGATTAAATATACAATTGAAGCGAGATCCGTTTTGCATGATGTTTTTGATGATTTGTGGATCCTACTACTAAAGCAGGCTTTTATTAATCTGGCGCTTGCAGTATCACTTATAAATCGTTCTGTTTCTATTTCACTACCAAAACTGGCAGATGTTATTGCTAAACTTAATAACAAAAAAACTTTATTTATATGTAATTTCATCTAAACCTCTTTAGAATTTCCAAAGATCTACTCTGTATCCTTACAGCACTCTTCACTTTCTTCACATTCCTCACACTCTTCCTCATCTTCATCCATCTCCATAGCTTCAATCACTTCATAAAGCTCATTTGCTACATCATCCCAGATCACTGAATCAGCAATCACGGTCAGTGCGCGGCTCAAGTATTGTTCAGCTTTTTGTGAATCAGTTTCGATAAGGGCTTTTAAGTAGAGTTCGGTGCCCGCTTCATGGACGGTTGCGCTCATTTTAGTAGCAAAACTAGAATTGCTTTCATAGAGTGCTGAGAGCTCATCATCAGGACATTCTTCAATAAGCTTGGTAATTTGTTCATAAAATTGTTCTTGCTGTTTTTCATCAGCTTGACGGTGCGCTTGGAAGGTAAGTAACGCAAGTGAATTGTAGTCCATGAGACCCCTTAATGTATGGTTAGAATAATATCCCTTATTAGATAGAACTAGTATAGCAGAATAACGGCTAACTGCTATACTGGGGCACTCTATTACACTAAGGGAGATACCATGATTGATACCATTTTTAGAGAATATGATATCCGCGGTAAGGTAGGCACCGAATTTATTATTAGTGAGGTGTACCCGTTAACCCAGGCAATTGTCTACTATTTTAAGCAGCACAAGCCATCGGTTAAAACGGTGGCAGTGGGTATGGATGCGCGTACCACGTCTCCTCAGATTAAAGATGAGGTTATACGAGCGCTGACCGATAGTGGCCTTGATGTACTATTTATTGGCATCTGCCCGACTCCCGTCCTTTATTTTGCCTTATATACCCAGCCAGTCGATGCGGGCATCATGATTACCGCATCCCACAATCCTCCGGAATACAACGGCCTTAAGCTGTGCCTGGGCAAACATTCAGTCTGGGGATTACAGGTTGCAGAAATTTGTGATCTCTATAAACAAGGAGCCAAGCTCCCCGCATCAACCCAAGGATCGGTAACTGATCAACCCCTGATCCCCTTATATGTTGAATGGCTTGCTGACCATTTTAAAGATTTACACGCTATGCAACTCTCAGCCGTTGTTGATTGTGGTAATGGTACTGCCGGTACGGTGATGCCCCTATTAGTGCAAGCGATGGGATGGCATCACGTTCAGTTATTGTATGCAGAGGTAGATGGTACGTGTCCTAACCATGAAGCAGATCCGGTTAAAGAGAAAAATATGCAGGAGGTAAAGCAGGTGCTTGCAACAACTGATATTCAGGTTGGCATCGGCTTTGATGGGGATGTTGACCGCATGGCCCCCATGACCAAACAGGGATTTTTAGTACCGGGCGACCAACTCTTAGCACTCTTTAGTCAGCAGGTGCTCAACGAGCATCCCGGAGCTCCAATTGTGGTTGATATTAAAAGTTCTGCAGGATTACTTGATCTTTTGCAGGAATGGGGAGCGCAGACGGTACTTTCACCCTCCGGGCACGCCATTATTAAAGATCAGATGCGCAAGCATCATGCATTGCTTGGTGGCGAATTAAGTTGCCATTTCTTTTTTAATGACCGTTATTTTGGCTACGATGATGGTATCTATGCAGCGCTGCGGGTGTTTGAGATACTGATAAAAACGGGTAAAACACTGGATGAACTGTTGGCAATGTTCCCCAAATTATATAGTACGCCAGAATTTCGTATCCCCTGCAATGAGTCGGATAAAAAACGCATAGTAGAGGCAGTTACGGCACTGTTTGCGCAACGGCCTGATGTTGCTATGATTACTATTGATGGTGTACGCGCACGGATGGAGTATGGCTGGGGAATTCTACGGGCATCAAATACACAGCCAGAATTGTGCCTACGCTTTGAATCGGATACACAGCAAGGATTGCAGCAGGTAAAAGAAGTTTTTTTTAATGCATTAAAGCCCTATGTTGATGCATCGCGTCTAAAGCAGCTGATTGGATTATAAGGAACTCGTGTGAGAGCTATAGGATTACATATACGTATTACCAGTACGCTGACTGATCTTATAACCAAAGCATTGCGCTTACAGATACCATTGTTTCAATGTTTTTTTGTACAACAAACAACAGGATTACTGCTTGATCCTGATCCTATCGACGTACAAGAATTTCTGACCGTGCGTCGTGCACACTTTAACAACCTCTATGTGCATGGTTCCTATTGGGTTAATCTTGCCAGTGTTACCATGTCCAACCATCGAATACTGCACCGTGAACTTGAACTGGCACAGAAACTTGAATTTACGCACATGATTGTGCACCCTGGATCAGCAAAAGGAGCGCATGATCGTATGGAGGGTATTGATGCACTCGCACGTACGCTCAATACCATTGCACGTAAAAACTATGGTATTAACATCATTCTTGAAAATACTGCCCATGGTAACATGGCAATAGGCAGTGATATTACTGATTTTACGCTGTTGTTAAAAAAACTGGATAATCCAGATGCGATTAGCTTCTGTATTGATACCGCGCACGCCTATTCCTATGGGTATGATATTGTTGATCCTGCAGGACGTGAAGCTTTTATACAGCTATTAGATACCGCCATTGGGTTATCACGCATACACCTGCTCCATGTAAATGATACGCACGAAACATTGGGATCAAAATTAGATCGGCACCAGGTTATTGGCCAAGGGAGCCTTGGTGATGATACATTAAAAGCTTTTATACAGGATGTGCGATTGCGTACACTACCAATCATTATGGAATTACCACCGCTTGAAGAGCAGGAAGAAGTGGCAATTCTTGAAAAAGTACGGAGCTGGAAATAAAAAATTTGAGGAGAGTATATGATACGCATTGCAATTAACGGATTTGGCCGGATCGGGAGAAATTTTTTACGCACGTTGCTACAAGATCCACACGCACGTAACAAGGTGGATATCGTTGCTATTAATCTTGGTCCTGCAAAAAAAGAATTTACTGCCCATATGTTCACCTATGACACACTCATGGGAACCTATCATGGGAGTGTTGCACTTGAAGGTAACGAGCTGGTCATTGATGGTAAGCGCATACAGTTATTAACAGAACTTGATCCCGTAAAACTTCCGTGGAAATCATTGAACATTGATTGGGTGGTTGAATGCACGGGACACTTTACCAAGCGTGAAGGAGCAAGTAAGCATCTGCAAGCCGGCGCTCAGTATGTGCTTATTAGTGCGCCAGCACATGATGAAGATGTGAGCATCATCCCCGGGGTTAATGATGCGATGTTTAACGCGAGCAAGCATAAGATCGTATCTCTTGGTAGTTGTACCACCAATGCGGTGTTAACCATGCTCAAAGTGCTCCATGATACGTTTACTATCGAACGCAGTTTCATGACCACCGTGCATGCGTACACCAATTCTCAAGTGCTCTTAGATGTTGAGGCAAAAGATTTGCGCAGATCACGCGCAGCAGCAGTTAATATCATTCCAACAACCACCGGTGCTATGAATGTGATGGGGAAAGTTATTCCTGATTTAGCAGGCTGTGTAGAAGCTATTGCAATTAGAGTGCCTGTTACAAAAGTATCGTTAATTGATCTCACCATCATCACCAAAGAATCACTCACGGTGGATGCAATCAACGCTGCATTTACCAAAGCTGCTCATGGTCCCATGAAGGGGATTTTGGC